>NZ_DATGLN010000170.1:0-103548 GCF_035294165.1 Chthonomonas sp.
CGTTCGGTGGTCTATATTGATGCCTCAGAGACCGTGCGGGTTGAACCCGACATCTTTGACGAGATGATGGGCGTTGAGCCGCAGGTGGAGCAGAGCCATTGGGAAGGTTCCGGGGTGATCATCACGCCGGATGGCTACATTCTGACCAATGAACATGTGGTAGGGCGTAGCGACAGCGGGCGTAAGATTACGGTGACTTTGGCCGATGGAAGGCGATTCAATGGGCATTTAGTAGGAGCGGACTATACCACCGATGTGGCGTTAGTAAAAATTGATGGGCATAATCTACCGGCTGCCAAATTGGGAACGGTAAGAGGTTTGGTGCCCGGGCAGATATGTGTGGCTATCGGAAATCCGTTGGGGTTACGATTCACCGTTACCAACGGGGTGATCAGCGCCCTCGATCGTCCCATCGCGACCGACGATGGGCGCATCTACTCCCATCTTATTCAGCACAGTGCTGCCATTAACCCTGGCAATTCGGGCGGCCCTCTTGTGGATATCGAGGGACGTGTTATCGGCATTAATACATTGGTTCGTCAGCATGCCGAGGGCATCGGATTCGCCATTCCCATTGATACTGCCTTGCAAGTTGCCGAAGAGCTTAAGGCCTACGGCAAAGTTCCACGGCCTTGGCTTGGTGTGGTAGTGCAGACCAATACGCCATCTTTAGCAACACGTTTTGGGCTGCCACCGGTGAAAGGAGTTGTCGTTACCGGCGTGTACCGTGATGGGCCGGCGGCCCAAGCCGGCATCGAGCCAGGCGACGTTATTACCCGCATCAACGGACGCCCGATAACGGATAGCGACCAGTTCCGTGCGGTTACGCAGGGGTTGAAGGTAGGAAGCACGGTAACTCTGGAGGTTCATCGGGGCGACCAGTACGCCCAGATTCAGGTTCAGGTGGCTCAACAGCCTTAAGCCCTGTAAAAGATTCGCGGTTCTGCCACAATTCCGGAATAGGAGGGTGGAGATGGAGAAGGGAGCGAGCATAAAAAATACAGAAAAGCACACATGTTCGTTCAAGCGCTATTTAAGGGTACTATTAATTCGTAGCTCTTCAGAGCCTATGGCACATTGGTGCCCGTGAGCAATCGAATAAAGAAACATCGAACCGCAGGTATGGTTTCCTTAACAGAGTATCGGTCATTGCCTGAGAGTTGCTGCCGTTCCTATGGCAGCGACTTCAGGAAGGAGTAAGGAGTCACTCGCTATGGAGACAGGGTTACAACGATGGAAGCAGTCGCTTTCGCTTGCCCATGATATAACGACGGCCACTCCGGAGCAGCGTGAGGAGCTGTACTGGCTGCAGCGCTGCGCGGAGGGAGATGAGCGCGCCGTGCGTTGGATACTGCAAAAGTATCGTGATCGGGTCGTACGCTTGGCCGCTCAGGTGTTGCGCAGTTCACGTGAAGCGGAGGACATAGCGCAGGAAGCGTTTGTAAAAGCGTTTCGTCAGATCGGACAGTTTCGTGGTGAAGTCAGTTTTTACGCATGGCTCTATCGCATCGTTGTGAACCTGTGTTTAGATAGGATGCGGCGTAAAAGCGCCAAGCTTGAGACCTCTCTCGATACGGAGGCTCTGTCAACGCTCGTTGCTCCGAGCGTTGACACCGACCAGCGGCTTGCCATCGAACAGATCATCAACTCGCTATCGCCGCCCATTCGTGCCGCACTCATTCTGCGAGAGGTGGAGGGGTTGGAGTACGCAGAAATAGCCGAAGTATTGGATATTCCGGTAGGCACGGTGCGCTCGCGTTTAAGCGCCGCACGAGAGCAGTTTCGCCAAAAGTGGCTCGCTTTGCAGGAGGAGATAGAGAATGTCTGATCCATGCCGGCAATGGCGCCGACTGCTTTCTCTGGAGATGGATGGGGCTTTGCCGTTTGCGAAGCGTCAGGCGCTGCTTGCGCATCTTAAGACATGTGCCTCTTGTCGTAACGCCTACGAGGCCTATCAGCAGATGCGAAAGTACCTACAACAAGACTGCGAATGCAGGGTTGCCTCTTCGTTTGATGACCGCATTCTGCAGGCTTTAGCGCAACCACAACCTCTTACTTGGTGGGAACAGAGAAAGGGGGCGATCATCTTTTTGGCTCAGGCTGCAGCTGGTGCAGTAGCCGCCGCAGCAGTTACCTGGATTTTGCTGCTGTCTTCGCTTCACCTGTCGCAGCCCTCGCGGGGAGTGCCTGGAGATATACAGCTCACGAAGAGCCATCGTTTTGTGCCGGGTACCCTGGCATTACCTTTAAACACCTCTTCACCGCGAGCAGCCCTCATGTGGCACTCGACTTCAGCGCCCGAAGTTCGTGCGTATACCCCTCAATAGTCACGATGCCAGCTACGCATTCGCAGCCATGGGAGCCTCATCAGCCTAAGCCGCTTGTTACCGCTCCCAAAGGGTGGGGATCGGTAAGAGGCTGGTATTTCGGTATCGTTATTGGGGTTTTGGGGGGGCTGGCACTTCTGCCTTTCACTCGGAACATACTCCTCGCCCAGTGGGAGACTTCCTTAACTTCCGGATATAGTGGCTTGGTTGCGCCTATGCACTTATCGGCAAGTGATGCTGCCCGTTTGGAGTGGGTGGCGAGTACAGAGCCATCAGACGTTCTCGTGCAGATGGGGCTAATTTCGGCAAATCTAGATCATCCGCTTTCCGCATCAAATGTCTCGGTAGGCACTCTTGCGCGGCTCGTAGGCCTGATACAAAAGCATCCAAATGTGCCGGGTTTGTACGCCCTTTTGGTGCATGTAGCGCTTCAGCAAGAGAGCAGCGAAGTCGTTGCTGGCGACCATTCTATGAACCCTGTGCCGGCCTCCAAACCGAACGCGCTTTCCCCTGTAGCACCACAAAGGGGTGCGATTCTCGACGTGGCCTTGAAGAGAGGAGAACAGCTAGAGCCGAAAAACGCCTTTTGGCCGGCCATGCGTGCCTGGCTTTACTTTTCCGATCACCAGGAGTTACAAGGCGAGCAGGCTTTGGAGCGTGTCGCCTCTACCTCTCAGTGGAACTCGCATCTGTATGAACAGGTGTTAGGGGAATGGCGGCTCTATGCACAGGTTTTCGGCGATCAGGGGGCTTTACAGAAGCTTGAGCCGCTTACGCTACTCTCTTTTCCGCATCTGCAGGCCTTGCGGGCCATGGCTTTTCATGTGCATGATGAGGCCGAGCAAGACATCGCGGTAGGGCACCTTTCTCAGGCGTTCCGGCTGCATCATGCGCTAGCGCGTTTGGGCGGGATACTGCGCGACACGGCCCCGTGGGCCTACGAGGCCCTTTTGGGAACCGATTTAGTGCTTATTGCGAGCACGGGGGATAAGACGCCCTTACAAGGAGAGGGGATGATCGACTCGTTAGCCACATGGGAGCCTTACGGCCGGCGCTATCTCGCTCTGTTACGCCGTAGCGGGGAGGAGGCGGAGGCTCTTTGGCTGGAGCATGAGGTCATCAAAAGTTTGAAACTGCGTCAAACATTGGGGCTGGCGCGTTCCGCAGCACCTTATGATGGGGTACCTCCCGGCATTCCTCTTAAGGCCCTTTTGTCCGATTGGATGTTAGGAGTGCTTACACTGCAGCAGATGATAGGACTTTTGGGTAGCTTTTTTATTCTCGGTGGCGGGGCGCTGTTGATAAAACGGTTTCCGCGTGCTCAACTTCTGCTCTTTCTAACACTTGCGACACTTTTTATGGGGTTGCTCTACCTATTTTTCCTGTTACCCTCGATGGGGTGGGCATTAGGGGTTCTTGTCTGTGGGGGGCTGTTGTGGCTGGTGGGTTTATCCTGGCTATCTGGTCGCCTTTTTGGCAAGGAGGAACCACAAACAGAGCCTGCTTGGAAAGCGAGCGCCCTTTGTGTTATTTTAGGCTTCGGGGTAACGGCGGCCTTGTGGGGTGGGTTTCATGCTCAGATAGGGCAGATGCACCCTTTGGCGCGCGTGTTGTCGGGATTAGATAGTGTTGGGCCTCATGAAGACCAAGTGCAAATGCTAGTACGTTGGTTTCTCGGCCTATCGTTTGCGTTTGTGGTTTGTGTGGTAGGTGGAATAAGGAGTCTCCTGTTGAAGAGCAGGCCATTAGAGGGGGCTTTTCAAATGGTTCGTAGTCTGCTGTGGCCTGCGCTAGCCCTTATGGCGGTTGTCTACCTCGGTCTGCTGCAGATCACCATCAAGCAGGATGCCCGCACCGCCGCGGCCATTCAAGAGGCTGCAATGAATGATAGAGAATGGGTATTAACGCACACATTGTCTGAATAGAGCACTTTTACCGAAATATTGCGATTTTACGGGTGAGAGTGCTATAATCTGCACTTGGTTTTCCAATGGCGGTAGGCCACGTGAGGAGAGTATGGAACGTACTTTTATTATGGTAAAGCCGGACGGTGTGGAGCGCCGGCTTGTGGGCGAGATCGTTCGGCGGTTTGAGCAGAAGGGGTTACGACTGGTCGGCATGAAGTTGCTGCTGCCCGGCCGCGAGCTTGCCGAGAATCACTACGCAGTGCATCGTGAGCGACCCTTCTTTCAAGACCTTGTGAATTTTATTACCAGTGGGCCGGTAGTCGCGATGGTATGGGAAGGGCCTAATGCAGTACGCCTTTCCCGAGCCCTTATCGGTGCCACAAACCCGCTTGATGCCGCTCCGGGAACCATACGAGGCGATTTTGCTACCGAGATCACCACGAATCTCGTGCACGGTTCCGATTCGGTGGAGACGGCGGAGAAGGAGATAGCGCTCTGGTTTCGACCGGAGGAGCTGTTACGCTAAGCGCTTCGAAAAATCTTGCAATCGGCGTAAAAAGTTTTCCCGTATTCGCGCGAAATGCGGTATAATCTGAAAGGTAGGGTAGAAGGAACCTTCCCTACTTTGAAGAGATTCTGAGCTTCCACAAGAAGTTGAAATAGGCTAGATAGAGAGGAACCATCATGGCAAAAACCATTGCCGAACGCTCCGCGAGGGGCGAGCTAACACGCGATGAGCTTATTGACCTCTATCGTCTCATGCTCCGTATCCGACGGATGGAAGAGTCGGTCTATCAGAAATTCCACGAGGGCAAGATCGGGGGCTATCTGCATCGCTACGACGGTCAAGAAGCCCTTGTAGCCGGCGTCATTCCCCAACTGCGTCTTCCTGGTGATTATGTGCTCTGCACCTATCGCGATCACGCCCATGCGTTGGCCTGTGGCACCGAGATGCGCGCCATCATGGCGGAGCTTTTAGGGCGCGCCACCGGTTGTGCCGGTGGAAAAGGAGGCTCGATGCACCTTATCAATCCGGATCGCGGCTTCCTGGGCGGCGACGGTATTGTTGGAGGGCCGGTGCCGATCTCGTTGGGGGTTGGCTACGCGTTGAAATATAGAGGGGGCGACAATATCTGCGTCTGCTATTTCGGCGATGGGGCCATGAACCAGGGGGGAGTACATGAGGCTTTGAATATGGTGGGTCTCTACAAGCTCCCCATTCTTTATGTGCTGGAGAACAACCAGTACGCCATGGGAACTTCGGTGCAGCGCTCCACCGGGCAGCCCGACTTCGTGTTGAAGGCGAAGGCGCACGGCATTGAGGGAGAGCGGGTAGATGGCATGAATGTGTTGACCATGCATGAGGTCGCTCGTCGAGCCATTGAGCGCATCCGGAAGACGGGGGAGGCCTACTTTTTGCAGGCCGACTGCTATCGCTTCGTGGGGCACGGCATTGGAGATGACAACACCAAAGGTTGGATGTTCTACCGAACCGAAGAAGAGGTTCAAAAGTGGCGTCAGCGCGACCCGATTCTGCAGCTTCAGAAGTATCTCCAAGAGCACAGCCTTATTTCCGCAGAAGAGCTAGATCAGATCGAGCAAGAGGCCCGCGCCGAGGTCGCCGATGCCATTGCTTTTGCTGAAAACAGCCCTGAACCTCCTCTCGATAGCCTCTACGATCATGTCTATGTGTAGATGCCGACACCAAAAGGGAGGAGTTCTTTTTTAGACCATGGCACGAATGCGCTATAATCAGGCCCTGCGACTTGCCCTTGCGGAGGAGATGGAGCGCGACCCCAATGTGTTTATCTGCGGCGAGGACGTGGGGCAGTATCAGGGAACCTATAGGGTGACCGAAGGGTTGTTTCAGCAGTTTGGCCCTCGACGAGTGCTCGATACACCCATTAGTGAAATCGGCATTGCAGGCCTTGCTACCGGAGCGGCCATGGTGGGGTTGCGGCCTGTGGCCGAGTTCATGACTTGGTCTTTCGCTTTGGAAGCGATGGACCAGTTGGTGAATCATGCCGCGAAGATCACCTATATGTCTAGCGGTCGAATCCACTGCCCCGTCGTCTTTCGTGGGCCGGCCGGGGTGGGCACGCAGTTGTCCGCTCAACATTCGCAAAGCCTTGAATCGTGGTATGCCCATACTCCCGGCTTTAAAGTGGTAGTTCCCTCCACGCCAGCCGACGCGAAGGGCCTCTTAAAGGCCGCAATTCGAGACGATAACCCGGTGATTTTTATGGAGCATGCCAGCCTGTATGGGCTTGCCGGCGAGGTGCCGGAAGACCCCGATTTCACCCTGCCGTTAGGGGTGGCTTCGGTTGTGCGCGAAGGCTCCGATGTAACCCTGATCTCCTATCTGCGATGCCTGCATCTGTGCCTCAAAGCGGCAGAGATGTTGGAGAAAGAGAACATCTCCTGTGAGGTCATTGACCTCCGTACACTCGTGCCGTTAGACGTGGATGCCTTGTTGCGTTCCATTAAAAAGACTCATCGTGCCGTGGTGGTTCACGATGAGTGGCGAAATGTGTCCATTAGCGCGGAGATCGCCGCTCGGCTATACGAGCAGGGCTATGACGAGCTAGATGCGCCCGTCGAGCGCGTGGCCGGGGCCGACGTACCCATGCCTTACGCGCGCAATTTGGAACGAGCCGCCATTCCCAATGAGAACGAGATTGTAGCCGCGGTGAGGCGCACTCTCGCCTAGGTCTTTAGACAAAGTATTTTATCATTCCAGAAAGGTCGAAAAAGAGGCTGCGCTCCTAAAGGCATGGCCTCCTTTCTATCTGTTGAGGTGAACTCATGGCAGAAGTTCGCATGCCTAAAATGGGCGATGGCATGGAAGAGGGGACGATCATCGCTTGGCTGAAGAAAGAGGGCGAGCCTGTCGCCAAAGGTGAGGCTATCGCCGAGATCGAAACGGATAAAGCAAGAGTCCCTCTGGAGTCGTACGAGGAGGGGGTTTTAACAAAGATTTTGGTGCAGCCAGGTGAGACCGTCCCTATTGGAACGGCTGTTGCTATTGTTGGGGAGCCAACCGCCCAGAAAACCGATTCGCAACGCTCGAACGGCGCAACGGCCTCCTCCACCGAGGAATCCCAAAATCGGCTTTCCTCTGCTCAAACAACGACCAACACGGCTACCCCTCTCTCGCAAGCGACGATAACCACAAGCGCTCAGTCGGAGGAGCGCGTGCGTGCCTCGGGCCTGGCGCGCTCCATCGCAAAGCAGTATGGCATAGACTTGCATCAGATTAAAGGCACAGGGCCGAACGGGCGCATCGTTGAGCGCGATGTTCGCGCCTTTCTGCAAACCCAGACAACACCAACGGCTCCGGAAACCGCTCCCGTTGTGGAGCGAGCGCCGGAATCGGTGCCCACAACCGTCCCGGGACAGGAGATACAGCCGTCGCGCATGCGCCGCGCCATAGCCGAACGCACGCGCAAGAGCAAGCAAAATATCCCCCATTTCTACGTAACTATGGTCATCGAGATGGATCGGGCGCGGGCGCTTTTGCAGGAGCTTAACGCCGATGCAAGCGATGGAAATAAGATCACCGTTAATGACCTCATCGTTAAGGCCTGCGCTGTCGCTCTCACCCGTGTGCCCGAAGTCAACGCTTCATGGACGGATAATAACACCATCGTGCGGCACGAGGCCATTCATATCGGCATCGCCGTGGGCATTGAGGAGGGGCTGATCGTGCCGGTGGTGCGCGATTGCCAAGCAAAGACATTGCGACAGATATCCGCCGAAGCCAAGCAACTGATCGCCAAAGCCCGCAGCGGCCAGCTGAAGCCGGAAGAGTATAGCGGCAGCACATTCAGCATTTCCAACCTTGGCATGATGGGCGTGGATGAATTTACGGCCATCATCAACCCACCAGACGCTGCAATATTGGCGGTTGGCGGCATTTTCCGTGAGCCGGTAGTGGTGGGCGACACCGACGAGATCGCCATCCGCGCCCGCATGAAGGTGACCCTCTCCGCCGACCATCGGGTGCTCGATGGAGTGGTGGCCGCCCGATTTTTGCAGGAGCTGAAGCGAGTTCTAGAAGCACCCTTATCGTTGCTCTCCTAAAATTTCGCCAGCTGAAAAGCACATCTGTAAGAGAATGGGAACCTCTTTGCAAGCAAAATCCGGTAAAATGCACAGGCAGTGCCACTTCGGCGTTGTATGAAGGGACTTAGGCCGATATGAATCCGGCGCGCTTCTTCTTCTCCGAGAAGCTTCTTGAATACGATATGGGGCCAGGCCATCCCCTCAAGCCGATTCGGCTGGAAATGACCTACGCTCTTCTGGAGAGTTATGGTCTTTTTGAGGAGGCCTTGGAAAAGGTAGAACCAGAACTTGCAAGCGACGAAGAGGTCTGTCTCTCTCATAGTGCGGAGTATCTTGATGTGCTGCGGCGTTTGGAGAGGGGCGAGCCGGTGGCTGATGTGTACCGATATGGGCTAAATACGCCCGATAACCCTCTGTTTCCTCGCATCTATACCGCCTCTATGCGCTATACAGGGGCCTCCATAGGGGCGGCACAGGCCGTGATCGAGGCGAAATCACAAGAGGGCCAGCCGGTAGCCTTCAACTTGTCGGGAGGGCTGCATCATGCGCACTACAGTCGTGCCTCTGGTTTTTGCGTGTTAAACGACTGTGCGGTAGGAATACGACGCCTTCTTCGCGGGTTTTCACGGGTGGCCTATGTGGATATTGATGTACATCATGGAGATGGGGTTCAGGAATCGTTTTATCGTGATCCGAATGTTCTGACCATCTCGATCCATGAGAATGGAAGAACGCTCTTTCCCGGCACCGGTTTCCCTGAGGAGATAGGAGAAGGGGCTGGATTGGGCACAAGCGTTAATATTCCGTTGGCACCAAACACGCCCGATGAGGTATGGCTTTGGGCATGGCGCGAGGTGGCGATTCCTATCCTAGAAGCTTACCATCCCGACGCCATCTTTCTGCAGATGGGAACCGATGCCCATGCCTACGACCCGCTCGCCCATGTCTGTTTGAGTGCGCAAGGCTGGTTGCAGGCCGTTAAGGATGTAAAAGCTTTGGGCAAACCCATTGTCGCCGTAGGGGGAGGCGGCTATAATTTAACCACCGTTCCGCGCATGTGGACGTTGGCGGTGGCCACTCTGATCGGCAAGGAGATAGCGGACACAACCCCGCAGAGCTATGCCTATCACGAAAGCATACCGCAGCTTACCGACCCCATCGAGCCGGCAGTCTCCGATGCAGAACGCCAGGCTGCATGGGCATTTGCTAAAAGAACCGTTCAACAAGTCAAAAGCCTTCTCTTTCCTTACTATGGACTAGGCAAATCCAGTATCAATTAACAATGCTTGCGAAGGAGCATTTCAAATCAACATGATTAAAGCAAAGCGGGTGCTATTCCCTGCACTGGGAATAGCTTTGACGATGGTGTGGCGAGGCGCTATGGCGGCGCCTCAGGCGCAACCGAATGCCGGGGCACCCCAACAGGCCAACAGTTCGGCTCCTGGCGGGGGCGCACCTCAAATTGTAGGTAGCGTTTTTGGAGAGAATCTGACCTGGGACGACTTTATTTCCCAGTTTCGTAAGGACTTTCCTCAGCAGTTTAAGGATACCGTTGCCCAGGTGATCGGCCCGTCGGTGGCCGATCAGCTCTTTGGCGATAGCCCTAAAACGTCGGTTACGTTGACACCGGATGAGGTGCTACAACAGTTAAAACAAAATCCACCGCCTAGTCTCTATAATGCGGTAAATGCCATTTTGCAACTCATGATGGTGGAGCATGAGGCTGCTGCCGAGGGGGTAACCGTTACCCCTGCCGAGGTCGATCAGGCGCTGGATCAGCAGCTCAAACAGCTGCGAACGCAGGGGGTTATTCCTGCCAGTCTTACGGACGATCAGTTTCTTGCCCAGCGCCACATCAGCCGCGATCAACTGCGCGTGTCGGAGCGTTTTCGCCTGTTGCTCGAGGGGTTGATGAAAAAAGACCTTGAGAAGAAGCTTGGGCACCCCATAGGGCCGGGCGATTTTGTGGATGCGCGTCATATCCTCATCAAAGCGCCCGACATTCAACCGAACTCCTCGGCCGCCGATAAAAAGGCCGATGCCGATGCAAAAGCGAAAGCCGAACAGATTCGCGCGCAGATCCTGGCTAAAAAGATCAGCTTTGAAGATGCTGCTAAGAAATATAGCGATGACACCGGCTCTAAAAACCGCGGTGGCGATTTAGGCGTCTTCATGCGGGGACAGATGGTGGCTCCCTTCGATGCGGCTGTTTTTAGCCTAAAACCGGGGCAGATCAGCCAGCCGGTACATACGCAATACGGCTATCATCTCATCGAAGTGATAAAGACCGGGGATCAGATTCCGGCCGATCAGCGCCAGCAGGTGCTTGACCAGGTTCTCAATCAACAGGCGAACGAGTATATCACGCAGCTATCTCAAAAGGCCGGTCTGAAAAACAACCTACAACCTCCGGCCCCTATGGGCTTGCCACCTCAGGCCGGGCGTTAAGATGCTTTGCTAGAGAGGGACGCAGAAGATGCTAGGTCGTACTTCAGGGTCGCTAATCTCTGTATGGGGGCGTGTTGCTTTGTTAAGTGGGCTTGGTTTAGGGCTTTGGGGGCTATCTCTAAGCCCTAACCGGCCTGCCAATGCGCAAGGGAACGGCGATCAGAATCCCCCTTCGACTTCAGGCACTACGGTCACTCCAACGCCCCAAAAGCAGGAGGAGGATTTAAAGGCTCTTCAAAAACAGCAGCAAACACCTGTTGCACCGCCCGCCAATCCGCTGGTGCAGCCCACAGATAGCAGCGGCAAAAGCCTCAACGGTACGCCAAACAAGGCGGTGGAGCAGACCTTAGAGCAGAGCCTAAAGGATTTCGGAGATTTTAGTCCGAATCCGCCGGATGCCCGTACCTTCAAGCGCCCTGAAGACCTCCCTCTCTTCGGTTACGACTTTTTCGAGCCGGCACGAGAATACATTCTCGCCAGACGCGCCTTTTTGATGCAGTACTATCCCTATCTCAAAATGACTGTTGGAGGCGCTGCAACATCTTCTTCTACTTCTTCTACGCCTCCGATCTCCCCAACGCAGCCCACAAGCAATCCGAATGCAGCCGGCATCGCGACAGGCAACCCAATGCCTCAACCTCCCGTCAATGCGCCTCAGCCAACTCAACCCATTGTACCTCCTTTGCCTGGAGCAACCTCCACCCAGCAACCTCCTTTAGGGCCTCTTGGCGCTGCGGCGTTAACGGCGGGAGTAATGGGGCAAACCACCGTACCCTCCCAGAACTCCGAGAATCCAACGCCCTCTTTAGGAACGGAGAACCAATATCCGTATGCCGCTCCCTATAACTATCCGTATGCTCCCTACTCTCATATGCCTCCCCTAATGGGCTATCCCTATGGCAACCCTCTTTACCCACCATTTGGTGGCCCTTATGCGGTGCCTAATGGCGTCTATGGCAGTCCCGTAACGCAACAGCCCGGCGAAAACGCGATCAATGCCTACAATGGAGTGGCCGACCCACTCGAGCAGATGGTGTTCAACATCATTTCGTCTCCTCCCTTGAACTATCAACTCTTTGGTGGAGATGTGGTGGTCGTTCGATACTCTAATCCGGCTATGGAGCCGCGCGTTCTTACCTTGCAGGTAAGCCCGCAAGGGGAGTTGGATTTAGGTAAAGATGGCCGAGTGAACGTGGCAGGGATGACGTTGGCCCAGGCAGAGCAGGCCCTACGTGCGCATCTGAGCCGTTATTATCGTAATGTGGATGTCTCAATCAGCCTCTCACGATTGCGCACTATCTCGGTAACCGTGATGGGGCATGTGTTTGCGCCAGGCACCTACATTGTGCCGGCGGTGGCAACCGCTTTTAATGTGCTGTACGCTGCCGGCGGCCCCACAAAGGACGGCTCGTTTCGCGATATCGAGGTGCGGCGCGGCAATAAGGTGTTGCCTCTTGACCTCTATCAACTCATGGCCGATCTACCCGCTAAGGGAGGAACCTCTCGCTTCGATATTCCGCTTCAACCAGGCGATGTCATCTTCGTGCCCGGTACCGATGAACGGGTCTATGCTATGGGGGAGGTGCGCTCACCTGCCTGTTATGAGTTGAAGCAAGGGGAGACGTTGGCCGATCTCCTACACCTTGCCGGGGGGGTTCGCGCTGCCGGAGTTAGCCATGCGGTGCAGGTAATCACGGTGCAGCCCGGAAAGGCGAGGGTAATTCACACAGTAGACCTCGCAGATAGCTCTGCCGTTGCGCATTTTCGCCTTTACGATGGCGATATTGTGAACGTACTGCAGTTACGGCCTACTATCCAGAACGTGGTACGGATTGATGGGGCTGTGGCTCAGCCAAGTGCCTACGCCCTAACCCCCGGAATGCGCATAGCCGATCTGGTGCAGATGGCCGGTGGCCCTCTCAGTGAGGCCTATCTCCAACGCGCCGCTCTCTATCGTTGGAACCCAAGCGGCGTTCCGACCTACATTCCCATTCATTTGGCCGCCGCTCTGGAGGGCGATCCGGCAGCCAATATTCCCTTACAGCGGTGGGATAAACTGGAAATTTATACCGTCCAACAAGCGGCCTTTATGGGGGAGCGTAAGGTAACCGTTCGCGGAGATGTACAGCGCCCAGGCGTGTATCAGTACAGCGAAGGAATGCATCTCAGCGATCTGCTGCTGAAGGCCGGTGGGCCGCTTCCCGATGCTGCCTTGGTGGTGGATGAGCGCCAAAATGGAGATGGAAGTAAGCGCTACTACTACGCCACCATAGATGAGCTGCAGGCGGGAGATGGTCAGAAGAACATTGCGGTGCACGATAACGATGTCGTCGCCGTCTACACCGAGGCGCAGGCGCAATATATGCCGGCACATAAGGTGGTGATCTTGGGACTGGTGAACGCTCCCGGTCAGTACGATAGAGGCGAGGATATGCATCTCAGCGATCTACTACGCCTCGCCGGCGGGTTGCTGCCAAACGCCAGCAATCAGATTGTGATAGCCCATGCACGCCAATTCGTAAGCGGCAACGAAAGTCCTACGCAAACCGTGATGGTCACACGAGGCCCTCACGGCGAGTGCGTGCCCGATCAAGACCCCCTGTTGCGCGATGGGGATGTGGTAACCGTGCCTGGAGTGGGGCACTATCAGGAAAAGCCGATGGTGGCCTATATTCAAGGGCAGGTAGAACATCCGGGCCCCTACATTATCACCAAGACGACCCGTATCAGCGATCTCGTTCGCATGGCCGGTGGGCTAACCAAAGAGGCGTTTCCTGAAGGTGCCCAGTTCAACAGAAACCCGGATGAAATGGCCTCGCCGGAGCAGAAACAACTTGCTCGCGTCATTAGCGACCTTGCTGACCTCTATAACCAAAGTGACTATAAACGACAGCTAGCGCTTTCCGATTTGGAGCGCATTAAGGCTGCCGGCAATGCGGCCACAAGCAGCGTGCCACTCACCACCAATGGGCAGGCAGCCGGCAGCTCTGCGGCAGCCACGTTGGCTTTGGAGCTTTCCAAGCGCGATCTGGTTTCGCCACCGCGCGTGCTTGGCCCAACCGACCTGCAGCCCAACGGCAACATCGCTATTAACCTGCCGGAAGCGCTGAAACATCCGGGTGGGCCGGATGATCTGCTTTTGGCAGATGGCGATCAACTCACCATTCCAACCGTGCCAACAACGGTACAGGTGATCGGCGCTGTTGTTCAACCGCGAGGGGTGATCTATCGTAAAGGTGAGGGAATTTCTTACTACGTCAATCAAGCAGGCGGTTATGCTCCGGATGCGGCTTTAGACCATATCGTGGTGATTCATGCAGGGGGTGGCCTCACTCCAGGCTATAAGGTGCGCTCTTTGGAGCCGGGAGATCTGATCTTTGTTCCTACGAAGGTCCTTGCCGCCAAGCTTTCAGGGGGAGGAAACAACATTGAGGACTTCTTCCGCGCCCTTACCACCAGCGCCATCATTTTCCGCATCGCTACGGGGCTGGTGGGCTTGTAAGGTGTCTCGCCGTTCCGTCTGCTAAAAACGTATGGCTAGGCTCCAGTTTGGAGGCGAAGATACCGAAGAATCTCTTGACAAGAGGCGGGCTGTCGTGCCAAAATAGTAGAGGCTTTTCGGAAAGGCTTCCTATTCCCCGCTAGCTCAATCGGCAGAGCATTCGGCTGTTAACCGAAGGGTTGATGGTTCGAGTCCATCGCGGGGAGTTAAAAAGGTGACAGGGTAGAACTTCGGTCGAAGTTCTACCTTTTTGCTTTTTAGAGCAGAGGCAGAGGCTGGGGGATGATAGGTAGAGGGTGAACAAACTTACTGTCATGAAACCGGCCGGGCATAAAGCCAAACGGGATTTGAGATGGGCACAGGGCGATATGGACTATTTTGTTGTCACTTTTTATCTTTTTGGATGTCAAAGCAGTTGGAACTACTACTCTCTCTACGTTAACTTAAGGCTTTATTGTTCGTTCTTTCATTAAAGCATTAAAGACAGAAAAGTGTGGAAAGGAGTTCTGTATGCTGTCTCCTCAAGGAAGACGAAGCTTATGGCTTTTGCTTATTTCTGGCCTTATCCTCTACGGAGACATGAAGACTATCCCCTACAGTCTATCCTCTACAGTTGCGCAAAATCCCTCTCTGATCCCACCGGTATTGCCGCCTGTGCTCTTTGCTGATAGGGGTGACCAAAAGGCTTACCTTTGTTGGAACCCATGTCCAGAGGCTGCCTTCGGCAAAGTAAGAGGATACCGAGTTTTCCAAAAAAGAGGCAAGGACTGGGTAGCTATTGCCACTGTTGGTCCTAATCGGACTGAATGGACAGCAACCGGTTTAGATAACGGAAAAACCTATACTTTTGCCGTGGCGGCCCTGCTGCACGATGGAGCCGAAACGGAGCGTTCCTGCTCTGTAGATGTAAAGCCAACCACCCTTAAACCTCCTACACTACAAACCGAGCCGGTCTCGTTATCGTTCGGCCCTTACCGTGAGTCGATTTCACATGGAGTTGTTGTTCACTGGGCTGATGGGCAGAGCATTGTTTTCGACGAAGATATTGCCCGTTGGCGCGATTGGCAGGTTGCCGATGGGCAGCACCTGCTCTATCCTATCCCTTACGGTAACGGCATTGATATGGTAAAGATGGACGCCCAGGGCTTTCCCACTATGCCACAAAAAACCAAGGACCATCCATGGCTCGGTGATGCTTATACAGTAGACTACACCTCGCCCACGCGCGAGCTAGGAGACCGCACGTTTCGGGGGTTGGTCAGCTACCATATAGACGGGGAAAGGGTGACCTTTGAGAGTTGGTTGCCCATAGAGGATACAGGTTGGACACGCTGGACAGCTATTCGGGTCTGGCAAACCTTTTGGCCTGTGCAGAAGAAAATAGGGGGAACCCTTTATGTTGGACTGGCTCGCAAAATAGAGGTGTTCGTGCCCTCTTATTTTAAGTGGGGGTATCAGATATGTCTGAACGATGGCTTTGGTCCAGAGGGGGTTCGCAAAAACGTGAGCCTTTACTATGCCCATTTTCATTCGGCGGGAATTGTAGACTTTTCACCCTCTTGGGATATTACCCAACCGATGCTAGCCGGAACACCTCGGCGTGGTGGCGGCTATCATGCGGATCTAGGCTGTCTGCAGGCCGTGCCTATGGGCTTTCTCGACTGGGGTAATGGGAATCTGATTTTTGCAGTGCGGCAGCTCTATCACTGCGCCCACATCCAATTTGCAAGTTACCCAGAAGAAGGCCATGATGGAGTTTGGCCCAACCTTGCCTTCGATTGCGGCGAGGCGGGGCGTCGGTTTGTGGTAGATACGGTCTACTATCTTTATAGCAGTCCGAAAATAAGCCGGGATTTTCCACCGGTACCGCAACGTTATACGGATGCACAACTCCATTTTCTATGGCGTAATGCTGAGACTTTTGGCTTTAAGCCTGCCTTCCTAACCGCTTCCGTCTACACAGGAACACTCGATGGTCAACGATTAGCCAAGGTTGGACTACTTCCTTTCGCTCGGGAGTTGGCCAAAGCGTGGCACCGTAACTCGATAGACGCTTTCGCATTTTGGCACGATTTTTGGCTTAGCCAACCCTACTCAGTCTCTTCCAAGTACTTGCGCGATCCCAACTATGGAGCGAATAGGGAAATAGCCACCCTGTGTAAACAGCTCAAAGAAGATGGCATTCAACCTGTGTTTTGGATGAGAGGGGAACTGCTGACTATGAGCTTGCCTTTAGCGCTTTCGGATCGCTTCTGGGGAGGAGATCCGCGTGCAGAGGAGTATCAACAGTTTCCCTGTGGAGCACCCTATTTGGAGCAGTTAGGTGCTAAACGAGTTCGTGAGCACGCCATGGAATGGATACGGCGTAACAAGGATGGGGAATGGCCTAAAGATACCCCCTACGGATGGGTACCTATGAGCATGGCAAGTGGTTGGTTCGATGACCAGCTCTATCCTACGCTTCGCATGGGCCGTCTGTTAGGGTTTGAGGGGATTTTGGTAGATGGTGGATTCGGTGGGTTAGAAGGAGTTGACTATACGCCTCTTATTGAGGGTAAAACGAAAGAAGCTCTTCCCTGCCAACCCTATTGGTGGCGTTTCTATCGTACAGCCGCTTGGCTGGGTTATCGTCTTTGGGGAGAGTGTACAACGTCCTGGCTGGGAGGATTTGTGGCCGGAGCTGGCATTCAGCACGACATGCCCGATCTATGGTGGCTTTCCGTAGGCAATAGCTACGATCGCCCCAGTTTTGTAGACGAACCAGCTTTTGAACATCGTGCCTTTGAACTAGCGGAAATGAGCCCTGGTGGTACGCTGGACAGGATAGGAGAGGATTTTCTAGTGGCGCTTAGTGAGCATCGGCTCCCTAATTGGAAAGACCTACCCACCCCGTTCCGTCGGGAATTAGCTACCGCTATGGGGTTCCTCAGAAAGTATGGCCCTCCAAAACGAATCGTCTTTGTGAACCTCCGCCCTGGTGAAATCAAAAAGTGTACGACACCATCAAATTGGTTTACCGGTTCGCACAATACATCCTTTACCTATCGAGGTTGGCAATGGGACGGTGTAGAGTGGGTTACTCAAGATGGTCGCCATATTGCCTATCCTAGTACGCCCTAAGGAAAGGAGGATAGAGTTGCAGCGTCGGGAGTTTTTAGGTCGGATGGGCCAATGTTTGATCGGTGCTTATGTGGAAGTCCATAATAAATCTGCGGAAACACGAAAATCCGTGCAACCTGTGCAATTTGTCTCTTGGGGTGGTATTGGCAGTCCCAATCGTGTAAAAGGTGCGGCTTCGCTCGGTATAGATACCCATCGACTTCCGCTAAGTCCATGGCCTAATGCACAGGGCGAGTACGATTTTCAAGCAGCCGCTATCTATCTACCCTTGCTGAAGCGCTTCGGCCTCAAGACTGTTGTGTCGATCTTCAGCCACGGTGTGCCGGATTGGTTTTGGCAAAAGTATCCTGATACGAAGCCAAAAAACGCTCAGGGAGAACATGGTACCTGGGCCGGTTCCATCTGGAGCCCACAAGTCCATGTAGAGGTTCTAAAAGGCATTCAAGAGATTATTGCCTATTTGAGTAGGCACGAACTACTCCATCTGGTGGATGGTGTGGAAGTAGGGGTGGGAATGGAAGGGCAGTTATCCTATCTGTGGGGTTCGTTTTGGGCATTCGACCCCTACGCTCTCATGGCCTACCGTTATTTTCTTCGGGGTCGCTTTCCCTCTATAAAGTACCTCAACACGATGTGGGGAACCCGCTATGTAGAGTTTGCCGATATTTTGCCCCCATTACGCTATGAGCAAACGGCAGCGTGCCGCACGTTTTTAGATTTTTATCGGCAGAGCATTCTGGAAACAGCGGAAGCATGGAGTGGCGCCGTTGCGACGAGGTTCCAGCCAAAAAGTTGGGTATGGCTCTCCCATTTTATTGCTCCTGACCAGCGGCCCTATGCTGCAAGGTATCCGGAATACTATCTATGCCATCTGCACCGACTTGGGCGTGCCGATGTGGCTATTGTGTCGGTGGTTCCCGGATGGCAAACCCGGCAGGAAGTAGATGGCTTACGCAGACTTGGGCTGCGTACAATCGGTGAGTGGGATATCACTCCGACCCCAAACCGACAGTTGCAACAGGCCCAACTTGCATGGGACTTAGGATGCGATGGCCTCTTCGTCGGTGTGCTTGAGAACTTAATGGATGAACAAGGCCACCTAAATGAGGTAGGCAGTACGACACAACGTATTATTGAACAATGGAGAAGTGGTAAGAGGCCTGTTTGACTTTTAGCCGTACCGTCGGAGGAACTAACGGTCAGCGAGTAAATAGAAAAGAAGAAGAAATCTCCCGTGAGTTGGGAATGTTGTAAGCGCTGCGCGCCCAGCATGCGACGGCTTTGCCCTAGCGGCAGAGCCTGCGAACTAGCATGATGTGCACAAAAAGCCTCTTGCCTTTCATTTCTCTTGCGCACAATTTTGTGGCAGAAGAAGGTTTGAATTGTCCAGGCAGTGCAGCTAACGGGGTTAAATAGAATCGGCTGTTTGAGTGGTACGTTCGAGTACCTCTTTCTGTTAGCTGTTAGGGGTGGAGAGTAGTCTAATTTGGGTGATGAGTTTCACATGGGGAGGATGCCCCGTTTTGTTTGCGGTGCCATCTATGTTACATTAAAAGAAGAGAGGAGGAAACCACACTTCCCCCGCGCGCCTTAGGTCAGCGGGTTTCATGCGTACAATCTTATTATGAAAATATTAGGACTGGATGTTGGAGAAAAAACGATAGGGGTTGCTATAAGCGATGAGGAGGGGCGTTGGGCCTTTCCGCTGAAAACTATTATTCGCCAGGAGGGGTGGCGACGCGATATGGCAGCCCTTCGTGAGTTGATAGCGGCGGAGAAGATCGGGCGGATTGTGGTGGGAATGCCCCTGCAGTTAGACGGACAAAAAGGCGTTCAAGCTCAGAAAGTAGAGGCGTTTATTGCCATTTTGCGTAGAAATGTGCGTATTCCCATAGAGGTTCTTGATGAACGTCTAACCACAGTGGAGGCGGAGAAGGCTCTGCGTGCTTTGGAGACAGACCCGATGCGCCGAAAAGAGGTAATAGATGCGAACGCAGCCAGTTTGATTTTGCAGACCTATTTAGACCGTCGGCAGAATAAGCAAAACGAGCCGTTCAAACCGGAATCGCCGAGATAAGAGGTGTGCAGCGAGCCGACCGTGCAGGAAATGTCGTACTTACGCAGATTTGGTTGAAACCATACGCCCGTTGGGTGCTTCCTTCGCTCTCTCGCTCGTCGAATCGTGTACAATAATAAAAGAGTCTCTGTGGGCTTAGAGCATTTTGCTTATAGGCAAGTGACGAGCGCATTATGATGGGTGTTTGAATGGCACTATCTGGCAAGCATAAAGGGCGGATGCAGAAAGAGGGTGGGTGTTCGAGGGGAGCCGCAGAAGAGCCGCTGGATGCGAGTATGGAGATAGGAGAACGAAAAGGGATTTTACGATTTTGTCCTCATCGTTATGTGCGTTCCGTTCTCGATGTCGCCCCTCAAGAGCTATGGGAGCGCGGGTTCAGAGGGGTTATTTTGGACTTAGATAACACGTTGGTGCGGTGGCAAAAAGAGGAGATCGAGGCCGAGTTGGCGAATTGGATTGAAAGTCTAAAGCAACTAGGTATTCGCATCTGTCTGCTCTCCAACTCCCTGCGCACGGGGCGGTCGCAGCGCATTGCCCGCCGTTTTGGCATTGAGGCTGTGGGGTGGGCAAGGAAGCCTTCGCGGAGCGGGTTCCGACGCGCTTTAGAGGCGCTTGGCACCTCGCCTGCGGAGACGGTGATCATAGGCGACCAGATGTTTACAGACATTTTCGGTGGCAATCGCATGGGGTTATACACCATTATGGTGCAGCCGTTGCATCCGCATGAGTTTCTCTACACACGTTTGGTAAGTCGTCCACCGGAGCGGCTGCTTCTATGGTACTTTCGGCGTAGAGGGCATTTAAAGGAGGCGCGACTTTAGGGATTCATGCATGAGATAAGCGGAAAAACGCGGGTGGTAGGGGTGTTCGGTTGGCCGATAGAACACAGTTTGTCTCCGGCCATGCACAATGCCGCCTTTGCCGCTTTGGGGCTTTCGTGGGTCTATGTGCCATTCCCGGTGCCTCCGGATGGGCTACAAAAGGCACTTGCGGCGCTACCCGCCTTAGGGATCGTAGGGGTAAACCTAACGATTCCCCATAAAGAGCGGGCTATAGAATATATGCACGAACTCACCCCCATAGCGGAGGCGATTGGTGCTATTAACACGGTGCACTGTCTGCCGGAGGGGCTTTTGGGAGATAACACCGACGGGGAGGGGTTTTTTCGCCCTTTGCAGGAGCGCCACTATGATGTGGGTGGAAAAGCCGCGCTTCTCGTGGGAGCTGGGGGAGCGGCACGGGCAGTGGCCTACACGTTAGTTCAGAAAGGCATTAAGAAATTGACAATCGCAAACCGCACACCGGAGCGTGCCGAACAGCTTGCGGAATGGGTACATGCACGCTGTCCCTTGAGTTGTGAGGTAGAGGCCATAAGCTTAGACTGCCGGTCGCGTCTGCGCGCAGTGATGAAAGAGGCCCAGCTTCTGGTAAACTCAACGAGTGTGGGGATGTATCCTCATCACGAGGCCGAGCCGCCGATCCCGCCGGAGTGGCTTCAAGCGAATTGTTTAGTGTATGATCTCGTCTATAATCCTATGGAGACACGCCTTTTGCAGGCAGCGCGGGCGCGCGGTTGCGCAACCATAGACGGCGTGCAGATGTTGGTATGGCAAGGCGCTGCGGCTTTTGAAAGATGGGTAGGGCAAAGCCCACCGGTGGCAACGATGGAAGCGGCCGTAAGAGGTAAACTACAGGGAGCCTAGAGGCGTAGCCGAAAATAGAACAGATGCTCCTGGTGGTAGGGAACAAAAAAGACTACAAAAGTGTTCTATATAGTTAGCAAGGTCTGCGTGTCTTTTCGGCCAGTGTTGGCAAAAATGCGTGGTAGCGGAGACGGTTATCCGAAAGCACTCATTATTCGTTCATTAGTAGACCGTTTCTGCCGAAGGGTGCCTTCGGGCAGCACAAAAAAAGTGCTTGCACTCACAGAAAGCTTGTGATATAATCGGCGCAGCGTTTGACATCAGTAAACGCAAGCGCAGTTCTGTGGTGGCTGCGTTCGTCGCAGCGATAGGAAGATAGATAGAAACCAACACGAACTCGCATAGGGTGGAGATAACTACCATGGTAATGGCACGCAAAAGTATGGGCGACTATATGCTGGAGAAGGGCTATGCCACCCAGAGCCAAATAGAAGAGGCTCGTAAAATCCAGCAGACAACAAAGCAAGACCTTGCGCGCATTCTCATCGAGATGGGCATTAATCCCGTACACGTCTACGAGGCAAAAGCCCAGGAGATGGGAGTCGCTTTCGTTAACCTCACCACCTACAAACCGGATCCGAGCGCAATTAACGTGGTGCCCGACCATGTGGCCAAGGCCCACAATGTGCTGCCGGTGAAAAAAGATGGCCAGGTGCTCTATGTGGCTATGGGCGACGTGAATAACCTCGAAGTGCAAGACACACTGCGTATGGTCTCACGGTGCCAGATACGGCCGGTTCTCGCCGTGCCCGACCAGATAGAGCAGGCGCTTACCACCTATTATGGAGGAGGCGTGTCGGCCAATGCCAACTCGGACGGCGCCAAGCCGAGCACAGAGCTGGTCGACTCGGATGCGCGTTCCGCCATGGCGCAAGCAATGGCCGAATATGGCGCCCGTGGCGAGGCCGCTAAAGAGGTGGATGAGGAATCGGACTTGCGTGAGCTGGTGGATCAAGCACCCATTGTTCGCCTGGCGGCCACCATCTTGCAACAGGCCATTAAAGAGCGTGCCTCCGATATTCATATCGAGCCGGATCGCCGTGGAATTCGCGTGCGTTACCGCATTGATGGCGTGCTCCATGAGATCATGCAGATGCCCGCCTATCTCAAGCTCCCTCTCGTGGCCCGCTACAAAATCCTGGCCGAAATGAACATCGCCGAACGCCGCGTGCCGCAGGATGGTCGTATTGCCACACGCTATCAGGGCAAAGAGTACGACCTGCGCGTCTCCTGCTTGCCCAACCTGCACGGTGAGAAGATCGTCATGCGCATCCTCGACAAAAACAGCGTGATGATCGGTCTAAACAAACTCGGTTTTTTGCCGGAGGTGCAGGCGCAGCTCGAGGAGCTTGCCTCGCAGCCGAACGGTATGATCCTCTCCACCGGCCCTACCGGACATGGGAAAACCACTACCCAGTACTCCCTGCTGAACAAATTGAACACAGTGGAGAAGAACATCCTAACGATTGAAGACCCAGTAGAGTACGTGCTTAGCGGCGTTACGCAGGTGCAGGTCAACCGAAAGGCCGGGCTTACATTTGCCACAGCCCTGCGCGCCTTCCTCCGCCAAGACCCCGACATCATCATGGTAGGAGAGATGCGCGACCTCGAAACCGCAGAGATCGCCATTGAGGCTGCTCTTACCGGTCACCTCGTTCTCTCCACGCTGCACACCAACGATGCGCCGTCGGCCACCATCCGCCTTATTGACATGGGCGTGGAACCCTTCCTTATCTCGGCAACGGTGATAGGGGTTCTGGCACAGCGCCTCGCACGGCGCATCTGCAATGAGTGCAAAGAGTTCTATGAGGCGCCGGCCTCCGACCTGAGGAAGTTTGGCTTTAAGGTGGAAGACCCGGCCCAAACCGTGCAGTTGGCGCGTGGGCGTGGATGTGAGGCCTGCCGCCACACCGGCTATCGAGGGCGTATCGGCATTTACGAGTTGATGCGTCTCAATGCCGAGATCGCCGAAATGATCGTGCGCCGCGCCCCTTTGGCCGACCTGAAGGAGGCTGCAAAGGCCAACGGCATGATGGAGTTGCGTGAGGATGGGTTGGCGAAGGTGCTCCAGGGTATTACCACTCCTGAAGAGGTGATGCGTACGGTCTTCACGGCAGGCTATTGAGCCTTCTTGAAGATTTGGTGCGTATACTATTTAGAGAGCGCGCTATGCTTGCTGCGCTCTCTGAAAAAGCACTCTTTTGAATTCTGAAAGGGTTTTACGGAAGTGTCAAATTTGAATCCGCCTAATCGTCCACCCCAACAAGGGACACCACCGGTGGCCAATCCACTGATGGGCACTCCGACAACCGGAGGAACGCCCCCGCCACCGGTAAGCCCTCCGCCTCAGGCGGTGCAGGTAACAAGCGCACGCCCCGCACCGCTCGATGACGCACACATAGATGACCTCCTGCGCATCGTTGTAGAGAAGGGAGCCTCCGACCTGCATCTGGCCGTGGGCATCCCGCCTGTCGTGCGCATAGATGGCGCTCTACAGCCGCTGCCGTTCGAAAAAGTAACCCCGCGCGACTCGCAGCGCCTCGTCTACGAAATCCTCACCGACGAGCAGATACAGCGCTTTGAGACCGACCTCGAGCTCGACTTTTCGTATCAGATGGCGCGGTCGGCTCGTTTCCGCGTAAACGTGTTTCGAGATAAGGGGAATGTGGCGAGCGCCTTCCGCCAAATTCCGCAAAAAATTCCTACCATCGAACAGCTCGGACTTCCGTCCGTGCTTATCGAGCTAACGCGCCTACCACGCGGGTTGGTGCTGGTAACAGGGCCTACCGGTTCCGGTAAATCCACCACCCTTGCGGCCATGATTGACCGCATCAACTCGGAGCAGAGCCGCCATATCATCACTATCGAGGACCCCATCGAGTACCTTCATACGCATAAGTTCAGCATCATAAACCAGCGCGAGGTGGGGCAGGATACGCGCCAGTTCAGCAAGGCTCTGCGTGCCGCTCTGCGCGAAGACCCCGATGTAATCCTCGTTGGAGAGATGCGTGACCTAGAAACCATGCAGATGGCGGTCTCCGCCGCCGAAACGGGGCACCTGGTGTTTGCAACCCTCCACACGAACTCTGCGGCAACCTCGGTGGAACGTATCGTCGACTCGTTCCCGCCAGGCCAGCAGGAGCAGGTGCGTCTGCAGCTCTCTAACAACCTTCAGGCCATTCTCTGCCAGCAGCTGCTTCCGCGGGCCGGCCAGCCCGGTCGCGTGTGCGCCATGGAGATCATGCGGGCCAGCCCGGCCATTCGCAATCTCATCCGTGAAAACAAGGCCCACCAGATCACCTCGATGATCCAGACCAGTGGAAGCCTTGGTATGCAGACGATGGATCAAGCTTTGCGCGACCTCTATCTACGCGGCCTGATTACGCTGGAAGAGGCCATGTCGCGCGCGATGAACCCAACCGAACTCGAAAAGATGATCCGTACCGTCACCATGCCGCAAGGGGGACAACCCGGCGGCCAGGGCGGTATGAACCGACACTAGGAGGCTGCTCATGCCTATCTTTCAGTACACCGTAAGCGACGCCACGGGTAACGTGCGCACGGGGACGTCGGAAGCCGAAAGCGAAGAGATACTTACTCGACGCCTACAAGAGCAGGGCTTTCGCGTCACCACCATAAAGAAAACCGGTAAAGCACGAGGGACGACCTCCGGCACCGGCTTCGGCCGGGTAAAACTGCGCGATGTTGCCATCTTCTGTCGCCAGTTCTCTACCATGATTGACGCGGGCGTCTCGCTGGTGCGTACGCTCGATGTGTTGGGAGAGCAGACCCAAAACCCCAAGCTCCGTCGCATCATTAAAGAGATTCAGGTGGAGGTGGAGGGCGGTTCCACGCTCTCAAAGGCCATGTCGAGGTACCCCGCCGTGTTCAATAACCTCTTCATCGGGCTTATCCGAGCCGGAGAGGTCGGCGGTGTCCTTGAGGAGTCACTTCAACGCCTTGCCCACTTCCTCGAAAAGGATATGGAGCTGCGGCGCAAGGTGAAATCGGCTCTTACCTACCCCACCATCGTGGTGATCGTGGCGGTGCTCATTGTGTTGGGCTTAACCACCTTCATCGTGCCGAAATTCATAGACCTGTTTAAAGACCTGGGCGTGAAAGAGCTGCCCTGGATGACACAGGTGCTGGTGGACTTCAGCAACTTCCTGAAGAGCGAATGGTACATCGGGCTGCTTATCATCTTCCTCGTGTGGTTTTCCATCAAGATGCTAGGCCGTACCCGCCCGGGCCGAAGGTTTATTGACCGCTTCAAAATCTCCTGGATACCCGTCTTCAGCAAGCTGATCCACAAAGTCACTTTGGCACGGTTTGCCCGCACGCTTTCAACGCTGCTCTCCGCCGGTGTGCCCATTCTGCAGGCGATGGAGACGGTGGCCGGAGCGGTGGGCAACGTTATTGTAAGCGACGCCATTATGGCGGCACGTGCCCGCATTCGTGAGGGCGAGCGCATTAAAGACCCTCTAGAGAAGAGCCGGCTCTTCCCACCGATGGTCGTCCATATGATCTCCATCGGGGAGGAATCGGGTTCGCTCGATCACATGCTTACGAAGGTGGCCGATTTCTACGAGGGCGAAGTGGATGCTCAGCTCCAGTCGCTCACAGCGGCCATCGAGCCGATAATGATCGTGTTCCTAGGGTTCTGCGTAGGTTTCATCGTTATCGCGCTCTTCATGCCGCTGATTCAGGTGGTATCCAACCTGAGCGGTGGCGGCGGCGGAGATTAAACCATCCCAACCGCCTTGCTCGCACTCTGTTTGAACCAACCAGGCTCCCCCAAGGGGAGCCTGGTTGCAGCCAACTGTTGAAGTAGAAGCACGCTCATGATTCTTGTGCCCCTCTGGTTTCTAGGAGCTGTGGCCTTTCTTTTTGGCGTCACGATAGGCAGTTTCCTTAACGCGGTTATCTATCGGCTTCCAAAAGGGCTGTCGCTTTTAGAACCTCGGTTTTCCATATGCCCGAGTTGTGGGCATCGCTTAAACGCCATAGACCTCGTGCCGCTGCTAAGCTTTTTGCTGCTGCGTGGCCGATGTCGCTACTGTGGAAAACACATCGCCTGGCGCTATTTCGGGGTGGAGCTGCTGACCGGTGTTCTCTTCGTCCTCATCGTGCTGCGCTTTGTGGAGGCGGGGACGCTTTTCTGCCTCGCCTTACTGGCGTATACGGCCGTGCTGATACCGGTTTTTTTTATAGACCTGGAAACCTTCACCATACCGGATACACTGAACATCCTTCTGTTCTGTATTCCGGTGGGGCTAGAGCTTATCGAGTGGGGACGACATACTCCCATCCATCCGTTTGTGAGGGGATGGCTGCCGGTTTCGGTGTGGGGCGCCGTTATCGGGGCGCTTATCTTCGGAATCATTCGCATTTTGGGCTGGCTGTGGAAAGGCATCGAGGCCATGGGATTGGGAGATGTGCTGTTAGGGCGCGGAATGGGCGCCATGCTGGCCTTGCAGGTGGCACGAGGCGAGAACCCGCTGCGTCTGCTGCCGGTGTGGGTGGTGCTGTCGAGCCTATCTGGCCTCATCGTCGGGCCTGTTTTAATCTATCTTCGGAGGCGCCGATCCCCAACTCCCCCCATAGAGTCCGCTCCGGTAGAGGGAGAACAAGAGGGCGAACTTGTAGGCCCGGCAGAGTATCTGCTGCACGAGATTTGGGCTGTGGTTTGGTGCTTGCTTCTAGGGGATCTCTGGGCGTATCTGCGCGACCTCTGGAAACGGTGGAGAGGGGAGAAAGTTCAGTATGAACACCTCGCAACCGGCGATTGGGTGCCTGCACCAACCGCCATTCCTTTCGGGCCTTTCCTGGTGATCGGCTTCTTTTTAGCGCTTTTTTGGGGCAATGCGCTCACCGATGCCTATCTCGCTTACGCATTCCCTCGGTGAGGAACCAAAAAAAGACAAATGTCGTCAAACTTCAACAGAGGCGTGCTATACTTCTGTAGAGGGAGTTTTTAGAGGAGCTTCGTGCCATGTTCGTGCCGTCTGTGCGCAAAAGTCGTTCGGCCTTCACGCTGATCGAGATGCTTGTAGTTATAGCGATTATCGCTATACTTGCTGCCATTCTGTTTCCTGTTATCAGCAGGGCCAGAGAGCAGGCTCGCGAGTCGACCTGCATGTCCAACCTGCACGATATCTATGTAGCCCTCAAGCTTTATGAAACGGACAATCACTCCTATCCACCGGTATTATGGCAGTTTGCCGGTATATCCGGCTATAAACCTCTATTTGGCGCCAAGCTCCTCAACAGTGACGCCACTTTCTCCTGTCCCGACAACCCCACCAACAACCAAACCCTTACCGTGAACCAAGTGGTCTATCCTGCAACGGCCAGCTCGACACTGGCGAACCAGCCGGTTGTCTACACGCCGCTTATGCAACACAACGCCGGCAACGCCGTGACTCTGCCGGTGGGGCAGAACGCCTCCTACTATCCGTTCGATTCCTACGATATCGGCCCGCAGTTGGATAGTAACGGCAACCCGGTGCGCAACGCCGGCGGCTACGTTTACGAACTGCACTACAGTTTGGACTGGACAGGTGCATCGGGGCCTGGGGATGCCCCAAATCAGCTCAAGTATGCCGAGACGGCAAACCCATCCCAAACCGTTGTTACCTGGTGTACCTATCATGCTGCGGTCAATGGCGCCGATAAAACGCTTATTATCCTGCTGAACGGTACGGCCAAGGCGGTGGATGCAAAAACTTTTGCTCAAAAAGGGCCGCTCAAATTCGCTCAGTAACTACGTCATTATCATGGTGAGTCCGATAGAAACTACAAAAAAGCTGCTATGAAGCGTTCCAGAGCACATAGGCAGCTGAATGGGGGATGAAAA
The DNA here is from genome assembly GCF_035294165.1 of Chthonomonas sp. Lineage (GTDB taxonomy): Bacteria > Armatimonadota > Chthonomonadetes > Chthonomonadales > Chthonomonadaceae > Chthonomonas. The sequence goes on from NZ_DATGLN010000170.1 coordinate 28,006, forward strand.
TGCCTGCAAAGTCGCACACAACTGCATCACGTGCTTTTACCTTAGTGGAACTTCTTACCGTTATCGCGATCATTGCCGTATTGGCGGCCATTCTGTTTCCGGTATTTGCGGCTGCACGAGAGCAGGCACGTCAAGCGACCACAATGGGCAACATGCACGACGTGTATGAGGCCGTTCGGCTCTATCATGAGGATGAGGGCACCTATCCGCCGGCTTTGTTTGGGTATGCCGAGACGGCGCTGACGAACGTTCAGCCGGGAATGCCGACAGGGGAACCTGCGCTGCCCGGTGACCCCATTGTGCCGATGGGGCAGGCGACCGAGTATTTTCAGGCCACGGGTGTAGGCGCCTACCTTTATCCCAACAAGTTGAAAGACCTGAACGCCTTCTTCTGCCCCGATAACCCGGCAACCAATCAAACGCAAGTGACGATCGCCTACTGGCCACTCACCTTAACAAATGGCCAACTGGTTCCGGTTACCTGGGTGCAGGGGAATAACAACACCAACCCACCGCCTGCCTGCCCTAACTATTCCGACCCAGATCTGCCGACACGGCAACCGAACGGGCCTAACCCTGGTGCCACCTATGTGGGGCAACCAAAACTGTTTTACGTGATGGATAGTATGGATATTGGCCCTCTGCTTGACAGTAACGGTAACTGGATACACGATGCCAACGGAAACCCGCTCTATGAGTATCACTATGCAGTAGACTGGACCCATCAGCTCTATAACCAGAAAAACGGCTGCGATACCACTGCTCAGGTTTCGGTATACGGTTTACCCTCCAACCCGCCGGTGGTGTTGAGCAATCAGTTAAAATACAAAAACCCTTCGCCGGAGACCACCGTCATCACATGGAACACCTATCATGCTGGCGTGGCGCATTCCGGCAACGTGATCGTGCTGTTGCTTTCCGGTACGGCACGAAAGATAAGCTTACAGCAGGCACAACAGCAGCTCCCTCTCAACTACCACTAAACTGTTTTTGAGGCTCGCCACGCTGCTTTGAATTTGTGTTAGGGGCGACCCATCGGGTCGCCCTTCCCTCTGGTAGGCATGAGGGCAGACAATCTCACGGTTCTAGAGCAAGTTCGCAGAATGAGCTTGTCTAGCTCGCCCCCTATCCCATCCTTTTCGTCTTGCAGACGGCGAAGCAGCAGCCAGAGAGATGGACGAGTAAGGCAATAGCATAGGCCGCTGAGGCGAGGGTAGGCCCTCTCCCCAATTGGGGGGCTGCAGAGACTGCCAATGCTGCGGCTCAAGAGGCCATTCAGCAAGCAAGTCTACTCTGTGCGCCTCCTATCCCGGCCTTTCCGTCTTGCAGACAGCGATGCAGCGGCCAGAGAGATAGACGAGTAAGGCAATAGCATAGGCCGCTGAGGGAAAAGGCGCATTGCGTAGCACCGTCGGCCTTGAGGGGGTGGGGACTTTGAGGGGCAGGGCGTCGGCCTTGAGCGCAGCACCGTCGGCTTTGAAGTACCGGTGAGATAGACACCTGTCATTTCGAGCCGAAGGCGAGAAATCTTAAGTTTTAATTCCCACAAGCTCCGAGGGGAAGGGTGAGGGGTTGCAGAAACTGTCAATCTCACGGTTCTAGAGGTGGTTTGTAAAACAAGCCTATCTTGTTCGCCTCCTATCCCGTCCTTTCCCCCGATTCGGGAGAAAGGGGGCGGTAATGGTTGGTTTCCGAAGGAAAGGTTATCACAGGAAACCGCTAGTAAGCTTACTGGTCTCCCCTCTCCCCAATGGGGGGAGGGGGAGGGCGTCGGCCTTGAGGTTACTCCTTAAGGAAGGGAAACAGGCCGCAAAGGCGCCGTCCGCGAGGATGCTCACCGCCTAGGTGCCCCTTTTCCTAAGAGGAGGAGTAGGGGCGAGGGCTAGAAAACGTGCTGTCGCGGAAAATCGGAGAGAAGCGGCAACATATGGAACAATTTTTTCGGTGTGGTAGTCTCAAAAGAAGGAAAATCGGGAGTCTAGGCAGAACTGTGCTAGCGCCGCCGTACCTACGCCCGGGAGAAGGCAAATTGACTATGAGACCGTCTTATTCCTGCAAAGAACCAACTCTGAAGTGGCCTGTGCCGTGGTCTCCTCTAAACACTCCAAGGGAGGCTTGCTCGCACAGACGCGGCTTTTCGCTTATCGAAACTCTGGTGGCGATGGTTATTTTGGCCATCGGCATTCTCTCGCTGGTCAGCCTTTTCCCCGGTGGTTTCGTGGTGCTGCAGCGCACCAGCGAAATGTCTACAGCGCAAATTCTGGCCAATGAGCAGCTCTCCGACCTGCGCCACATGGAAGGTCCTCCCATCGCCGTGCTCTCTGCGCTTCCAAAGGCCGATGGAACCATCCAGATTCTCAACGGCACGAACCCGGATGACCTCAGCCCGGCGACGGCGCAAGAGTTAACAGCCCTGCAGGCGCAGTACAACTTTACCTTACCCACCGGCTTTCTGCCCTACTTCTTCTCCGATGTTAACCGCATTCGCTATATTCAAGGGGAATCGTTTACCATCCCCGTGGAGGCCACAGGGGTAGGAGGATCCATCCATATTTTGCAGTATGGCCCGGTCTATAACGTGTTTCATACCGATAGCAACGGGAACCCCGTGGATAGTCTCAATGTCTATGGCCCTCCTATGACTCGGACCGTGGAGGACTCGCAACCCAATATCAACAACCCAAATCCTATCCCCGTGCTCAACTCGCCTAACGAGTACGCCATAGACTACACGCACAATCAGATCGCTTTCTATCCACGCCCGGCGCCTACTCCCACCGAAAATCGGCCCAATTTCCGCCTCTTTCTGATGCGCTATCAAACCTACCAAACGGATACGAACGGCTATCCGATTCCTAGCTCTTATCAAACCCAAACGGTTACCATTACGGTACCCGATATTCCCGCAGGTCAACCGCTGGTACCGATTTGGCAGCCGATCTTCCCAAACACGTCGCCACAGCCCAATATCGTTCCCTACAGCGATCAGGTAAGCCGTCAGTTTCGGCTTGTCTCCATGACGCCGGGGCCGAACCCGCCATTCACCGATGATCCTTATGAATATGCTTGGCTTAGCCCCCAAGAGCCGAACAATGCAAACCGAGGCGTGCTTATCTTTAATCCGCTGGGCCATGTCTCCTCCCCGACGCCTACCGCCAGTGGTACACTCACTCAGCCACAAAACCTCGTGGCCTATGTGGACTATTTGACGTATGATAACCACATTATTCGAGACGATTCGGTCATTCCAAGCCAAGCTCCCTACACCATTCGTCTCTCCCTAGGACACATTCTGTCTCAGGGCGATACCTTGCCCGATCAGACCACTTACAATGGCCTCTTTCATAACGACCCGGCGGATACCTCCCCGGATGATGCCGACCTGATCGTGCAGGATATGGATAACGGGCAGCAACTGTGCCGCATCGTGGCCGGGCAGAGCACACAGGGGAGCCTTGTGGCGGCCACTTTGGATGCAAAAAACGGCATTCTCACCTTCAGTCAGGCCGGAATCGAGAACAACAATCTTCAAAACGCACCTATTCGTATTTTCTATCGAGCCGATAGGCGTTGGGGGATGCAGATCCAAACGGCAAACCCCTATTATCAACTTGTAAGTAGTCCGACCCAAATCACCTCAACGACCTGCTGGGTGGGAGATGGCACCAACGGCTCTTCACCCACGCGCATCTACTTTGCGCTGAGTGAAGCCGGGAAAACGGTGACAATCGGCGAGGTGCACTATGCAACCGCCAATACGAACCCCAACGACCCCACAACCTACGGAGTTGTCCATAATGTGACCCTGCAGATCAGCGATGTTAATCGGGTGGATGTGGTGAATGGGGCGCGGTACGTTTACGCCGATATTAGCGATCAAATTCCGAATGCGACTGCCCTGTCGGCGGTGCCGACGGGGCGGGCGGTGGATTACGTGTCCGGCATGTCGGTGCGTAGCCGCGTGGTATGGAGTGACCCAGGCAATTCGAACTATATTCTGTGGCGACATATTGACCGCGACACGGTGTTGACGCGGCCGAGCGCGCAGTAGACCCCTCTGTTGCGTGGTATGAAGGAGCTGGAAACAATGGGTGGGATTCAACTAAAGAGGGTAAAAAGCACCGCGAACCATGCGTTCTCGTTGATTGAGCTGCTTGTGGTGATCGCCATCACCTCTATCTTGTTGGTGATCATCACGAAGCCTCTCATAGATGGTTTTAACCTTGTAAACCGTGCCAGCACGCAGATAGAGAGCCAGGATACGGCCCGTGATACCCTGCGGGAGCTGTCGGCTCAGCTATCCAACGCGGTTTTTGTCTACGACAACAACACACCGCAAACCAGGATCAACCTTTGGCTCTACGACATGAAAGGAAATCCCTACCTAACCTCTGTGCCCTATGGCCTCATCGAGTTTGTCTCCCCAGGCCTTCAAGGGGAGCAGGGCAACAATTCGAACCAGCCGATAGACCCGACCACCGGTCTGCCTATTGTGCCAGGCGCTCAGGTCTCGCTGCCTTTGGCGCCGGGTCGCACCATCACACGTTTCTTCATCGGCCTACACGATAATCGCTCCGGTGTGGATACCTCAGGCAATGCGCAGAGCGGCATGCCGGTAGATGGCCAAGGAAACTACCACGGCTATGCCAACCGCTGGACCGACCCCCAACTTGCCTCCAAAGACAACCGAATGACACTTTATCGGGTGGAGTTTACTCCCTATATTCCCGACCCGGATAACCCAAGTACCTTCATCCCTAATCTCTCTTTGCTGCATACGGGCACAAATCCTAGCGCGCCCACCGACTCCAAAACCGATCCGCTCATCCTAGACGATCCGAACTTTTTCTACGATGCCACCAAAGCAGGGGCGGGAGATACGGGCGACCCCAAATGGGGTGTGCCGGGATGGCAAAAGATAGCCGAACGGTATGGCATGCCCACAACGGTGGTCTATCGCTGGGAGAATTGGGCCGCCTTGGCACAAAACTTGATTCAGGCCAATAAAGGCGACGCCATCTACCTCGACAGAGATAACAGCGGCAACATCGTGTACGATGCTAATGGTCATCCAACGCCGCATCTCCTTATCAGCTTCGTGCCCTCCTCGGTGCAAAACGAGTCGGCAACACCGATGAGCGCGAGCGCTACCGGAGATGAGACGCCCTACTCGGCGCCTCCGCTTTATCAGGCGCGGTACGGGGCTTGGGCTATGCCCTATGGAGTTTCTGTCTATCGTTCGAGCACGCCTGGTGCCGATCCCCTTTCACAAAACCCACTTACCTACTTCCAGTACTATGTGGATGCTTTCGGCAACGGGCACATCGTGGCACAGACGGTCAGTCAGGGCGCTTTGCCACCCGACCCCGCAACGCTTACCGATATCGGGCCCGATCCGAACCCGCTCGGTTTCTGGACGAACACCAATGTGAAATTTGCTTTTGCCGTGGACCCGGCGTCCGGCCTTGTCAATTTCGCCTTTCCGCAGTGGGTGCTGAACCTTCAGAGTGGCTATAAGGGGCCGCAAGTCTACTTCCCGGCCGACATCAATGCGGGCTACGGCGGGACGTATAACTCACGCTATATTTTGCTGTCCGATCTCAGCGGCGCGCCGCCAGAAAAGGAGAATACCATCTCACCGCTCGGATACTTCCTGAATGCGGTGGGGGTAACGCCGGAGATCGTTCCCGGTAGTGAAGTGGTTGTCGGCCCTGATCAGCGTCCTGGCCCGCACTATGGTTACGCTATACAGTACACACGTGTGCCGTCGAGCCAGGATGTGATAGGGCCTAACCAGTATAAAATCAACTACATGCCGCTGCCCGGCTCTAATTCTAACGACCCGCGTTTAATGGTGGGGTATATCGCCTTCGATAACCAGCCGGAGACGTTACAGTCTGCTGGTGGCGATAACCCCCTCGCCGGGCTGTTCTATCGGAATAACCTGCCCACACAGAAGGTCGTCAACGGCCAAGATGTGCCTGCCGACCCGGTTCAGGTGAGCTATCAGTTCCAACTCAACGAGCCTTCGGATGTGGTGAAGGTGAGCTACCGTACTCGCAGCCTAATAGATGTGGTGCTGAGCGCGCGTCTGTTTGATCCCTCTTCGGCGACAGCCCAAGATACCAATCTCGTCTCTAAAGTGCGCGTACGGAACCTTCAGCGCTAAAATGTCTTCTAAATGAGTGGCTGCTGGCCAATATCATCATGAATTTCGAGCCGTTTTGGGTCGAATAGAATAAAAACCATGTCCAATCCGCAGATATCGCTCGATCGGGTTTTTAGGCGCCGCACTGCCGAGCGCGGTCAAACGCTTGTCATCGCCCTGGCGGTGATGTTCTTCTTGCTGGTGATCGGCGGGCTTTTCGTGGCCCGCATCGCCCGCAACCTCGTTGTTGCCGGTAACAGCCGCGATTCGGCGGAGGCACGGCAACTCGCTCAAGCCGGCTTGGACTACTGCAATACCATGCTTAATAGTAGCCTGGAAGGGGCGGATTGGCGCCCCGACCCCACTCCCCCTATCGGCCCTACCGACCCCGATTACTTCTGGCTGGTTCGCGGGTTTTCTCGTATTCCCATGAAGGGCGGACGCGCCCTGGTGCGTGTAGCCTACGATCCCAACCCGAATAATCCGTTGGGCCAAGCTCTCACCATCGAATCGGTGGGGCGTCCCGGAGAACTCCCCAACCCACCAGGCAGTGACCCAACCGTTTTCGTCCCAAACGGCAACTCGCCAACCCTGCGCAGCGAGCTGGTGGCCTATAAAGAGATCGGGCTGACGGACTACGGGCTTTACATTACCGGTAAAGACCGACGTACCGTGCCCAACTACGTGGGAACGCCCTCCATTGGCGCCTACCCGGCCACCGTGTTGGGCAACCCTATGCTGGGCTTTGCTCCGTATGCCAATGGGGCGGCACAGGTGGGCAACCAACGGTTTTCCATTTTCGGCTTTCCCATCTACTGTAACGGCGATCTCACCTTGGGAGGGGATACCTATCTCTATGAAAGCCATCGTGGGGGCAACACCGGCGTGGTTCAAGAAGGGGTGTTTGTGAACGGCAAAATTCGTGTAGCCTCCAACCATCCACAAGCTTTTTACTCTACTCTAGATGACACGGCGCTTCCTGCCTATCTTAACGAGCCGATCAATCTGCCTCCTACCCTGTTATCCCCGAACAATAACGGTGGGGCAGTGATACCCTCCGACGGCATTACGGTTCAGCAGCAAAACCTTGCATTCAACACCTACGGCGGCGTCATTCGTGACGCAGCAGGCTCCAGTGATGCCAACGGCTTTACGCGCAGCGTTCCCCGTCTCGACCCACCTAGCCTCGATACCGATCTCTATAACAGCAGCGACCTTCGCTATCGAGTGTTGACGAAAAACTCCGGTTTTTGGGTGAAGCTACCCAACGGCAGCCAGTTCAACACGGGGCAATATGGGTTAGGCTCCAACATCTACATTGATAATCAGAGCGATCTGCAAAAAGAGACGAGCGTGCCCGGTGTGAACGGCGGCTATTCGCTAAGGGCGAACTGGATAGACCCCGGTGCTGTGCATAACTACTGGAATGGGCCGTTCTATGTTCCGCCTGGAGTGGAGGTAACGCTGCTGGGCAACGCTATTCGGCTGACTCGGCATGATGGGAAAGTGTTTTATAATCCGGATGGTTCTTCCGCCGGCAGCACCATCACCATTCCGCTTTGGGACTACGCCAGAAAGCAGATGGGCTTGCCGCCTCTGCCGCATGATGGAGATGACCCTGCGGCGCGTCAAGCTGCCGGCTTGCCCCCTGTTGGTGGCGACCCGAATGCCTATGGGGTGAATCTCACCCTGTTTGCCGAGGGCAATATCATCGTTCATGGCGTCTATGGAGCCATCACGAACGTTCAGGATACGGCAGAGAGCGCTACGACGAGCAAGCTTGCGCGGGTTCATATCACTCTGGTCACCCGTGGTACGGCCTACATTGACGGCAGCGTGGTGGCCGGCGATGGCTATGTGGATTCGAATGGTGGCATTCATATGGAGCACGCCTCTACTTGTGCCATTCTCGCCGAGGACTACGTTTGTGTGAATACAACGCAGTTCATGCGCACCGTCTCGGCCAATGTCTTCAGCCGGGTGAACCCGGATTTGCCGATCTTCTCTACTCCGATCGGGGTAGGGAGCGAATCGTTGCCCTATTTGGACATGGAGTTTAACTGGGGAGTTAATCCGTCTACCTATACCTCCAATGGGAACCCCGTGCCCATCTTTCTCATGATGCGCCACGCGGCAACCGGTCCGAATCCTGCCTTTTTCAACCTTCTGGTAAACCCCGGCCTTACCAACAACCCTAACAACGCCCTCTATCTTTTCCCGTTCTTCTTGGGGTTTGGCAATAGTCCGTCGCCGACAGGTGCTTTGGGAATTCTTCCGCAGGTTCCGGGACTACCGCTAGATGATTCTTCTCTTCTACCGCGTTTCCAACAGATCGGACTGCTGATCAATGGCCCACGACCCAGCTATCCCGGCATCTTTTCATCAAATAACTTCTTTGCTCCTCAAAACTACCCGCCGATCAACGCACCGGGATACGATAATCTCTTGCGCTTCCAGTTCGATCAGACGGCGCAACAGCTTTCCGGTTCGCCGATCAGCGGGAGCGACTATCAGTTAAGCGCGGCGATGATTACCCCGCTCGATGTGCGCATCGAGGCCCTGCTTTATGCCCAAAACCGCTCCTTCTTCGTGATACCGGGCTACGCCTTCAACCCGGATGCCAACGATTCTCGCTCGGCCTATCTGGCGCGCAACAATGTGCGTGTCTCTTATAACGCGCAAGATGTCGCGGATGTGGCCAATTCAACGCCCTCGGCCGAACGCGCCTCGAAGGATGTGTTTCCCTTCTACGATGAGCCGCCCGACGTGCGCATCACCATTTGGGGAGCGATAGCGGAGAACTATGCGGCCTCGGAGGGCGATCAGGCGGCCTGGATGCATCGCTGGGGCTATATCCCGCAATACTATGGCTCGACGGCCTACTACCAGAATACGGCGGCACGTGTTCAGGTGCCCGACGATCATCTCTTTAATAGGGATTTCGACGACCCGAACGCGCCCTTTGAGGGCTACGATCCGGGACAGGATAATACCATAGACTATCGCACTCCGCTGGAACAGCAGAACGCCAACTACCTGCAAAACGTCACCGCCAACCCGGCTCTGGCCATTACCAACGGCCTGCGCTACGAGTACGCACCGATCTTGGCCATGCCTTACTATCGCGCTACCGACCTTACTTTGGCCAACTCGGCGCTTCTGCGGCGACAGAGAGCTTTGCGGGTGAACATCATTCAAACGACGGGCGCCGACGGCACTGCCTATACATTCGTTCAGACCTTGCCGCCGATACCCGATCTGCCCGTATGCCCCAACTATCTTTATGCGGGTGAGAACTCGACAAAGATCGGGTCTGACCCGACGGATACCGATAACTTGGGCTACCTTACCGCTTTTGGAGGATAGGTGGTTGCCATGCGCACCGAAGAGGGCATTGTGCTCGATAAGGATAAACCGACTATGAGATGCAAGATATCTCCGCTACAACATGCTATGTGGATGGGGCCGGTTCTGGGGATATTAGGCCTTATCTTGTCTTGTCCTAAGGCGATCGCCGATGCCACACGCTACACCACACAAACCCGGCAGATCAAGGCTTGTGTGCTTGTCTCCAACGCGACTTCGCGGGTGGTGAACGGACAGGTCATTAAGAACGATCCGGTTCCTTATCTCTTCTATGCCCTTGATGCGCGTAGCGATTATAAACCGGCGGGTTGGCAGTTCGTCAACCCATTAGCCCCCTCCACGATTACTCAAGACATCTATAACCGCTGGTTGGCGCGGCAGATCAATCCCGACCCGGCCTTCCAAAACGGCACCCCCCAGTCGCTTATCTTTCGTGTGGGAGCGTCGGTTAGCAAAAATATGGGCGCCTATTGGGAGGAAGACCTCGACACGATAAGCCAGCAGGCGCTCGACAGTTACGACATCGCGTTTCTCCCTCTGCAAGGTAGCCGATTGGGGTCGGGAACCATTCAATTCGATGAAAACGAGGTCGAGAAACTCCGCCAGTTCGTCGATTCGGGCGGCATCCTTTGGATAGAGAACGATGGAGCTACCGGCTTCACTTCGGACGGTGGCAACTTCCTGTTTCCGTTGCAACTGACCGCTGCAACCGACAGCCCTGGATTTAATATTTTGCAGCCCCTATCCACCCTCTTCAACGATCCCTATCCGCTCTCTGTTGCGGATACGGTCAACTTTGTGCATACGTTTAGTGGCAATATTTTCGCTGCCCTAGGTGGAGGGCTTGTAGACCCGCACACAATGGCACCGATATTGGGCGCTTCGGCTCCGTTTGTCTATGCGGGCAACTATGGGGCAGGGCATATTCTGCTTTCCAGCGTTGGCATCGCGGCGGCAATCAATGCCGCTCTGGGTGCCCCAAATCCTACCAATGTTACCGGCAGCGCCAACGATGGGGCCGTTAGCGGTGATACCGTGATCGCCGCTCCCACCACACCGCTGAAGTTCGCCTACAACGTTGCCGCATGGACAGGGGCGATGCCGGCAGCGAACGCCAACTCCCATCGCGATTCGTCCACCCAAGAGATCATCGGGGCGAACTTGGAAACGGCCTGGTCTACCGTGCCCCTGAACAATCCTCCCAACCCAGGCTCCGGAGTGGCCATTGACCAAAACGTTGCCGCCTATGTAGACGGAAATAACGGACTTCATGTTTATAACCTGCATCCTGGACAAGCCTTAACGGGTTATTCCCTTTTTGCGGATAACGGCATTCCCGACTTCGTGTATGGCACCCCTTACGATGAGATATGGAACACCTTTTTGGGCGCAAACAGCCGCTACTCCACACCTCTGTTGGCATCGGTGACAAACCCGGCCAACGGCCAAACAGTGGAAGTATGTGCAGTAACCAACTCTTTGGGGGTGACCGGTGTGTTTAACGCGCTGCCCGGTTTTCCCGGCCCTCTACAGTCCACATCGCCGTTGCTGTTTCAGGTCGGGCAGGCCGGGCAGGCCAACACGGCCATTGATGACACGGCCTCGCTGCTCGATCCGCTGCCGGTTCCCGGCCCTGCCTACGCCGGAGGGGTGCTGTTTGCACCGGTTTATGACAATGCCAACAACGATGCCGGCCATGCCTGGCACGTGGTGGCCGTAGACCTGCTCGGCTCGATCTCCGCAGGACAGGTCGTCAACGCCTTTTCCAACAACGCCAATGGAGTGGCTCCTTCTGTGGCACCAAGCGCTTTGGCCAACGGATTGAGCGACCTGGTAGGGCCGCTGACGGTTGGATGGGTACCCGACCAGCAGACCGGGGCGGAAGATGAGGTGGTCTATGCTGCGGCACAGGCCGAGCCGAACGGAACGCCGGCGTCACAAGGACAACTGGTAGGGCTTTGGTTCGCAACCAAAAATGAGCCTCTGCAGCCGGTAGACCAACCTCAGAACGGGCTTAATTATAAGTTTGAACCGCATGGAGCACGAGCCTGGGTGCCGTGGTACCTTACACCACCGAGCGGTGCCAACACGCTCGATTTAACACCGGTGGTGCACGTTACCGAGACTGATACGAACACCGGTAATGTGATAGATGTAAAGACCTATCATCTAAGCGACGGCGTTTTTACGGTGAGTTATAACGGACCTACGCCACCCGATGGAACCGGCTCGCCGAGTGGACATCAGATCATGGTGACCTTCAATCCCAACAACGGGATTTTGCTGAACGATACTCAGAACCATATCGTTCGCACGGTCAGTGTGGACTATACGCTTGATTGGCCGGGCGATGCAATTAACGGGTTAAGCCCAAGCCAACAAGATATGCAGCTTGTCGTGCAGCGGAGGACGTTTACGCTCTACCCGGAAAGCTCCGTCTCCTCTCCACACTATCTCATAGGTGGGGCTGTGCTTGATGACCAGGGGGCGGCCATCTTTGCTTCCTCACCGCAAGGCCTTACGGACAAGGTGATGATATCGGGCAATCCGCTACCCGATCGTATCTACAGCGTTATCGGCCAATACTCGACGTTGAGCGGCCCCGCCTCCGGACAGGTGGTTAACTGGATGTTCTCCCCCATGTACGGCGGCACTTTCGACGGCAACACCATTCGCCCGAGGCTGGTCTATACCGATCCAACTACCAATGCCCAGGCATCCATCGTGCAGTTTCGTGTGGTGGGGCAGCCCGCGCTTCTGAACGGTACGGTGTATGTGGTTGGAGTGGCTGCGGATGCCAATGGGGATAAGTTCACTGCCATTCTCGCGCTCAACAGCCAGATCAACCCTGTGGTACCGTTGAACCCACCGATCCTGTACAAAACCTCAGCGACCGCCGCACCCGTTCAGTTGGAGGTGCAGCAGCCCGATTTTGTTAACTCCACCACCTCACCCGCCTATATCACATTGCCGGCCGGTACCGGCTACACGCTGGATACGCAGACGGATGCGCAGACCGGGCAGGTTTTTGCCACGGCCATCCATATCCTGAATATGCGCCCGGTCAACGGCATTGATGCCTTTAACACGGCATTGCCCATCTTTATCTCGTTGGGCAATACAGGGGTGCGTCAGGCAATTTATGGCAGTAACGGCTTCGGGCCGCTCGATAACTTGGCCTGGTACCTGCTTATTCCCAATTTCGGCACTCAGGCCACTCCGCTTCCTGCTTCGGGGCCAACGGTTGCCGCGCAAACGCTCTACTACGGTACGGTAGATGGGCGCATCGCTGCCGTAGATTTGAACGCCGCTCAACAAGGCAAAATCAGCGTTCATGTCATCACCACGCTTACTGATCCGAGCACCGGAAGCCCGGTTGCCCAGGTTATGATCAATCCTCCGGCTGCGGCTCAGGGCATCGTGGCCGTGGGGTCGGGTGCCGGTATCGCCGCTTTAAACAACCAGTTGACGGTGATCGCCGATGCCAATCGTGTTTTGGAGGTAGATGCCAGCGGGAGCGCCGTTTGGAGCCTCAACACCACGCAGGCGGTTTCCACAAACGGAAACACGGTCAGCGCTGTGAGAGTACCTTTCCGGCAACCCTCCTCTATCGGTACGTTCGGGCGGGGCAACTACGTGGTGGCCGATTCGGGCAACAATCGCGTCGTGGTATTCGACCCATCGGGCACCGTGTTGCAAGAGATAACGACTTTTAACAATGACATCCAAGCGCTTCGCCCCGGAGAGCCGCTCGCCCTCAATCATCCCACCGATGCTCAAATCTATACCGATAGCCAAACCAACGGTACCATTACCATCCTGAGCCGGCTCACAGGGGTTACCTACACCTACACCGGCCCCTACTATGCCGTTCACTACGTGATCGCCGATGCCGGAAACTATCGCGCTATTGAAGTGGTGGATGTGTTTAATCCCAATACGGGACAATACATCCAATTAACACCGAATAACTCGAACTATCCGGCGGTTACCATGTATCATCAGGTGATCTTTACCACCCGCTCGTTGGGGGAACAAAACGGCAGTTTTCGCTATCGAACTATACAGCAGTTTGTAGACCCAACCAATCCGAACCAGATTGACATGGTGGCGGCGGTGAGCGATGTGAGTTTACCAACGGTTTCCGGTGGACAGACGGTTGCGGATTCTTCGGATAACCAGGAGGGGCTGGGAGGCGCCTTAATGATCTTGTCGCGCTACAACTATTTCGGTCCGAACGGGAATACCGATGGAAATGTGATCGCCTCCATCAGCCAGCTTAAACTCTATAATGCGCAGGGGCAGTTCGTCGCCTATGTGCCGGTGAGCAATCCGGTTTACTTCCATGCCTTTCCCTACACCGATCCGAAAACGGGTAATCGTACGATTCGCTATCTGCTCGCAGATAATGCCGGGTGCTACGAGTTGGCGCCGGATGCCGATGGCAAAAACCTCGACATCGTTTGGCAGCTTACGGATGCAGATTATTACTATCTCACGGGGCGGCATCTCCATGCCGTAAGCATTCAGCGCCTGTCGCAGGGCGATTATAGCTCTGTGTTGGGGCAGTTTGTGCCGCACTATCTCATTACCAATGCCTACACCGGCCCGGACAACGTGGTAGAGGCTTTTGGAAACTACCCAAACGTGCGGGATGGTGAGGTGCATGGAGAGGTCTTCGAGATACGTGGGATAGACTATTATACGACGGCAACGGGGCCGAACGGTACCTATAACGGATATCAAAATGCAGGAAGGCTCTATGCTCCAGGCCCCGGACCGACACCTTTCCAAAATCAGACTCTGCTGCTTGGCAATCCGTTGAGTAGCATCGTGCGCATGGTGCCGCATGAGACCTTAATCCAGTCGGATGCGGTGGGGAATCTACTGCAACTGCCTATTTTGCGCAGCATAAGCTTTACAGGCAGCGCTGCTTCGAGCTTTACGTTACAAGATCCAAAAGCAAGTCTTCAGCCTTAGGAAAAAGATGAGGGAACGAGAGATGAGGCACAAGAGTGCGCTCTCCTTTGGGATAATATCACTGTGCGGGTTGCTCCTCGCTTTGGCGGCGATGGGGGCACACGCTCAGTTCGCCTTTACCAACGACGACTGGACGTTAGACCGTGGTGCGCTAACGCTGGATGCCAATAACAATGGGCTTGCGTTGCGCCAAGGCTATAACAACTTCACCGACCTCGCCAACCAGCCTTTTCATGGCCTTCCACGGTGGGTATGGCCTACCGGCGTAGACCTGCTCGGCGCACAGAACGGTGGTTCAAACCAAACCTCTGGCGTCTCCGCTCTCAATCCCATCATCGTGGATAACCCTCCTGGATTTCCAGGAAATAAGGAGATTTTTGATCCTAACGTCACCCAGAACGCCCTTTCGGTGTGGAATACGAACGTTTTTACCGTTCCTCCCATAGCGCAGCGGGTGCCGCAGGCCGGCTTCTCTTTTGGAACCGACCCCACCGACCCCAACAACTTCGACTACGGCATCGCCACGCCGCAGCCGGTTACCATTACCTATACCGGCTCGAACGGCAGCACGGTGACGGCAACAACAGACCAGCTAACCCAGCTGCCCTATGTTCCTCCTCAGCTATACGCTGCGGTGAACAACGCGCTCAATAATGCCCAGCCGGTAGCCCAATGGACTATGGGGAACCCCATACTCCCCACTGCCCTACAAGGGGTTACCCTGAACTACACCGTGTCCATCTGGTCTCCAGGAGATGGGACTTTAGATGCCAACGACGTTCCTCATCCCGATCTCAAGCACGCTTTTGTGCGGGTAAGCTGGTTTCACACGGTTAACGGCAATACCATCAACAACACCGGCACTCCGGGCGGAGGCGGAGTTTACGATGTGGTTAACAGCCGTATCTACATGATAGACCTTTCCGGCGGGCCGGGCTGGCGCGTTATCGGCCCCTATGCGGCTTCTAGTACTACATCGGTGACACCTGCCGTCTTTCCTTATAACAGCAACGACCCTACCAGCCAGATCGTGGTGACCCTTTACGTGCTCACCCCGGATAATCCCAACGATACCTCCCTCTATCTTCATCCGCCCTACGTCACCGCCGACGCTGTGGAGTTTGTGCCGCTTGGCATCGCCAACACAGGGAATAATGGCGGCGCCATTGCGCAGTCACCTCTAGGCCCCATCAGCGCTCAAGGCCGTATTCTTGCTCCGGTGGTTGGTAGCAACAAAGTGGTTACAAACCCCAACGATCCGGAGTTTGGAAAAACCGTTTACTACGTGGCACGTGAAGAGGCAATTGCGAACACACCACCTACGTCACCGGTAGACCCAACACAGACGCCCCTAACGCCTGGCAACGATGCTTACACCACTTTCACCGTACCGGTATTCTACTGTCTCAACAATGAAGACGGCATTCAGATTGTAAACGGCCAGCCCCAAGAGCTGCCCTCTAAAACCCGTGTGCGCTGGCGCTATGTGGCGCTACCGGATGCGGGGACGGGTACCTGCACGGCCTCACCTCTGCTTGCCAATGTGCGCTGCCGTGATGGCAAGGTTCGCCCGATGGTCTACTTTGTGACCACTGCAGCCGGCGGAGCTTTGGGGCATATCTACGCCCTGGACCCGGTTGGAAATAACCCCTTCGGCCCAGACCCCGGCGATCTGTCCACTCGTACCACAACGGCCTATTGGGTCTATCCGTCGGTGCGACCCCTGTTAGGAACGGCAAATGAGCCACCCAATGCGCCGGCTCAGTGGGAAGACCCCAACTTCAGCCTTCCGGCAAATACGGGGGCTTATAGCCGTACCGGCTATCCGGCCTTCAGTTTCGGGCCGGATCAGCCCACCGATTCGGGCGGCCACCTCATCTACGATGGAGATATTATTCCCAATCCCAACACGACGGCGGCGGCCACGACCCCCTACATCGTGCGTAACGATACACTTCTCACCATGACGGGAATGACTTGGACGCCCACGCTAGTAGACGACCCCGATAACCCGAATGGGCCCCAACTGTTGATCGTAACCGCACAAGGATCGGATAGTGGGCATGGGCGTGTCTATGCCTTCGACGCCGGGGGGCGTGGAGATTTCGGCACGATTAACGTGAATAATCAGCAGTTGGCCGTTGCAGGAACGACCCAGCGCATCTGGACATGGCCACGCTTCGGCGCCGATACCTTCCATAGGGTGAATACACCGAGCGCCACCGGCGGATTTAACATGGCCGACAACTTTAGCGATGAGCCGCAAATCGGGTTCCTTGCTGGGTCCCCTATGTACGACCCGAACTATGCCGGAGGAACTGCCGAGAAGCCTCTGGTCGTGGGCGCTTCCGATGGCCATGTCTACGCCATCCTCGCTCATCACGACACGGTTCCCAACGTGAACGGCACTCAGGTGACTTACGATAATACAAAGCGGCTCTACTGGACCTATCCTTCTACGGCCGGCCCTGGGTTGGGGGCAGCACCCAGCACCGTTGCCTTCTACCAACCAACAGGCTCCAATAATCGCTATCTGGTGTTCACCTGCGACACTCCTGATGGGGGTGGACGGGTCTATGCACTACCCGAAGCGACGCCCAACGGACAGACCGTGCCCTTTACAAATCAATTAACGTGGGTCTTTCCGCCAACGCCCGATCCACCGAATCCAGACCCCAATAACCCCAATGGAACGGCACCGTTTGTGCCCGGTTTCGGGGGCAATGCGCCCGTTCCGGTCAACAGCGGTCTGCTTCCACAGGGAACTTTGCCTTCCGACGTGATCTATGTGGTGCAGAGCGACGGGACGGTAGACGGCATACAGGTGGACGGCAATGGCTTGAATCCAAAGCTCTACGCCACGAATATCCCTCAATCGGGCTTCGTCTTTTCATCGCCGATCATAGCCCAACTCCAGGCCGATCCATCGGAGGGACTGCTAGATGGCACCACCTTAAGCTATAACGTACCCTATCCTTGTCTCGTCTATTCTGACGATACGGGCAACTTCTATGGAGTGGGCCTCCAAGCTTATAACGATGGCAACGGCAATATCTTCTTGCCGCTTATATGGAATCCGCCTACAACTTCTGGTAGTGTACGCTCTGCCGCCTCGGCGTTGATCAATAGCTACATTGTGGAGGGCGACGAGGGCGGACAGGTAACGGCATTTACAAATGGAACGGGAAATAACGGTTTAGTAAGTCCATTGCCGTCTGTTGAGCTGCGTGGCGGCGGGAACGACCAAAGCCTGGTGGATATTGATATTCGTGGCGTAGATTACTTCGCGCAGAACGTATGGAACACCTTCTGGCCGAATGGAACCACAGGAACCCCCTTTAGCGCGAACGCCCTTGTTGGCCAAGTGCCGGACGGTACCAATGGCCTCGCTGTAGACTGGGGCGACCATCTCTATGTGGCGGCATGGGGAGTCTACCATGCGGAGCCTCAGCAGCCTGGGTTGACGGCCTACGGCACCGCGCCGCCGCGCATAACGGTGACGTTCCGCATTGATGTGCCGCGTGGCAACCGAACCATCACCGTTCAGGTGCCTGCCACCACCGCCAATGGGCAGCCTGCCGGTTGGCCTGGCGATGCCGGTGCCGGAAACCAGCAGTTTACTATCTGGGGTGATGACCCCAACAATCCGCCTCCTAACTCGCAGAACGGCGCTTCGGGTCTGCTTACCGGCCCCACACACTATGTGTTTCCGTGGGTGGCAGTGGCCTCTATTCCGATTCAGCCGGATGCGAATAACCCGGTAGCCCCCGGCATATCCGGCTACCGGGTTTCGGCTCGCGCCCATATCGAGCAGAACGTTGTTTACAAAAACGGCAACCAAACTATCAACTACACGCCGGCTCGTTTCGATTCACCGCTCTTTTTCGGCGGACAACGGGATGTAAACGGGGCCGACCATGGCTACATTTTAGGCAATTTAAGTCGTGCCTTACAAAGCTCTCCGAATAACATCGCGGCTCGTGGACGGCCACGACGCGTCTACATTACAAACCCGTTGGCGCTTACCGTCGCCGGTACAAACCCGTCCGGTTCAGGAAGTGCCGACCAAACAGGCAGCAACATCTTCAACATCATTGGTTGGGCGCCGGCGGCGGATAATCCCAATATCACCATCAATAACATCGCCGAACTACTTGGCAACGGGGCACAGACCGGTTGGATAGGCAACTTCGGTGTAAAGTCGCTCTTTGCCCCACTTGATATGGCCGTAGATGGCAACAGCGTGCAGTATCGTGGCATAGATGCAAACGGGAACCGAGTTCCGGCGTTTTATGTGGAGGATAGAAGCGCTTACCAGTTACTTACGGGGAGTCCGCTCAACATTATTGTGCAGATGCCCTCGCTAGTTTGGTGGGGCGGACCCAGCTCGGTGATGAACCCGCTGCCTTGGGAGCAGCTTCCCGGTGACGGCACAAGCACGCCGGATTACCCGGCCATTGCGGCTTCCAATGTCTCTATCGTAGGGCAAAACGGGGTGGATGCTACCCGTGCTGCCTTGCCTTTGCCTGCTCCCGCATTGCCTAGTGGAGACAATAATGTGGCCGACCGCAACCCCACACCGGAACAGCTGAACCTTACGGTGAACGTGCCGAAGTATCAACCGGCCAATGTAAACCGCGGCATCGTGCAGACTGCCTTCGGGAATTTCGGCGACTCGTTTACGAATGAGGCAGGGCAGGTGCTCGGGGCGCTCGGTTCGCCGGTGCTCGGTCCCATCCGCACATTCAACGATGGACAGCCGCCGACCACGCCGGGAACAGGTACTTTCCCCGCTTTAGGCTACATCGCCCAGAGGGCACAGGTGGTTGTTCAGTTGCCAGGGCGGCCTTTGCGACCCGGGGTCTTTAATGGATACAATCGCGCAGAAATCGAGGAGGCGCGCCGCCAGTTCAACCTTGGCATGTGCGTGGCACCTTCGTTCCGCCTCCATGTGGAGGGCGCTGCACTCGATTTCGGCAACGTGCCGGCAGGCACGGGCTACTCGCCGGTTAACAATAACGGTGTGCATAGCATTCCGTTTGCCCCAACGGGGACGGCACCTTATGCCAATACGGTCTCACCGTGGGACGACCCAAAGCAATTCGGCGAGTTTTTCCAACCGTTCACCTTGATGAGCGACAGCAACGTGAACCTCGTGGATTTGCGCATCGCCACGCTGATCGGGCAGCCCGGCTCTACGTTCAGCGCTGCCTCCCTAGCCCCTGGCCTCGCACCTTCCACAGGGGCCGCCGTGGCGCAAGGGCTACAGAGCGATCAGGTTGACCAACTATTCTCCTCCTGGCTGCTTGCGCCCCCCTTCGGCTCTGCGAACAGCCCCATTCCCACGCCGGGAACGGGCAACATCGGGATCGTTTCCTCGTTTGACCATCCCTACAACAACGGCCAGGCGAACCTGAGCGACATCCTGTTCTATCCGATCCCCAATCCGTTCTGGACGCCAACCAACGGACTGCAGCCCTATCCCACGCTGCACAAACCTCTGCCCGGAGATGCGCAGGGCACGGTGGCTACCATTCCCGATGTGCCGCATGGCTATGTGCCGAGCGGTAACGGTTTGAAACCTCAGCCGCCAAAGCTCGGCATCGCCGTCCCCCTCGGCACACCGGTGGGAACCTACGTAGGAACGGTGGTGCCCTATGAGGATGAGATGCCGTTACAGTGGCGGGAATGGCTGGCCACATCGGGGAGTAACTATGGCAGTAGTGCGTTGGCCGGCAACGATGACGATATTTTGAATACTAATCCTGTAGGGCAAGCGCTGGAGGCCTACGCGAATCCGGACATTCAGGTGAAGGTAACTGTGGTGCCGAACCGCCTTACAGGGGGAACCACGCAGGGCAGCTTGAGCCAGATAGATACGGTGAACTTTGCTGCGCCGAACAACTTGGGCAAATCCAGCCCGAGCGCTACCTTGCCCACCGGTTTCAATATGCTGCCGGCAGCCGTTCTCTATCCCGCAAGCGATAATACCAGCGGCCTCTATCTCTACTGGGCCTCTAACTCGCTGCGCGGCAATACGGCTCCAGGCCCTACAAGCCCATCCGATATTCTCTACAGCTGGCTTACCATGCCCTACCTTAATCTAGGCTCGTTGGGTGGGGTAGGATACATGAGTTTTGCTCAGTTCGGCCAACCGAATCAGCAGCAGTGGTGGAATCCCATGACACCTCTGCTGGATATAACCAATACCGGATTACTGCAGACGTTCTTTCCTTCTACCGGTGACAACACGGTGCCCGGTA
Source organism: Chthonomonas sp. (assembly GCF_035294165.1). Taxonomy (GTDB): domain Bacteria; phylum Armatimonadota; class Chthonomonadetes; order Chthonomonadales; family Chthonomonadaceae; genus Chthonomonas. The sequence goes on from NZ_DATGLN010000170.1 coordinate 48,763, forward strand.
CCCCGATACCGGGTACGGTGCAGTTTGCCAGCCCCGCCATAGCGACAGCGAACGATGTGGATGCCAACGGCAACATTACCGTGGGGCCGCCTAGCGACAACGAAGCCTATCTCTTCTTTGCAGGCCAGGTACAAAAACAGACGGCGCCAAACCAGGAGGTTACCGAAATGCGGTTCTTCTGGCAGCCCTTGAGCACAACCTATCCCTACGTACCACAGGGAACACCGAACTTTGTGCCCGGAAATCCCTATGTGCCAAAGTACGACCCTGCCCCACTGCTGGTAAAGCTGGCTGCCGATAGCGGACGAAACGTTCCTGCTCAGAAGCTCCTCTATCTGTTCTACTCGGTTGGGCGCCAAGACCATACACAAATCTACTACAACTTTAACCTAAGCACCAGTCTGAACGGCTCCATCTCGCAAGCGGGTTGGCAACCGGATGGGATTCTGTTGCCCACGCCTATCACCTTAGGGCAACAGAGCCATCCGTCGGCTATCTATCGGCGCGTCTATGCGCAAAATCCGTTCAATACAAGTTCGGATGTGCGCGTCTTCGATGCCATAGACCTCTACTTTACCGGTGTGTTGCCAGGTCGCGGCGATCATGCCGAGACGCTCATGATCCGGTACGGAATATATCGTGGGGAGAACTTAGGCCCGAATGCTCCGGCTATGGTGCCCGGCCAGCTCTTCGTGTTGCCGCTGCCTCCGGTAACGGATGAAACACTGACCCGAGCGGGGGCTACAAACCATTTCGTCTCACGCGATGTGGGTTGGTATATCGGCTACAACAATCAGCAGCCGTTTAGCAACGTCCAGCCCTACATTTCCCTGGAACGGATTGACCAAAACGGCAATGTGCTTCAGTTGTTGGCGGGCCCAGGCACCTTTGATCCCGCTTCGCAAACAATCACCTATAATTCAGCCCTCGGTGGACGTATCGTCGTTGACCCACAGTCTGGCATTGTACGCTTCCCGGATGTTCCTCCGAAAAGTACCGATATTGTTCGGGTAAGCTACATTCCACAGGTCATGCGGCTGAACACCAGCCGAGACGATAGCAACCTGGTTGTTGCCGGCGGTTATGGGAATATCCCAACCAACCCGCTGCCGCCGGCCTTCCAAGCGCATCCTGCGGTGGATACGGTGGGCATCAACACCGCGCCGGAGGTGCTGCTGGATCGCAGCCCCAACCCACGCCAACTGCTTACTAATCCAACCGTTGTGTTCGATTCTAAGGGGAACCCGCTAGGAGCCAATGGGCCGGCCATGCTTACGGATAGGCTGTGGCTGTTCTACCATAAAACAGACGTCACGGGCAAAACGAAGTCGGCCGTCTACTTCAAGACGATGCGCCTGATGATCAAGCTGCCCTACCCGGTAGCAGTCGCCAAAAACAACAATGGAGTTACCCAGATAGTAGGTCTTACGGTAACAGGGGCTAGAGGGCCTTATGAGGTAGACTGGCAGCGTGGACGTATCTACTTCACCGAAGCGGATGAGGGCAACCAGGTACAGGTGGCCTATACCTACTACAATCCGGCTACCAACACCACGGCAAACTCCGGCACGCTAACCTATCAGGTCGCCTGGGGAGATGAGATGAGCGACACCCTCGGCAACGATGTTTACGAGGCGCCGTTGCCGGTAAATGGGGCTGTTAACGAAGGGCAGATCGCCGTGTTAAAAGACCCGTTGATGAACCGGCTTTGGGTGTTCTGGGCAAGTACCCGCGCCGGCACAACCGACCTCTACATGGCCGCTCTCGCGCCCAAATTTTATCCAGACCTGGTGGGGCAGTAAACAGTTCCGCTTCGTGTATTGGGGGTAGGCCTTGTGCCTACCCCTGCGGACTTTTGGCTCTACAAGCCCCCACCCCCCCGCCCCTCCCCCAACTTGGGAGAGGGGAGACCAACAAGCTAACTTGCGGTTTTCTTTGCTAAGCTTCCCTGTGGAAACTAAACGCTATAGTCCCCTTTCTCCCGAATCGGGGGAAAGGCCGGGATAGGGGGCGAGCAAAGTCGGCTTGCTCTACAAACTGTCTCTAAAGCCGTGAGATTGTCAGCCTCTGCAGCCCCCACCCCTGCCCTTCAGAACTGGTGGGAATGGAAACTTAAGATTTCTCGCCTTCGGCTCGAAATGACAGGCACCTCCGGCTCGAAATGACAGACGTCTATCACACGAGAAATGGCAGGCGTACCACACTTCGAGTCCAACGTTCTCGCCTTCAGTGGGAATGAAATGAGAAGACCTCTCAGCTTTGCTTCGAGGTGACATGGGATGCCGACGCTCTCCCCCTACAGGGGGAGGGGAGACCTGCAAGTTAAACAGAGGTTTCCTCGGAGAGGTGAGCGTTATCGGGTGCTAGCAGGCCGCAGTCCAGCATTCTAAGCCGAAGGTTTCGTCGCCAAAATAAGGGGCGAGGGCGCAGGGACTTCCAAAGGCCTCACATGCTCAAAGCCGGCCTCTTCAAGCCAACGCCTGATCTCGTTAAAAGAGTAGGTATCGCCTTGCTCGGTATGCACAAGCATATTAACGGCAAAAATGAGCGAATGGGGAGGGCCGGTTCGCTCTTCATTCACGAGAAATTCAGCGATAGCGATCGTTCCTCCTGGCGCTAACGCCTGATAGGTCTTTGCAAGCAGTTCGCGACTGCGTATCTCACCCTCACTATGCAAAATATGTCCAAGAATAGCCACCTGGTAATCTTTGCCAAAATCGGCTGTATGCATATCTCCCGCCACCAGTCGAAAACGATCGGTAAGCCCAAAGCGCGAAAGCATGCGACGTGTCACGTTCAAAACTGCCGGTAGGTCTATCACCGTAGCCCGTACCTGGGGCGACTTCATGGCAATGCAGATGCTCCACACACCCGACCCGGCAGCAATATCGAGCACAGAGTAGGGAGCATTGAGTTGCGCAAGGCATAACGACTCGGCGAGCGCATTCGCGGCGCCGTAGTTGAGTGGAAAGAGCGCTTCAACAAACCTTTCAAAAAAGGCGGCACCATCCTCGGCCTGATCAACATGCAGCGCGGGTTTTCCGCTCCGTACAATCTCGGCCAACCCCAGCCAGTTGGGAATAACTTGTTCGCAAATATGGCAAAAAAGCTCTCCATAGTAGTGTGGGCTTTTGCGCACAAGAAAGGTAGTACTTTCTGAGGTTAACAGATAATGGCCTTCTGTATCTTTGGCCAACAGGCCCAAGCCGACCAGAGCGTTTAAAAGTGCTTTCAGTCCACGAAATGAAGCACCTGTTTTAGCGTGGAGCTGGTCAATGGTCAGCGGGCCTGATGCCAGCTCCTCAAATATATTATTATGAATTCCAGCATGGATAATTATGGGAGCAGCATGCCCCCACATAAGTTGAAGAATTCGTTCGGGGCTAACAGGTTGGGGCGTTCCAGAAACCATAGCTTGCAAACCCTCATTTACTCTATGAAAAATTTTACTTTGGGAGTTTACCTGCACCGTACTCTGAGAGTCAAGGGAGGCATTACGGACTCGGGGTAAACTAGGCATATGCTCTCAAAATAGAAGGAGTGTAACAGGAATTGTAGATGAAATACGGGCATCTTCTGTTTTGGCTTATCTGTTTACCTATGTTCGCCATGGGAGAGGGGACATGGCAAACTTCTGCTCCCAATACCGCTGTTTCCAAATGGCAGCGAAAGGCTTTAATAGCCTGCTTGGTGCCTATGGCAAAAGCCATTAGGGCACAGCAGAGATCGGATGGTGCCATTGTTATGGGTGATCGGGCCCCCTATCGCCTCTCGCCCTACGTCGCGAACTACGCGGCTCTCGGGTTGCTCGGTGCCTACCAGATAACCCACGACCCTAGCTTGCTTCAGGCCGTGAAGCGATGGCAGGAGTGGTATTTAGCTCACTTGAATGTGGATGGAACGATCTATGATTATTCGGGTGATGTGGGCGCTTGGCAACCCACCAACGATTATGACTCCACCGATGCCTATGCCGCCACCTTCATGCGGTTAGTCTGGAGGTATGCCCAAGTCGCTAAAGACCCTTTGTGGGTTCGGCACCTGCTAACCGAGTTACCAAAACTTGCCAATGCAATTCGTCTAACTCTGCAAGGTGACGGGCTAACCACGGCTAAACCGAACTATCCTGCTATGTATACCATGGATAACGTTGAGGTCTATCAAGGATGGGTTGCGTCGGCGCAACTGGCGCAAAAAATGCATCGTGCCGATCTCGCCCACATCTATGGGAGGTTGGCAAAAGCAACCCTCCATGCTATTGATACACTGCTATGGGTACACGATAACCGAGGAGGGGGCCATTTTCTTATCGGCATTCAGCCCAATGGGGCAAGCATTGAGGTTAAACAGCCGATGGTGTGGTATCCCGATCAGGTGGCTCAGCTTATGGCAATCGCGTGGCTGCCCAAGTCGAGCAGAACGTGTGGCCTCTACTCTGCATTGTGTAGGGGGGAGTTGAAGCTGCCCTCCATCATTATAACGGAAGATGAGCTAAGCTATGTGGTATGGTGGGCTTTGGCTGCAGAGACTGTAGGCGATAGGCCAACGCTATCGCGTATCCTGCAATTGCTGATCGCCGTCCCAAAAACCCTGCCCACCGTGATGGATGTGGGATTAGAGGGGCATGTTTGCACCATTCTTGCCCATGCGTGCGAGCAAGGCGACCGCCTATAGGGGTGGGGGTGGGGCTGCAGAGGGTACCCTTGTGGGGTGGGGCGTCGGCCTTGAGGCGCCTATCGCTAGGTCTCCCTCCCCCTGTAGGGGGAGGGGAGGGCTTGCGGGGCTGAAGTCGAGATGAACTCCTGTCATTTCGAACCGAAGGCGAGAAATCTTGAGTTTCAATTTCTACCAGTTCCGAGGGGGTAGGGAGTGGGGCAGTAGAAACCGCCAATCTCACGGCTCTAGAGACAGTTTTGCAAAGCAAGCTTACCTCGCCCGCCCCCTATCCCGGCCTTTCCCCCGATTCGGGAGAAAGGGGGCTAGTAAGTCGGTTTCCGAAAGGAAGGATATGAAAGGAAACCGAGAGCTAGTTTACTGGTCTCCTTGAGGCGAATCGGGAGCGCTGGCACGAACTAAAGTATTCGCCTCGGTCTCCGCCACGGTCTGTAACTTGATAAGACGAATGCCCGTGGTGGGCACAAGGAGGTGCTCGCCATTTGTTTTTACCAACTCCACCCAATGGGCATCCAGATAGGTAAGCGTACCGCTATCGGAATAGTTAGTATGGTAGTAAATAGTTACTACACTATTCAGATGCCGCTGTAGAGGATGCGATAGATTAGGGTTTTGCATGGATGTTCCTTTCATCGGGGTGCTAGTGCAGGCCACGTGGCAAATTCGCGTAGAAAGCTGACAACCTGCTCGACTACGGCCTGAAAAAGCGCCTCGCCCTTTTCGGGAGTGGCGAGTTCTGGGTGGCCGAAGGCACCGGTCGTACTTAGTTGATCAAAAGCACGCGGCACATCCACTCGACTAGGTCTTGAGAAGTCTGGGCAATAGAAGGCCGATTCAAAAGGGATGTTGGCACCGGTGGCGAGGTCGCAACGCACAAGTTCGGGACGGAGGCAGAGGATCATGCTGGTCTCTTGTTCGCAGGCATGGCTAACGACAGGTTGCCGAAGCCCCGGCACGGCCGCGACAGAGTCGGCAGCGAGTGTCCACCAGGTTCCTAACGCAATCCACAGGTCGGTGAGGTGCTTATGCTGCATCTGAGTGCGATAGATGGCCATACGCCCCGGTGTAATGTTGCCCCCGTGGGCGTTGAGAAGGAAGATGCGTCGGAAGCCCGACCCGATAAGGCTATCGAGCATATCGCACAGAAGAGCGACGTATGGCTCATTGCCGATGCTAACGGTTCCCGGAAAGGCGCGATGATGATCGGAAGCTCCCACCCAGAGCACCGGTAGAAAAAGAACGGCATCGCCAAGTGCGTCTTCGGCACGGCGAGCGATTTCGGTGCAGATGAGCGTATCGGTGAGTAGGGGAAGGTGATGACCGTGTTGCTCGAAAGAGCCGAGGGGCAGCACAACAACCTTATTCGCCAGAGCACGGGCTTCCGGCCAACTCTGTTCTCCAAGCTGCATTGAGAGACACGCTCCTAATTCGTATGCTTTTCTTCCCTAAATTGTACCGATTTCCAGGCGGCGAACAGGGGCTTCAGCTTGTTTCTTTGATATTTGCCGGTAGAGGTAACCGGGAAAGTATCGCCGAAGACCACCACTTTGGGGCATTTTTCAAAGGGCAGGCGCTTTCTACAGGCGGCTAGAATGGCCTCTTCGGTAAGATCGCTGCCCTCTTCACGCTGCACATAGGCCCCAATCTCCTCTCCATAATAGTCGTTCTCGAAGCCTACTGCCATGGCAGCACGCACCCCCGGAATCGCGTTAAGAACCTCATCTATGTCGAAGGGAGAGTAGTTCACCCCGCCGCGAATGATCAACTCTTTGATGCGGCCGGTGATAAAGAAGTAAGGATTACCATCTTGGCCGACAAGATAAAACCCCTCATCGCCTGAGCGGAACCACCCATGTGCAAAGGTATCGCGGTTGGCCTCCGGGCGGGCATAGTAGCAGCGCATGACGTTGTGCCCACGAATGACGATCTCTCCCCGCTCGCCGGGTGGAAGAGGGTTGCCGTTGGGGTCGTGAATGGCCATCTCATTCACCGGCAGCGGGCAGCCGATAGAGGGGAATCCGCATTCGGTAAGCCAGTAACGGCGTGTGGGTTCATCAAGAGAGATGGGTAAAAAGCAGGAGTAGCAGGTCGTTTCGGAAAGGCCGTAGCCATGAATGAGCGGGATGCGAAACTGGGTTTCGAAGCGACGCGCCAGCTCGGTGGTGAGAGGGCCGGCCCCACAAAGGATATGGCGGAAGCGCGACAGGTTGTATTGGCTTATATCGTCGTTACGCTCACAGAGAAAGGCCAGCACGGTGGGCACCACGCTGCTCCAGGTACACCCCTCCGTTTCGACCGTTTTCCAGAAGGATTGCGCGTAAAACCGCCGGTTCAACACGACGCTGCCACCTGAGTAGAGCGGAGTTAGCAGGGTCACTACGGTTCCGTTCACGTGATGGATAGGAAGGACATTGATGGCTCGATCGTTAGGGCCGAAACGGTTCCATTCGGCGATGCTGCAAGCATCTGCCAGCAGATTGGCGTGATCGAGAATAACCCCCTTGGGGGGGCCGGTGGTGCCCGATGTGTAGACGATCAGCGCCTCCGTATCGGGACATTGGCTCGGTAGAGAGGAGGGGATTGCATAGTTGTTGAGAAGTTGTTCAAAGTACGGTATGCCATTACGGCCGTTGCTGCTGCCGGTTGCGATGAGGACATGAGAGGCGGCATTTGCAGGCAGCATCTGTTGTGCCCGAGAAAGCTGATCGTCAAAGGCGAAGACCGCTTTCACTTTTGCATTGGAGAGGATGTAGGCAAGCTGTTCGTCCTCTGAACCTATGTTGAGCGGAACGACTGTAGCTCCGAGAAGCCAAGCGCCGAAATAGAGGAACACGGTACGGGGGTCGTTGGCCATGAGGGTTGCAACGCGATGTCCCTCGGTAACACCTAGGCTCTGTAAAAGGGAAGCAACCTGAGAGGCGCGTTGTAGAAATTCGGCATAGGTGTAGGAGACTACCGGCCCGCTCTCATCGTAAAAGGTCAAGTAGCGCTCGGCTGCACGCTCTTGCGCCCGCGTCTGAAGAAGCTGACCGACGCTATCAAACGGCGTGAAGCGCTGCTCCCATGGCCGATTTGAGAGGCAGCGCGCATGATAGATAAGGGGGCGTGTTTCGGGAAAGACGCTTTCTTCCTCTAGCTGCATAACCCATTCTCCTCGCTTTCGTTTGCCTCGTTGCACGCGAAAGCTTGTTACAAATATCTTCATCTTTAGAAACGCGATTCCCTGCTGGATTTGTTAGCTTAAATAATAGCGAGGGGAGTGTATGTGATTTCTAGCCGTTGTTCCTCGAAAATGGGCGTTTCTCATAAAGCAAGAGTAGCAGTTCTCCATCAGAGGAGGTTTTGTAGGCGGGAGCATGGTCGCTGTGCTTTGCTGGTTGGCTCTGGAGCCGTGAGACTGTCAGCCTCACCCCTACAAGCCCCCACCCCCCCGCCCCTCAAGGCCGACCCCCTCCCCCTCCCCCTATCAGGGAGAGGGGCACCTCGCGGTGGGCAACTCAGCGGCCAGTTTTATTCCCTTAATCGCCTATCTCGCTGGCCGCTGCATCGCCGTGCGCTAGCACCTCCCGAATCGGGGGAAAGGACGGGATAGGGGGCGAACAAGACAAGCACGCTTTGCAAAACTGTTTCTAGAGCCGTGAAGGACGGAAACTTAAGATTTCTCGCCTACGGCTCGAAATGACAAGCGTCTATCTCACGAGAAATGACAGGTGCCTGCGGCTCTGCAAGACCGACACCCTCCCCTACAGGGAGAGGGGCACCTCGCGGTGGGCGTCCTAGCGGACGGCGCCTTTGCTGCCTGTTTTATTCCCTTCATCGGCTATCTCTCTGGCCGATGCTTCGCCGTCTGCAAGACGGAAAGGCCGGGATAGGGGGCGAACAAGACAAGCACGCTTTGCAGTACTGGCTCTAGAGCCGCGAGATTGGCAGCCCCCATCCCACGCCTAATTTTTAGAAAGCGGAGTTAACCCGAATCTACTTGCTTTCTAGTGGCACGCAAGGCCGCACGCCGAGGCGCCGCAAGAGCCAAACCATAGGGCACCAGTTTGTAAAGGCCGATTGGAACAGATTAAGCCCCACAAAAGCCGTGAAGGCGTAAAACCAGGGACTTACCCAATAGCCCAAAGCGACGCTCAGCATTACAAAGGCACCTGCGATAAGGCGAAGCCAGCGTTCAACGGTCATAGTAACGTTCCTCCTGCTACATTAGAATGAATGGACTTCTGCAGTTGAGGCGGTGTCTACGGCCCCACCTGCGGATTCGAGATCGGGCCGACCGAAGGGAGCAAATCGGTCTAAATCCCGACTGCGGCGGCGCACCAGATAATAGAGCACGGGCACCGCCAAGCGCGAGAGAAGTGTTGAGGCGATCTCACCAGCCATGAGAGAGATGGCCAGCCCCTGAAAGATCGGATCGAAGAGAATAACAAACGAGCCGACAATTACCGCCGCCGCGGTGAGAAGCATGGGTCGAAAACGTGTGGCGCCGGCCTCGATGACGGCCTCTTCTAGGGGAAAGCCCTGACGTAGGCGCAGCTCGATGAAGTCCACCAGGATAATCGAGTTGCGCACGATGATACCGGCACCCGCGATGAAGCCGATCATGGAGGTGGCCGTGAAGAACGCACCGAGCAGCGCATGGGCAGGCAAGATGCCTACAAGCGTAAGGGGGATCGGTGCCATGATGACAAACGGCGTGATGAAAGACCGAAACCACCCCACGATCAGAATGTAGATGAGAATCAGAACGACGGCAAATGCAAGTCCCAGATCGCGAAAGACCTCATAGGTTATCTGCCACTCACCGTCCCACTTCATGGAGAGACGATTGGTGTTGTTCGGTTGTCGAATGCTGAGTATGTTGAGATGCGTACCATCTGGCATTCGCAATTGCGACAACTTTTTATTCATCGCCAAAATGGCATAGACCGGGCTTTCCAGCCGTCCGGTAACATCGCCTGTTACATAGACCACCGGCAGCAGGTTTTTGTGGTAGATCGACTCGTCTGCAGGTACCTCTATCGTTCGCACCAACTCGCTCAGCGGCACGCTGCGCCCATCCTGGGTGGGGACGTAGAGATTTTGTAGGCGGTTCAGGCCGCTGCGATCTCCACGAGGTAGTTGTAGCCAAATGGGCACGTCCTCTCGGGCTTCCGGATCGTGGGCCAATCCTATCGCCGCTCCGTGCAGGGCCATGGTTAGTTCATTGACGGCCGTCTGCACATCCACATGTGCTAACGCGGCCTTCTGTCGGTCTACCACTATCTGATAGGTTGGTTGCGCGTCGTCGTGGTACCAGTCCACGTCGGTAACATCCGGTGTCTGTTCAAAGACCCGTTTCACCTCGCGCGCCACGGCCGTCCGCTCGGCATCGGTGGGGCCGTAGACCTCTGCGACCAAGGTTTCGAGTACCGGCGGGCCGGGCGGAACTTCGGCAACCTTCAGCCGCACTCCCCATGCTTTTGCAATGCGGGCTAATGCGGGGCGAATGCGCTTTACAATATCGTGGCTTTGCAGTTTTCGATGTTGTTTATCCACGAGGTTCACCTGGATGTCGGCCTGATAGGCTGCGTTTCTCAGATAGTAATGCCGAACAAGGCCGTTGAAGTTGTAGGGGCTGGCGGTGCCCACATACAGTTCGTAGTTGGCCACCTCCGGCACGGTGGCGATATAGTCGGCTAATGCCTTTGTGGCCGCCGCTGTCTGCTCCAAAGTGGTGCCGTTCGGCATATCCACGATTAATTGAAATTCGTTCTTGTTGTCGAAAGGCAGCATCTTTACCACCACCAACTTCAACGCGATAAGCGACATCGCGCCGAGCAACAGGAGGACCACGCCCCCAAAGAAGAGTCGACGCGCTTTTGGCGAATGGATCAGCGGCTTCATCACCCGCCGATAAAGCCGAGTGGTCCAATCGTCCGGCGACTTTTTCGGGTGGTCGCTTGGTGGGGTGGTGGGTTGGGCATGCTGATGGTGCCTGCCGAGAATGATATTGGTAGCCCATGGCGTAACGATAAAGGCCACGGCAAGGGAGAATAACATGGCGGCAGAGGCCCCTACCGGAATGGGCCGCATGTAGGGGCCCATCAGCCCGCGAACAAAAGCCATCGGCAAAATAGCAGCGATAACGGCGAACGTAGCGAGAATGGTGGGGTTACCAACCTCGTCTACCGCTCGAATCGCCACATCTCGTAAGGAGAAGGGCTTTCCCTGCTCCATACGAAAGTGCCGAACCATGTTTTCGACAACCACAATGGCATCATCTACAAGAATACCGATCGAAAAGATCAGGGCAAACAGGGTGATGCGGTTTAGGGTATAGCCGTAGAGATAGAAAATAAACAGGGTGAGGGCGAGCGTTACCGGGATGGCAACACCAACGATCAGCGACTCGCGCCACCCCAAAGCCAACGCTATCAACAGCATAACCGAAATCACGGCGATCAGCATGTGAAAAAGCAGTTCCATCGCCTTCTCGTTGGCCGTAGCGCCGTAGTCACGCGTAACCGTGATGTGCACGTCGGATGGCAGGATGACCCCTTTCAGGGTGTCTACTTTATTCATGACCCGCCGTACCACGTCTACCGCGTTGGTGCCCGGTAGCTTCGATATGGCCAGTGTAACGGCCTCTTGAAGCGATGTGGTTTTCTTGCCTGTCGCCGGCCCATAGCCGAAAAAGACATAGTTTTGCGGCTCCGAAGGCCCTTCGACCACTTGAGCCACATCGCGCACAAAGATGGGGCGCTCGCCGACACTACGCACTACCACGTTCTGCACATCTTCGGCATTGCGGAGGAAGTCGCCCGTTCGCAGCAATATTTGGGTGTTATTTTTATCAAAAGACCCTGATTGCTGTTGGGCATTGGCCCCCTCAAGCGCATTGGCCACATCCAGAGGAGTCAGGCCGTAGGCCGCTAATCGCGCGGGCTTCAGAATAACCCGTACCTGACGCGGCTCTCCACCGATGATATCTACATTGGAGACATCGGGCACCTGCTTTATGGCATCCCGAAGCCGTTCGGCAAGCTGGCGAAGCGTGTAGTAGTTATAGTTTGCCCCATGAAGCGTTAGCGCTAAAATGGGCACGTCGTCAATAGAGCGCATCTTCAAAATGGGCTTTGACGCGCCGGGAGGTAGGCTATCGTAGTGCGGCTGCAATTTTTCCTCCAAGCGCACAAGGCTCTGCTCGGGGTCTTCTCCCACGTAGAAACGCACAATGATCAAGGACTGCCCTGGGCTTGAGGTGGAGTAGATATATTCGACGCCCGGCACATCGTGAATCACCCGTTCCAGGGGGTTTGTTATGCGTTGCTCTACCTCTTTCGCCGTGGCTCCGGGCATCTGAACCATGACATCTATCATCGGAACATGAATTTGCGGTTCTTCCTCTCTGGGTGTACGAACCACGGCGATGAAGCCTAAAAGCAACGACGCCAGAATAATGAGTGGAGTTAGTTTGGACGAGACGAAAGCCGCAGCTAACCTGCCGGCTAGCCCGAGGCGCGAATGCGCCGATCCGTCTGAATGATGCGGCGTATGTCCCCCTTTTGGCTCGCCCGTGGCCTCATGCGTATGTTCGGTATGGTGATCGGCCATTTGGTTTACCTCCCATCCTCTGTCGGTCTTATCTGCAAACCGTCCTGTAGCTTTGGAGATGAGGCATCGGCAACGATGCGCTCTCCCGGATTAAGCCCCGAAAGCACCTCAAGGCTCTTTCCGTACGACTGCCCTAGCGTTACCAGTCGGAGATGAAGCACGTTCTGAGGATCAACAACATAGACGTAGTGAAGTCCTTCTCGCTCCATAACGGCGCCGGCCGGTACAAGCATACGCCGTTCCGTGCCGACAGGGAGTTTCACGCGACCGAACATTCCCGAAAGAACACCCCTATCTGCAGGCAGCAGCACCTTCACGGTAAAGGTATGGCTGTTCGGGTCACCCTGCGGCGCGATCTCGGTCACAATGCCCACAAGGTGCCTGTTTCCTAAGGCATCTATCTGCACCTCTAAGGGCTTTCCTATGGTGACTGCGGGCAAGGCGCTTTCCGGCACGGTCAACTCTAAGCGATCCTGTGTGCCCTCCTCACGAAGAACGGGAACGCCGGGCATAGCCATCGCGCCAACATCCGCTAGCTTTTGGGTGATCACGCCATCGAAAGGCGCGCGTAGAACCGCATAGCTGCGCGTGATGCGGGCCAGCTGGAGCGCTACACGGCTCTGTTGTAAAGCGGCAAAAGTGTTTTGCGTCTGTTCGTGCCTCACCTGCGCTTTTGCAGCGGCTGCTTCGGCTTCACGAAGGCCGGCTTCCGCCCGACGTACAGCAGCCTGTGCCTGGCGTACCGCCTCCGCCGCCGCTTGCTTTTCTTCGGAACGGCTTCCCTCGTTCACGAGGCTTTGTTGCTGCAGAGCGCTCTCATACTGTGCCTTAGCGACCTCGTAGCGGCTTTGATAAGAATCGTACTGCTGAGCCGAGATGGCCCCTTCGTTATAAAGCTCTGCCATGCGATGGAGGTCACGTTCGGCAAGAACGAGTTTGGCTTTCGCTTGCGTCACTGCGAGAGCAGCTTGGGCACGCTCCTGCTTGCGTGGGCCGGTATCCACCAGTTGTTGCTTTGCTTTAGCCGCTGCTAGGGCGGCTTGGGCTTCGCGCAACTGGGCCTGTGCCGCCGCAATTTGGGCGTTGTCTACCTTGCCTTCCATCTGTTCGGCCATCTGCGCCCCCCGATAGGCCGCCTCCGCAGCGAGAACGCCCGCTTCCGCCTGAGCGATACTCGCATCGAGATCACGGGTATCTAAAACAGCCAGTACCTCTCCTGCCGTCACACGGCTCCCTTCATGTACAAATAAGGAGAGAATGCGGGCTGTTATCTTGGGCGCAATATCTGTTTGAACGATGGGGCTTACGTTACCGGTTACCTCTATGGTTTGTGGCAAAGTGGTTAGGGCGACCGTCTCTATAGGAGCGGTAACTGCCGTGGTGTTGCTTGTGGGATGGCTTTGTGAGTCGGCAGCCTCAGCGGAGGAGGCATGCCTGCGCCAGAAGACCATGCCCACCAACCCGATGAGCAGAAGCAGGCCAACCAAAACGATTTTGTGTCGTTTGCCTAACGTTCCGCTTCGCCGCCATGCTGTCATTGTTTGTAGACTTCGGTGTCTAATAAATTGATATATATCTATATTCATATAAACTTCCTCCGAAAACGACTCTTTCGTATCTCTGCAAGGCAAGGGATGGATGGACGCCTACAAGCCGCCCGGTCCAGGCATATGCTACAGCTACTTTTTATGATGGCGGATGCAATCGAGCAAGAGCAGCACGCTTGGATCGGCGATCCGATAGTAGACGTTCGTGCCCTCACGGCGTGCGCTGAGGATGCCTTGGTCTTTAAGGATTCGCAGTTGTTGGCTTACCACGGCCTGTTCTGCCTCTGCGGCCTCCACGATTTGGCTTACGTTGCGCTCTCTACCGGCGTGTTGAAGATAGTCGAGAATGCGAAGACGCAACGGATGGGCCGCATTTCGGATGATAGGCGCCACACGTTGAAGCGTCTCCAGATCGATGAGTTGGTTTTTCGTTTCTGTCGTTGTCATGCCGCTTTCCTTATATAGATGCTAGCTATATAGCTATACGCCTATGTTTAGAGGATGGTTCCCCATCGGTGCCAACTCTTCTATGGACGCGGCTCTGCCAAGGCGGCGGTGATCGTCTGTTCCATGCTCCAAGCATGTCCTTCGTTATAAGCGGCCTCGAATCGATCTTCTCCTATAAGTGCACGCGCTTGTGCAAGCCAGCCTTCGCCTTGCTCGGTTAGCTCGTAGGGCGATACTTTTACCTGCGTGTCCTCCAGAATGCGATGCGCCCCGCCGATCAGGCGCGCTGCACAAAGTGCGAAAGTAACCCTTTGTGCCTTTGAGTAACCCTCATGTTGTGCCTGCCAGGCCCTATAGACCCCATAGGCCCGAAGGGTATAGGCGATCTCGTCTACATCTTCATGTTCTCTGGCCACCGCGAGGGCCTCATCTAAGCAGTCTCGGGCTGTTTTCTCTTGATGGTGCAATAGGGCAAGTAACGATAACTTTCTTAGCGGTGCGGAGATAGCTAAGGGGAGATGGTATTGGCGCCCCCATTCCACGAGTTGTTGGAACCGTTGATAGGCCTGTTCATAGTTCCGTTCTCGAAGGGCTAGGGTGGCAAGACCGAAGTTTGCAGCCTGGATATGATGGAGAGCAGGTATGTTGTCAGGAGTAGGATAGAGTTGAAGAACCTCCTCGAAGTAGTGCCTGGCCTTTTCGTACTCGCCCTGATAGTAGGCCAGGCGTCCGAGCTGGGCAAGCGTACCCGCTTCTTTCCATCGTTCGCCCGTGTTACGACAGATGGCGAGCGCTTCCTCCTCCAAAGCGAGCGCCTTAGCATATTCGCCCTGCTCCTGGTAAACATGGGCGAGGGCGTTTAAATAGAGTGGCAGATTGCCCACATTACCATGTGTTCGTGCGATTGCAAGAGCCTCTTCAAAGAGCGAACGGGCACGCTCAAACTGACTCTGTTGCTGTAGTAAAACCTGACCAAGGCAGAATAGATCATAGGAAAGACTGATTTCATCGCCCACTTCACGGTGTAGAGCGATGGCCTGTTCGATGTACTCTTGCGCCCTTTCAAAGTCGCCAAGATTATAGGGGATTGTGAAAAGCTCGGCTAGCATAATGGCCTCTTTGATCCGATCTCCTACGGAACGGAAATAGGAATATGCCGATTTGAAATGGGCTTCGGCGGCAGAGTAGTCTTTCCTTAAAAAGGCGAAATAACCCTTAAAGCGATGGGCAAAACCCAGTAGCTCCTCGTGATGAAGGTGTTCGGCCAGTTTCCATAGCCTTTCCGCATAGGCTTGACTCTGTTCGAGGTCTCCGAGCCGATAGCGCAAATGCGTGACCAACACCAGCCCTTTCCCGTACAGATAGTCTTCAGCAGAATAGTTCGCTAACGCGGCCTCACACCAGGTAAGTCCCTCGCGAAGAGAGCCATTCAGAAGCCAGAAATCGCTAAGGGCAACGCATAGACGTAGACAGGCTTCCCAATCGTGCTGCCGTCTATACCAAGCATAGGTCTCCTCTATGTTCGCCCATTCTTCTGTTAGCCGCTCGGCCCAGTAGACTCCTTCCTTGCCTAAAAGTTCGGTGCGGGCGACATCGGCAAGGTTCGTGTAGTAGTGCGCGTGCGCCCGGCGAACTCGGCCTTCAAACTCTGGCCCCCGTTCCCGAAGTTTTTCCACCGCATACTCGCGAACCGTTTCCAACAGGTTGTAGCGCACTTCCCCCTTACGCTGCCGCATCATGCATAGCGACTTCTCGACTAAACCTTCTAATAGCTCAAGCACCTCCCAAGCCTCTAGGCCGTAGGCTTCCTCTCCTACATGCTCGATGGCCTCTAAGCTCCATCCTCCGCGAAATGCACCTAAACTGCAAAACAGCTCCTGTTCGCGAGGAGTTAGCAGTTCATAGCTCCAGTCTAAAGTGGCCCTCAAGGTTCTGTGGCGGCTCAGCTCGCTACGCATGCCCCCTCGCAAAATTCGTAGACGCTCATCCAGGCGATAGGCAAGCTCCGGTAAAGAGATCACACGTAAACGGCTGGCCGCCAACTCCAACGCCAGCGGAATGCCGTCGAGCTTGTGGCAGACTTCCACCAAAGCCTCTAGGTTTTCATTATCTACCCGGAACTCGGGTAGCACGTTTTGTGCTCGCTCCACGAAAAGCGCCAAAGCCTCATAGTGGGCGACTTCCGCCACACTTAAGCTCTCGTTCGACGATGGCAGGCTCAACGGCAACACAGGGTAGACACGCTCGCCCATAACGTGCAAGCGCTCACGACTGCTTGTCAGTATCTTTATTTCCCCACATTCGCGGAGGATGCGGCTCACCAATCTCCCTACAGCCTCCAGGAGATGCTCGCAGTTATCTAAAACCAAGAGCAGTGCCTTGTTACGCAGATAGCGCAGAAGAACTTCCTCCATTGGCTCCGTCGGTGTTTCGCGCAGCCCAAGCACACTGCCTATTTGAGACGCCACTCCGTTCCCTTCTTGTACCGAGGCCAGCTCTACCCACCAGACCCCGTCGGGAAAGTGCTCTAGCATCTCTGCTGCCACCTGAAGGCTTAATCGGCTTTTCCCACAGCCGCCCACTCCTACCAGGCTCACAAGGCGTCCACTTTCAAGCAGGTTACGAATCTCTTCGACCTCGCGCTCGCGTCCGATGAAACTGCTCAGTTGAAACGGCAGATTGTTGGGGTAAAAGCCTCCGGCAAGAGAGCGTAAAGGGGGAAAGTCGCGTTCCAACTCCGGATGGATCAGCTGGTAGATATGCTCCGGTGCTTTCAGGTCGCGTAGCCGATGCCAGCCGAGATCGAGCAGATCGGCATTGGGCGGCAGGTGAACTTCCACAAGAATCTTGGTTGCCTCCGAAAGAATAAGCTGCCCGCCATGTGCCACTTCCACCAGTCGGCTCGTTTTGTTAAGAGGCGGTCCCAAATAGTCCTCCGCTTGTTGCATGGCGGTGCCACTATGTAGCGCGACGCGCACCCGTAGGGGGCCGGTTTCAGGAGGCCATTCTTGGGTGCGGAGGGCTTTCAAAAAATCGAGGGCGGCATGGACTGCATCGGTGGCCGAAGCAAAAGCGGCGAACCCTCCGTCGCCCATCATTTTGAAGAGATGCCCTCCATGTTCCGCAATGACATTTTGCAGGAGCGCGTTGTGAAGGGCGAGAGCCGTCTGCATTGCCTCCGGAGCACTCTCCCACAGTTTGGTGCTGCCCTCAATATCGGTGCACAAAAATGTAAGTGTATAAGACTGAACTTGCATCGTCAACCCTCTACCGGTTTGTTAAGGAAGAGGCTTAGGATACAACCGAACAGACTCTTTGTTTTAATATACCTTTTCATCTCATCGAGGTGACGAAGTTAGTTGCTAGACTTCGACCCACATCCCGCCGTGTTCATCGGAGTTTTGGCAGGCTGTGATGGTTCTCTGTGCGGCCAAACCATCCTCGAAAGTAGGAGAGAGCGGGGAGGGAGGCTGCCCCTCTTCATGGCGCGCGATATTCGACACGAAGTCAAAGAGGCTATGAATATGAAATTGTATCCAGCCCACACTGTTTTTGGTAACACCTAAGGCGTAGGGTTTGGGATAGCGCGAGACGCATTCGATGCGTTGAAAACCGCGCTTTCCCCCCAAATCCTCTTCCGGCAGGGTGGCATCGTAGATATCGAGCCAGTTGGGTTCCATCAAATTGAAGCGCAAGGCGCCACGACTTCCATGGAGTTCCAGGCGAATCTCGTCCTGCGCCCCGGTTGCCAAACGCGAGGCCTCCAAGCTTCCATAGGCGCCTCCTGCCAACTGAGCCTGCACGAGCGCGATATCATCCACATCCACTTTGCGCATCTGGCCGCTTCTTACATCCAACCGCTCTGTAATCACTGTTTGCAGACGGGCACTAACCCGTTGAAACTCTCCGGCACGTTCTATCGGAAGCGGAGGCCCTGCCAAGAATCGCACGAGGTCAAAGATGTGTGCCCCCAAGTCGGCGACGGCGCCTCCACCGCTTCGTGCCTTATCCATGCGCCAAGAGTAAGGGCGATGGGGAGAAATATAGCCCGCGTGGAGATAAGCCACGCGAAAACTGAACAGTTCTCCTAAGAACCCCGATTCTGCGAGCTGTCGCGCCCGTAGAATCGCCGGCACAAAACGATAGTTGAAGGTCATCTGTTGCACGGTGGGAACGTTGCGCGCTAGAGAGACGATCTCCACCGCCTCCTCTTTGGTCAGCGCGAGCGGCTTATCGCAGTAGATGTGTTTGCCCGCCTTTAGGGCATCACGTAAAATAGGGTAATGGAGATCGTTGGGGGCACAGATATTGATGATCTGAATGTCCTCGCGCTCCAACAGGGCCTGATAATCGCGTGTCGCAAACAGAAAACCGGCCTGCTCCTGCGCCTTTTTCCCGCTCTCCTCCGTTGCCGTACAAACTCCCACCAAACGCAACCTAGCCGGCAACGGATCGTAAAAGAGGGGTAATGATAGATAGGCATGGGCATGCACTTTCCCGATAAACCCATAGCCCACCATCCCAACACCGTAGGTTTGCATTTTGCCTTTCCTTGTACGCTATCGAGTTTCTGCAGGAATTCTACCTTGTTGTCATAAAATAAAACGAGGAACCCACGCCCAAGAATGCGACGATGATACACCACTCCTGGAACTTAACGCCTCAAGAGGCTATCCAACTGCAGAAAAAGTTGGCCAAAGAAGTCCGTGTGGAACCTTTGGAAGTCGAGAAGGTTAAGCTGGTGGCCGGCTGTGACATCTCTTTTGCTGCCCATGCCTCTGCGGATACACCGGTTTTTGCCGGAGTTGTGGTACTTGAACGGCCCCACCTCACCTTGAAGGAGCGGGTAGGGGTTCGCACCATCTCTCCGTTTCCCTATATTCCCGGCCTTCTCTCTTTTCGGGAATCGCCTCCTCTGCTCGAGGCCTGGGAGCGGCTCACGACCCGTCCCGACATTCTCATAGCGGATGGGCAGGGCCTCGCCCATCCACGCCGATTTGGAATCGCGTGCCATCTTGGGCTGCTGTTAGATATACCGAGCATCGGAGTGGCCAAAAGTCTGCTTGTAGGGCATCATGAACCGGTTCCAAACGATGTGGGCGCTTGGCAACCGATAGTGGATCGGGGTGAGGTGGTGGGGGCGGCGCTTCGTCTGAAACAGAACGTGGCTCCGATCTATGTATCTGTGGGGCATCGGGTAGACCTGATGAGCGCCATTCAACTGGTTCTTCAATGTAGAGGTGCTACCCGTTTGCCGGAACCTACTCGGCAAGCACATCTCTATGTTAATGCTCTTCGCTGGGGAGAGGTATCGTTGGTCTGAATTTCTTATCCCCAGTAGAGTGTAAGAGCAAGCAGGTAGAATAGATGACGGTCGTTTTGCTTATTCAAGTACGGAGAAAGGAATGGAGGAGAGAGATAATTTAAGTTTAGAAGAGGCCTTTGCAGCACTGCTGCAACTTATAGAGGACAAGCGCTCTGAAGTCCATCAGCAGATACAGTTGTTGAACGATATGGGAGACTATCGTCAACTGTCGAGATATGCTGCCTATGCCGAGCAGATCAGAGGCTACGAAGAGAAGATAGAGAGGCTGAGGGACGAGGGAATCCGTTTGTTTGCACAGCAAGCCGGCGCGTCGTTTGCTGAACCTAATCGCGCCTCTCCAACCCGGTCGTCACGGCTTCCACAAGGAAGACGTACACCGGAAGAGAATTTTGTATGTCCTATTTTGCAGGCGCTGGATGAGTTTGGTGGGGCGGCTAGAATAGGCCTGGTGTTGGACCGGGTTGGGGAGATTATGCAGGATGTTCTCACCGAGGCTGACTATGAAACTCTTGAGTCTACCAATGAACCTCGCTGGCGTAATACTGCTCAATGGTGCAGGAATAGCTTGTGCGATAAAGGCCTTATGGCGCGGGGGCGGCGTGGTCTATGGGAGATCACCGATGCAGGCCGTGCCTATTTGAGAGACCAATGCGGGCATGGATGAACGAAGTTCCAGAATGACCTCTCTCGAGCTGGTTCTAGGGCCGGCCTGCGCCGGTAAGACGCTGTATGCGCTAGGGCTTTATCGGCTCGAGCCGGCCCGCACCCTCTTCATCACGGCGACCCAAGTGCAGGCGGAGCGCGCCCTTACGCTTTTAGGGACGGAGGCTGCGCCGAACACGGTGATGTCTCTCCAGGAGTTTACCGTGCGCCTGGTGGAGGGGGGTGGGTTCGAGATGGTGGGACGCTCGTTTCAGCGCCTGCTCCTACAGGACATCATCGAAAGGTGGCTCTATCCGGACGATTATCTCGACCCCATGCGTTTTTATGAAGGGTTTCTCTCCACCCTGCTTGAACAGATTCGAGAGTGGAAGCTTTCGGGGCTTTCACCAGAAGACATTCAAGCGATCGGGCCGATGGCCGTAGAGGCGACGGGGAACCCGCGCGAGGCAGATAAGCTCCTCGAACTTGCAAGGCTCTACGGTGCCTACGAGAGGTTTTTGCTGCAACATCGCCGACAGGATGCCGAGGGCATGTTGCTGTTGGCAAGGCAGCGCATGCATTCGGGGCATGTGCGTTGGTTGGAGGATTTCGACGTCTTCATTTTAGACGGCTTTTATTTCCTCTATCCGGCTCAAATCGCCTTGCTGACGACGTTGGCGGAGTGCGTTCCACAAATGCGGTTTGTGGTAACTCTGCTCTACGACCCTGCCCGACCTCTGCTCTTTGCCCCGGCGGAGCCGACGATCCGGCGATTAAAAACCGACTTTCTGTGCCGCGAGACACTGCTCAGCGCGCCTCAGGCCCCCAGGTCGGTTGCGGACGTGTTAAGTCAACGTCTTTTTCATGATTCGCACTTTGAGCCTTTGGAAAGCGCAACGCTGGAGCCTGTTCTCCTTTTCGATGCCCCCGATGTCTATATGGAGGCGGAGATGGTGGCGCGTGCCTTTCAAAGTCTACACGAAACGCGAGAGTATCGGTGGAACGATTTTGCTGTGGTGGTGCGCAACGCTCAGGCCTACGCCCCGACTCTTTTCTCTGTTTTTGAGCGTTATGGCGTTCCTATAGGCACCTATGGCGGCGAGGCGGTTGCCGAGAATCCACTGATACGTGCCCTCATCAACTTTCTTGAGCTGGTGCGACACGACTGGCCACGCGATGCCGTGCTGGCATTTTTCAAATCCTCTTACACCCAAACGCCTCGCGAAGAGGCGGAGCGACTGAGGTTACTTGTTCATGAGAGAGGGATAGGGCGAGGGAAGAACGAGTGGGGAGCTTTGTTGCCGGCTCTTGCACCGTCATCCGCATCCGCCCGATTGCTTACGGCGATGTTGAATAGAGCGGAGCGGTTGCTGCAGGCACAGAGCGTTCAGGATATGGCCGAGGAGATAGAGCTTCTCTTCGAGGAGTTCGGGCTTACAGAGGCCATTGCACTCGGCGAGCCTTTGCGGCAAAAACGCGATCAGGAAGCTTATCGTGTGGCTATAGAGGCCCTTTACTCTATGGCCGATATGATGCGGCTAACCGACCGAGAACGGATGCCTTTTGGCGATTTTGTCGAGAGACTTATTACAGCATGGCGTAACAGCACCGTTGTGGTGGGCCTGGGCGAAGATCAGGTCTGGATTTCAGAGCCTTATGATATTCATCAAAGGCGGCCTCGTGTCGTAGCGGTGATGGGACTCCTAGAACGGCTATTTCCGCGCCGCCTTACCGAAAACCCTTTTTTGCCGGATGCCGTGCGCTATCGCTTGTATGAACAAACAGGTCTTTATTTGGCACCACGTGAGACACGTGCGAACGAAGAACGCTTGTTGTTCTATTTAGCGGTAACAGCTCCTGCAGAACGCCTTATTCTTTCCTATCCGCGAAGCAGTGGCGAGGCCGATACCCTTCCCTCTTTCTACCTGGATGAGGTAAGGGAGGCGCTGGCTACCAACCCGGAGTTGCTACGTGTGGTATCGCGCCGTCTGAGCGATGTGGCTCCGCGCTCGGAAGATGCCAGCTCATGGCGTGATCGCCTTTTGAACCTCTGCGTACCCTTGTTCGACCCCGCCGTTACAGAGGAGCAGAGGGCCGAGATACGAGAGATGGTGAATCGGCTGTGCGCCGAGAATACATCGGCGGGCGAGCTATTGCGTGCTGTTGCCGAAGCGCGATTTCTGCCCCCGTTACCGCGTGTGGAGGAAGAGACAGCGCGAGCATGGATGCGCGAGCAGACGAAACGTTGTTCGATCGCCGAGCTAGAAGTCTATGCCCGTTGCCCCTTCCGTCACTTTCTGCAGTACCGCTTGCAGTTGCGGGTAAGCAATCAAACGAACTTCGCTTTACTCCAGGAGAAGTTGCTCCATGATGTGTTATACCGTGCCTTTGCCGAGCTGTCGGCCACCGATGGACAGGCTGTTCAAGAGGTGCTGGAGAGAGCGTTGGAGACCGAACTTCAAAATCTCGTGGCCGACATTTCGCCGCACCGTAAACGCCTCTTGCAGCAGGGGCTAATGCATATCTTAGAAACTATTGCAGAGAAGGAGCAGTTTTATAGCCGATGTTTGCCTCTGCGTCCGATCCATTTTCATCTGGCGTTCGGTGTGTCGCAGATAAACTCGACAGTATACGATTCACGCTCTTTATCGCGGCCCCTGATAATTCCAGACCCACAAGGTGGCGAGCCGCTGGAGCTTTATGGAGTTGTGGATCGAGTAGACAGAGATGCCGATGGAGAGCTCGTTTTCCTGATGGACTATACAACCGCACAGCCCCCGTCTTGGCCAGAGATCACCGGCGGCAAAGCTCTTCGACTGCCCCTTATGATGCTGGCCCTGGAGCGTCTCTTTGGAATGCAGGTTGGAGGTTTGTGTATAGATTCTGCGACCCAAAAAGCGCGTACCCGCCTCTTTCGTACAAGCACGGTAGCGTTTCAGCGATTCAAGCTGATCCCGGAGCGCGAGAAGGGAGACCAGGTGCAGCCGTTAAACGACGAGCAATATGCAGCCATGCTGCAAGCGGCCGTTGAAGCCGCAATTCGCCATGTAAATGCCATGCGGCGGGGCTATGTAGCAGCGACGCCGGGAAGCCACTGCCGTTTTTGCCCCTATTCTGACATCTGCCGGACGACACCTCAAGGCCACGATGGCGAGCCGTTATACCGCATGGATGTGGTGTCGGGGTCGAGTGTTGGTTCAACAAGGGAAGTGGACACGGCACAGGAAACCGGTGGGGATGGGGCAAAGTTCTAGGCTCCAGCCGCACGCATCCGAGAGAGCTTTGCAGATGGTGAGGCCTAGTCCATTCCCCCCTGTAGCCGTGTTTCGGGAGCTATCGGGCCGATAGAAGGGTTCAGTAAGGCGCTCCAACTCGCTTGGAGCAAGCGGGGCGCACTCATTAAAAATCTCCAGATCGGCGCCTTGAGCGGCGGATTTCAGCGTAATTCGCACCTGACCGCCTTCTTTGGCATATTTAATTGCATTTTCCACCAAGTTTCGCACCAGCATCTCGGCGTGGTTGGTAGGGGCTATAATCTCAAGGAACGATGGCAGTTCTGTGTAGATTTGAAGATGGCGTTTGCCCGCCAAAGAGGCATAGTGGGCAAGTTGGCGTTCACAAATTTCCACAAGGTCAATGGCCTCATCGGAGGGGGTAGGGGCCATCTCGATGCGGTTTAATAGCAGGAGATCGCGCACCAGTGCCGTGAGGCGACGTGTTTGGGTGAGCGCCTCCTCTACATAGGCGCGATATTCTGTCTCGCTGCGTGGGCGCTGTAGCGCCAACTCCAGATGGCCGGAAAGCGCCTGGAGAGGCGTTCGCAATTCATGAGAGACGGCGGCGTAGAAACGCCCGCGAGCTGCCGCCGATTCGGCTAGGCGGTCGAGTAGGCCGTTGAGCGTTGTCACAAGCTCGACGATCTCGACGTCTTTTGAAGGGGCTGTGAGGTGAACGCGCATGCGCTCCACCGATGCCGAACGGGCTTGCCCTGCCAAACGGCCAATGGGCGAGAGCGTACGGCCCACCAAAAGCCATGCTCCGCCGGTTACTGTAAGGAAGATAAAGAGGCTCAGTACAATCAAGGTGAGCGCCAAACGCTCTTGTGAGCGCTCGTGTTTAAGCCAGGGCAGCCCGATGACAATGGTATAGGAGCCAAAGCGAAACGTTGTTCCTCGCCAATCATCCCGATCTCCCCAAGGCCAAATCGGCATTTGCGAAGTGGAAGCCCAAATAAGTTTGCCGTGCGAATTCAGCATCTGCAGAGCGATATTCTCTTCTGTAAGGTCACGCTCCTGTTCGGTAAGCTCGTAGAGGGTGGTTTCGTTAGGCTGTAGGTGGGCTAGCTCGTGCTGTACCTTTTTCGCTGCCGTCTGTAGGAGGATATCGGCACTGCGTTCCATGGCGAGGCGCGAGTAGCGAATGAGAACGAAGCAGGCGATGAGCAAAAGAATGGCAGTAGCCCCAGAAAACACCAGGGTCATGCGCCATCGCATGGAGTTAAAAAGCATGGGTTAGCCCTCCAAACGGTAGCCCACGCCACGTACCGTGTGAATGAGTGGGCGTGCGAAGCCTCGGTCGATCTTGCTTCGTAAGTAACTTATATACACGTCTAGCACATTATCATTGCCTTCAAAGTCGTACTGCCAGACATGTTCCAAGATCATCAATCGGGTTACCACGCGCCCTGCATTCCGCATAAGATATTCTAAGAGGGCGAACTCCGTCATAGAAAGATGAATGGTTTTTCCTTGGCGGCAGACTTTTCGTGTGGCCGGGTCTAGGGTGAGATCGGCGACACGAAGCACCGGTGGGCTGGAGGTGCCACGACGCAGCAGGGCACGGACTCGTGCCAACAGTTCCCCTATTTGGCAGGGCTTCACGATGTAGTCATCGGCGCCGCTATCAAGCCCTTCAATTTTGTCTTCTAGCGTGTCGCGTGCGGTGATGATGAGGATGGGGGTGGTAACGGAAGCCGCACGCAACTCCCTACACAAAGTGAAACCATCTTTGCGGGGCAGCATGACGTCGAGAAGGATGAGATCGAAGGCGATGCTGACGGCCAAGCGGAGTGCGGTCTCTCCATCCTCCACAACCTGTGTGGTGTAGCCGGCCTCGGTAAGCGCTTGCTGTAGAAAGCGGGCGACGCTCTTATCGTCTTCTACGATCAGGATATTCATCGGCGTGGTCTTGTGCGTTTTGTGCTAGAGGTTTTATACCCTTCTTTTGACATCTTTTCTTCAATTCTCGTGGAGGATGCGAAGGACAGCACGCCCTTTTACATTCTGCAGCGGCAGGTAGACTTCTCGAGTTTGCGGGTTGACCGCTACACTGTGGGCGCGGTATGCTAGGTAGGCTTGACCAAGCTTGTGAAGCGTAGTGCCTTCTACCTGGAAAACGGCGAGTACGCCGCTTTCGCTGGCCACATAAAGACGATGAAGCGATGGGTCAAACGCAAGAACATCAGGGTCTTGGCCTACCAAAAAAACCGATGGCAGGAAACGCTTGGTATTCAAAGAGAAAACAGCAAGTTTTGCGTTGCCTTCGCAAGCCACGAAGGCCAGCATTTGGGCCGGCGCGATGAGTAGGCTGTGATCGCGTTCGCAAGAGGGCGGAATAGGGTAGCGAGCAACGATTGTGTCGGTGGCAGGGTCTATCGCAACAAGCTGGTTCAACGTCTGGACATCCACATAGATGCGATGGTCAATCGGGTTGTACTGGCTGTTTCCTGCCTCTCCACCGAGCGGAATGGTCTTCAGACGACGATTCGTCTGTGTGTCTATAACGGTCTCGGTACGCCCGAATTCATCGGACACATAGAGCTTTTTCGTTGATGGATCGTAGGCCATGCCATCTGGATAGTCTCCGGCCGGAATGCGGGCAAGAATATGTAGAGAGCTTTCGTCTATGGCAGCCACCCTATTTTCACCGGTGGCTGAGGCGTAAATGCGTTTGATAGAGGGGACAACAAGGACGCCGTGAACGGAGGGCAGATTAGGGATGACCGCAACCACCTTGCGCTTTTGCGTGTTAAAAACCACAACACTATCCGCCCCCAGGTGCGCGATGAAAAGCAGGTGATGGTTAGGGTCGAGACTTTCATAATCGAAACGGCTCGTTCCTCCGGGTAGAGGGATGTCGGCAACGAATGTGAGCGGAAGTTTGGATTGGGTGGGAGTGCAATTGCCAACAAGGCCGGCTATGGTGAGATAACAGGCAAGGTGAAAGCAGGCTCTGAGAACCTTTCTCATGGGAGAAGCTCCTCCTTAGCGTTTTAAGCTAGAGTATCGTCACGTTGCGGCGTGCTAGCCGTTTTTAATTACAAGGCATTGTAAATAAGTGCTCTCGATGAGGTTGCTTTTGGCATGCTCTGTTGTAGTGCAAACCTCAGATCGAAATACGGAAAAGAGGGTACCGGTGTGCCCTAGAGAACGCTAACGACAGGTTAGTCGTGTTGTGGGATACTTATTCGGGCAGGTCGCTCGAAAGGTCGAAAAAGGTGAAGAGAAATGAGAAACCGATGCTACTTTATGGCTATGATCACGCTACTCATCGCTACGGGAACCACGATGTTGGGCCGTACCGTGCTAGCGCAAGATGACACCCAAGGTTATCGCATCCAAGAAAACGGCTCAAGCACGTCTACTCCCCCTACTTCCTCGGAGGCTACGCAGTCTCCTTCCGAACAGAGTGAGGCTGGGGCCGTGCGCCTCGCGCGTTTCTCCGATGTGGAAGGCAACGTAACGTGGCGTCCCGGCCCCTCTACCGACTGGAGTTACGCCTCGGTGAATCTGCCGATTAGACAGGGGGCACAGGTATGGGTAACAGATGGAGGCCGAGCTGAGATTCAGTTTGATGACGGCAGTCTGTTAAGGTTAGGAGGGGGCGCTCTTGCCACCATGCAGACCCTCTATAGCGATTCGCAAGGGGAGTTTACCCAGATCGTTTTAACCAACGGGCTGGCAACTATGGTAACGCGCCACGCCTACTCTATCTATCAAATAGACACGCCGGACGCCTCGATTAAAGTCAACGAAAAGGCACGTGTTCGCGTCGGGGTTGGGGATGGCGTGGAGGTTTGTGTGCAAGAGGGACGCGCTGTTTTGGATGGGGAGCAAGGCGAAGCGGAACTGCGTGCAGGGGACTACGTCTTTTTACAAAGCATAGATAGCCCATACAACGTTCACCCAGCACCTCCCGAAGATGAGTGGGACCATTGGAACGATCATCGGGATCGGGTCATGCTATACCGTGCGCAGCACCTTCCTCCTAACATCGGCCTGGTGGCCGGCGATTTAGACGACTACGGCGATTGGCGCTACACGCCCAATTACGGTTATGTTTGGTGTCCCCACATCGAGCGAGCGGACTGGCGTCCCTACTGCGATGGGCACTGGGTATGGGTGGTACCTTTCGGCTGGACATGGGTTTCCGATGAGCCCTGGGGGTGGGCGCCATATCACTACGGTACATGGGTTTATGAGCCGTTTGGTTGGGCATGGGTGCCGGGCCCTGCATGTCAATACTGGCAGCCGGCCGTGGTGGACTTTAGCGTCTGTGATGACCGTGTAATCTGGGCACCGCTCGCACCTGAGGAGGTTCGCTATCCAAGCACACTGACCGTTGCGTTTGCCCATGGCGATTGGTTTACCTACTTCTCCATCGCGCAGGCAGCCGTTTACTATCCGGTGGCCTCCTCATACTGTGCGCCACGACCGTTCGACACAACCTATGTGAATCAGGTAACCTATGTTAACAATGTAACGAATATAACAAATATCAATGAAGCCCCTCCGGGTGTACCCCTAACGGCTTTTCAACGGTTCCAGCAGACGACAGAGTACTATGCGGCGACACATCTAAATCGGGGCAGCGTGCTCTTTGTTCCGCGCAACGCGCGTCGAGCGCCAGGGGCTACCTATGCCACGCTCGCCACATTCCGCGAGGCAAGTGCCTATCGCCCGCTGCCACCCTCTGAGGCCGATCTCTTCACCAGAGGCCGGGCGCCGGAGGCCGACCGAAACGTAGAACCGATTGCCGGCCCGCCGAGTTTATTGCCGGCACCGCTCTCTTTTACCCCCGTGCGTTCGCGCATGCCACTTGTTACACCGCCGTCGGCACTGCAGACACGGGCGGTATTTCACGCTCCAACCCCCTCGACGCGAGGGCGTGTTGCCATCGAGCAGGCGATGCCCACAGCCCCTTCGCGCGTTTTGCCACCGCCCCTTCGTACGCGCAATGGCAGCTCTGATCTATCGGAGTTCTCTCCCTCACGTTCCAGAGACTTCATTGCGCGGACGCCCAGCCCTGCAGAAAATAGAACGGTCGTGCCGCGTGCGATGACGCCGTCTCAAGGAGGTACCTCGTATCCGTCCTATCTCACGAATCGGCGGGCGCCGGATCGCATGGGCAGTTATGGGGCAACAGAGAATAGGGCGGCCAATGCGGCAGCTTTGGCCAGACGTGAGCTAGGCTTTACACCGGGCCGACCGATTCAAAGTGGCCAACAGCCCTTCCTGCCTTCAGAACCTCGCGACCGATCCGGTGTAGGGACGTTCCCAAACAGGCCGCTTTACGCGCCGAACAGCCCGAATGCGCCCATGCCGCGCTTTACTCCGGCTCCGCAGTGGCCCGGAAGCCCGCCACAACAATCCATCGGGCGTGGTGCCCCTCCGCGTACGGTTCCTTATACTCCCGCGCCGTTCCACGATGATCGGGGCGTGCCCACATATGCACCGCATCCTGTGCAGCCGGCGTGGAACCCACCTCCTGTGCCACCTCGTCGAGAGGCCCCTTATGTGCCGCCGCCTGCACCACAACCTCCTGTCTATCATGCGCCAACACCTCCACCTCAACCGGCGCCACATGTTGCGCAGAGCATCCCTAGTGGTGGGGAAAACCATGGGAGCAGTGGCTCTAGCACATCCCGAGATCGCCCGAAGCGGTAGCTCGGAGTGAAATATAGGCGAGGGAAGCGGCAGAGAATGTGCTACACTAAACATAGTAACCCTCCCACCCGAACGATGGGAGGATGAGACAAGGAGGTAAAACTATGAAGCGCCATGTCAATAAAGCCACCATCATGCTCGTGTTGCTCTGCTTCTCCGCGGGCATGGTCAGCGCCGATATTCTCGGTTCATTGCTGAAGGCGGGTGGAGTGGCTTTGATTATCGGCAAATTTGGGCCACAGATCAACAGTGCCATCAACCATCTCACACGCACGCCTCAGAACAACCCCATGTATGCCACAAAGGTGGTACCCGTTATTTCTGCCGGTGACGGCACCGAAGTGGGCGGTGTGCAGGTGATGGGGCCGCGTGCTGCCGTGAATAAGGTGCAGGCCGTTGTGCAGTTTGAGGGGCGTTTCAGTTCGATTGGGCTGCGCATTCGCGGGCTTGTTCCCGTAGAGACCAAGAGCATTAAGAACATCCGTCGAATACCCGGTGTGGGCATAAGCGGCCTGCTCGACATCAAGTTGTAACTCTCTCTGTTCGTCAACAGTCTCTTATAACGGCAGGCCCTAAGTCGGGTCTGCCGTGCTGCTTTTCTGCATCCTCTGAACGCCGTTCTAAAATGGGTAGGAATCTTTCCGAAAATGTAGGAATATAGAGCACAAAAGCATCAATCGCGTGCGCCTTCGAACGTTCAGGAAAAAACCTAACAAGTGAGGGAAAGGCTATGCTTCGGAAAAGCCCTTTCGCCATCGGCAGCTTCATAGTGCCTAAGATCGCCTGCCTTATCTGCGTTTTAGGGAGCTTGCTTTGCCTGTCTCCAAGACAAGCAAAAGCGGATAGCGCTCTACGCCCCGTCCGGGTCTTCGTGGGCAGCAAGCCGTTAGAGGCCTCGACATCGCCTTTGAGCGATGGAAACGAAACCTTTGTTCCGCTCGATATCCTTGCGATGGTTGGGGCACAGGGACATCTCAACAAACGCGGAGATGCGGTGAAGATAGCTTATGGGCATCCGATACAGGAGGCCGAGCTTGCCGTTGCGCGACCAGAGGGAAAACCTATGTTGGCGCTTTCCGACCTAGCCCGGCTGCTTCCCGCCGATATCCTTACAGTAGATAGCCGTGCCAACGGTGCTCCGAACACAACCAGCTTCGACGAAGTTTACCTGTTGGCGCGCGTAACCGATGTGCGTCTACAGCAGGGGGCCATACGCTTTACGACCTCCTTCCCCGTGCCCTACCAGGTGCGCATGATAGATGAGGATGGGCAACGTGTGGGCTATGTGGACTGTTTTGGGGCGAAGCTAGCCCCCGATCTGCTGAATCAGACCCTGCCCGACGATGACCCGCAGACACAGAATTTGCGTGTGGGGCAGTTCAAACCCGACGTGGTGCGCGTGGCGGTGAACCTGCCCTTGAGCCTACGAGTACGTGCAGGTGATGGACAGGCCGATGCCGAAGGGCAGGTTATCGTTGTGTTGTGGAAAGACCCGAAAGGGGCTGCGAAGATGGCCGCAATGGCGAATGCCGGTGGAACAACGAAGCCCCAAGGTTCCGGTGGGCTACAGATGCCGACGACTCCGGGAGGAGAGAGAATGGCAACCACTTCCAACGAAACGCCCGCTAATCCTATGGCAGACCAAACAGAGACGGCCAACGGAGGGCCGGGGGAAGGCAACAATTCGGCAAATCCGAATGCCCCTGCGGCAACAAAGTTCGTCCAGGTCCAACGCATTGTATTTGAGCCGGACAACGATCAAAGCGCCACGCTTCGGATATTTACAACAGGGCCTGTGCAGCCTTCCATTCGTTACACGGAGGACGGTGGTTTACAGCTGGACTTGCCCGGTGCCGTTCTGGCTCTTACCGATTCGACCCAAGCCGATCAAAGCTTCCGGCATCCGCTATTAACCGAAGAGCAAGCGTTCGCCCTCGATCAGACGCCTCCTGTGGTGCGTATCCGGTTGCGTACCCCGCGCTACGATGGGTTTGTGCTCGATCCGCGAGCCGATCAGGTGGTTCTGCGCCTGCGCCTGCCGCGCAACGCGACCGGCGTTTTGGCAGATAAGCTGATCGTCGTAGACCCAGGGCATGGCGGTTCCGCAACGGGGGCGACGGCAGGCGGCTATGCCGAGAAGAACATCACTTTGGCCATTGCGCTTAAACTGCGGCGAGTTTTGGAAGCGTGCGGCGCGCGTGTGGTGCTGACTCGAGATAGAGATAGAGATGTAGACCTTTCTGCCCGGCCTGCTCTTGCAAACGCCATTCATGCCGACTTCTTCATCAGCATTCACAATGATGCCTGTAGCCATCCTGGGGAGGCATCCGGCACCACCACATACTATCATATGGAAGACCCAAGCAGCAGAGCGCTGGCCAACTGCGTTCAACACGCCGTGGCGGCCGTAACGGGCTTGCCCAGCCGGGGCGCCCGCTCCGATAGCAGTCTGTACCAGCATGGGTTGGCCGTACTGCGTGAAAGCCAGATGCCGGCCATTCTCATTGAGGTGGCCTATATTGATAATCCGGTGGACCGGCGTAAGCTTATAGACCCAGATTTTCAAGAGAGAGTGGCCGAAGCCATCTGCCGAGGGCTACGACTCTACATCGAGGGGCATTCGCAGACGGCCCTGTTGCTGCCTAAAGACAGGTAGGTCGTTACAACGAATTCGGTATTCTCTAGGAGCTGCGCACGGTGCGGCGGCTGTGAAGGCCGCACTCCGTTTTTTGCAATCCGGCCCAACGTCCTGCGCGTTCGTCCTCCCCTTCGCGCACGGGGCGCGTGCAGGGCCAGCAGCCTATAGAGGGATAGCCACGGTCGTGGAGGGGGTTGTAGGGCACGTTGTGGGTGCGAATGTAGGCCCAAACATCCTCGCGAGTCCAATTCGCCAGTGGACTAATTTTAACGAGACCGAATTTGGAGTCCCATTCTACAATGCCGGCCTGAGCGCGATCGGGAGTTTGATCGCGACGGATGGCGCTTACCCATGCGTCGAAGTCTTTAAGCACCTTGCGCAGGGGAACAATTTTCCTTAGACGGCAGCACTCGTCGGGATTGGTGTGATAGATCGGGCCGCCAAAACGGGCCTCCATCTGCTCAACGGTCTCTTTAGGACGCACAAAATGAACGGTAAGGCCGTAGCGCTCCTGAATGCGTTCCCTCAGAGCCAGCGTTTCAGGGAACTGGTAGCCGGTTTCAAGATTGAAGATAAAAGGCAGTTTTGCAAGAGCGCCGAGTTGGGCCAGCATATCTAAGAGAACACAACCTTCTGCACCAAAGGCGGTGGCCATGGCCAGTCTCTCTCCGTAGATTTTAACCGCCCAGGCCAGAATCTCTTGAGGGGAATGCTCTTCCAGGCAGTTACTTAAGGCGTTAAGAGCTTCACGGCTTGGTGGTGGCAGGGTCATCGTTCTCCTCTTTCTAAATCTGACTAATTTGATAAACTAACTAAGTATATGAAGTATATCAAAAATACGCTTACCCTGTCAATAAGTTCCCAAAAAATCTTGCCTGGCTAAGGGCAAGGTGGTGAGCGCCGAAAGAAGTCTACACACTGTACCGCAAACGGTTATTCGTGTTGCCGTTATGGATGGCGTAGATTGAAAGAAGCCTGCAGAAACCTCAACATAACAAATTTCCGGTTTTGGAGGCTGTAAAGATATTAAATAAGTGGAGGTGCAAGGTCAATGTGTCTGCTTCAGTTTAAGGAACGTTTCCTAAGCCCAAGCGGCGAGGTGAGGTCTCTATCCCACCATATGTTTGAGGATGGGACGGTAGCGATTTACGAGAATTGCGGCTGGATTCTACCACCCCTAACCCCTGAGACCGTCTTAGGGTATGTTCAGGAGTTTCATGCGCGGCTAGCCTCGCGGCTCTATCAAGAGAACTGGTCCATATGCCATTGCCGTCCACCCTTACGAAGGCCTCTCTTCACCCCGCAGACTCTGGTTCGCTGGCGCCTTATGGCGCAACACTGCGATATCTTTGCGGATGCCAAATACCGACCACTTAAGCGTACGAACCGCTATTGCTTCGAAAAAGAGTCTGGAGGCACGTCCCTCTACTTCACCATCAAGCACTATAAGGCATCCGGGGTTTACGACGTCTCCTATCAAATCCGCATTGTCCCGGCTCGGAAGACCTATCAATTAGAAGAATTCGTTGAAATCTATCCTCGTTTGCCGGCGACGACCCGTGAAGGCCATCGAGAGATACAAAAATGGCAGCGTGAGGGGCTAATGCCGTTGCTCGACGAGCCTTTTCCAAGAGGATATCTGGTGTGGAAAATGGTTACCTTGGTAAACAAAAGGGCCGGTCTCTATCGGGGGTTGCAAGATGCTCCCTATCGCATAGGAGAGCCTTATGCAAAGTATGACGGCGCCATGGCCTGTGCCGGACCTTTTGGGGCTGCCCAGGACTATCACGGCCCAAAATATAACTTTCTCATGGCCATCTCCGTTAAACCGCAGACCGTTGTTTTCAGGGGGAGAAGTGGCGTGTTTGATATTCCTTGCGGAACGCCTATTGCCACCTACCGTCTTCGAGACTTCAACAGAGATACAGGCGAGTTAGTGGCATTGCCGTTCCAGCGACTTCCCGGCGTGCCCGATCCGCTCGATCTTATTCTCAAGGTTGGAACGGAAGCATCTTAGTACCATCGGGCTTCTACCCTAACCAGAAAGAGAGCACGAAGAGCACGGATACAAGCACCAACAGCGGGTTGATCTCGCGCCAGCGTCGTTGCGCCAACATAACCAGGAGATAGGAGAGAAATCCAAAGCCGATTCCTCGTGCGATGGAATAGGTGAAGGGGATTGTAACAATGGTGATAAACGCAGGAAATCCCTCTTCCAAACGGTGAAATTCGATGTCGCGAACGCTCGAAAGCATGAGAAATCCCACAATGATGAGAGCTGGTGCGGTGGCCTGCGCCGGCACGATGGTGACCAAGGGCGAGAAGAAGAGCGCGAGTAGAAAGAGAAGGCCAACGACGAGAGAGGTCAGGCCGGTGCGGCCGCCTACAGCGACGCCGCTGGCGCTCTCTATATAGGTGGTGGCGCTGGATGCACCACAAAAGCCGCCCCAGAGTGCGGCAAACCCGTCTACGAACAGAATTTCACGGAGACGGGGCAGGCGCCCCTCCGCATCCACAAGATTTGCCTGTTGACCCACGCCGAGGATGGTACCCATGGCGTCGAAGAAGTCGCTCATGACAAAGGCCAGAATAGTAGACCACAGTGCCGGGCGCAAAGCGCCAAGCACATCTGCTCGCCCTAGGGTGGTGAATTGCGGTAGTTGAAGGAGCTGGTGGGCGGGAGGGAGGTGGGCGACTTTCGTGAAGAGGGCGACGATGGTGGTGCAGAGAATGCCTAATAGCAGCGCCGCACGCCAGCGAAAGGCCACAAAGAGAAGGGTAAGTGCCAGACCGATGCTGGCCACAAGCACCTCTTTGTGGTGAAACGAGCCGTAGGTGAGGGGGGCATCGGCGGTATTGGCCTTTACAAGGCCGGCATTTACCATGCCAAGGAGGGTGATGAACAAGCCTATGCCCACGGCTATCGCCCTTTTCAGTCCCATGGGAATGGCGTTCATGATGGCCTCACGGGCCCGAGTAAGCGCGAGCACTGCGATGATCGCCCCCTCAATGACAACGACGCCCATGGCCGTTTGCCAGGGGATGTGGTGCTGCAGGCAGACATCGAAGGTGAGTACACCGTTAAGCCCCATGCCTGGGGCTAGGGCATAGGGCGTGTTGGTTAGCAGTGCCATAAGCAGGGTAGGAATGGCGGCAGTAAGGGCTGTGGCCGCTGCCAGTGCGGACACGCTATGCTCTAGGCCTGGAATATTGGAGAGAATGGAGGGGTTTACAAAGAGAATGTAGGCCATTGTCATGAAGGTGGTGAAGCCTGCTGCCACCTCCGTGCGAAGGTCTGTATGACGTGCTGCAAGGGTAAACCGTTTTTCAAGCATTTCTTCTCTCTCCTTTTCTAGAAACAGGCAAGAGGATGCCCATAAGGCAAAGCGCATCCCTTTTGGAGCAGTTTCGCGCTAGACTTCGTTGTCTACCTCCGGCTCCATGAACATTTCGAGCTGACGCGGGTCGGTGACTTCTGGAGTGCGGGTGGGGGGCATAGGGTGCGTACCGCGGGCGCTGTGGATGGGGGCATTTCGCACACGATGGCACCGGCGACAGCGTGCCTCATAGGTCTCTTCCGCCCCTATAAGGATGGTCGGTTCGTTCCAGGAGGCAGGGCGTCCGTTCACAAGGCGTTGGGTACGTGTGGCCTCTCCACCACAGACTTTGCAGATAGCGTGCAGTTTGATAACATTCTCGGCGAGCGCCAGCAGAGTGGGCATAACGCCGAAAGGCATGCCACGAAAGTCCTGATCGAGGCCTGCCACAACCACATCTATGCCGCGATCGGCGAGACGTTGACACAGGGGAACGATGGCTTCATCGAAGAATTGAACCTCCTCAATTCCCACCACATGGACTCGTGGGTCTAGAAGTGTCTCGAGGGTGCGGGCATCGGGCACGGCGATGGCCTGAAATCGTACGCCGTCGTGGGTGCTGATAACGGTGTTATCGGTGCGGGTATCGAGAGCCGATTTAAAAACTTGTACCCGTTTTCGGGCATAGAGGGCTCGTCGTACAAGCCGAATTAACTCGTCTGTTTTGCCTGAGAACATACATCCACAGATAACCGTTATAGAACCGGGCTGTTTGGTGCGCGTAGGCATCGCTTCTCTCCACGCCTCCAGAGGTGAGTTGTGAAGAACTTTACAAGCAAGTGGTCATATTCGGGCAGCTCTTCAGGGGCTATCCAAATATGGCCGGATTTTGGTAGCACATGAAGCGCACGGGGAGGGCAGGCAGCCGCATAGAGATCGTAGGCATCTTTAACGGGAACGATGCGATCGTGTTGCCCGTGAAACAGCAGAACCGGCCTAGGAGCGATCTTGCCGATGGCCTTCAACGCCGAAACCGTATGAGGAGAGATGGGAATCCAGCGCCGGCCAATGGCAATAGTCAAAGGGGTGATGAGCGCGCCGAGAGGGCCAAAGAGCAAGCGACTACGCCGAATGACCGCGCGCTCAAGGGTAGCAAAGGCTCCGTGGGTAACAACCGCAGCCAAACGGGTGTCGTCTGCGGCGGTCATCAAGGCTACCGAACCGCCCATGGAGTGCCCATAAACGCCGACGCGAAGCCCTTGCATCTCCGGGCGGGAGGCAAAGTAGTCTACCGCCCCAAGCAGATCGTTTGTTTCCAAGTAGCCCACCGTACAGACATGCCCGCCACTTCGGCCCGATTTGCGAAAATCGAACAGAAGTGTGTGGAAACCAGCCTCCCGCAGATGTCGAGCCCAGTAGAGCATCTCCATGCGATTATAGAGATGGCCGTGACAGAGAACAACCCCACCGATCGCCTCGCCTTTGGCCGGTAAAAACCAGCCACTGAGGACGATGCCATCGCGTGAGGGAAAGGTAACCTCCTCTAGCCCGATACTGCGGGCATCCTTGGGTAAGAAAACCGGAATACGGGGTGGGTGGGTGGCGATGTAGGCGTAGCTAGCTGCAAGACCCCCCCACAAAAGCCCACCTGCGATCAGACCTAAGCCGAAATAGGTGGGATGGAAAAAGCGTTTCGTGCGGATATCTTCGTGTGGTTTAAGCTGACGGCTCGACATGTCTATAAGTATAACGCATAGTCCCCGATTTAGCCTCTACGGCGGTGAAGGAGGAATAAGTGCAGCTTCGGAGAGTGTTCCCCATGTCTGTATCCTCATAGTTTTTATTTTATAAAAAGCTAAAAGCGTTTATTGTCTAATTATCAAAAAAACCTATCTGAATCCAAAAAAGCAGACGCTGTTCTGCTTGCGGAGACGGCTTGGAATTTGCTATAATCGGCGCGTTGTGGACGCAGGCAGTCGCGTCCCCTCCTTCACAGATCACTTAATTACCCTTTCATGCCCGCAAGAAGCGGGCCTCGGTTACGGAGGCAGCGAGTGAGCGGAGAGCTCGAATTCGGAGAGGAAGACCGCACGCAAGCGCTGCTCCAGGTATGGGACCTTTGCCTGGCTCTGCTCTCCACAAAGGTAAGCCCGGTAACATTCAATAGTTTTCTTAGCGACACACGCCCCTTAAGCTACATGGGCAACGTGGTGACCCTGGGTGTCGCCAATCCTTTTGCGAGAGAGTGGTTAGAGAGCCGTGCGGCCAACGCCATTCGGAGTGCCCTCGAGTTTCACCTCAACACCAGTGGGTTGCAGGTGAAGATCGTGGTCATGCCGCGTGAAACGTCCGTTCCTGGTGCGGCATCGGGGCGTAAGGACGCTTCGGATGCGAAGAAGGTCTTGCAGCCAAAGCTGCCTCTAGATGAGGGGGAAGAGGCTGGGGCTGCAGAGGCCGTGGTAGCAAAGCCCTCTACCACGCCACCGCGCGTTACCTCCAAATCTTCGGGTTCTCGCTCGGCCGCTAAAGGGGCTATGCCAACTCTGCCGGGGCTGCCGCTCAACGATCGATTCACCTTTGAGACGTTTGTGGTGGGGCGTTCCAACCGTTTGGCCTTTGCGGGAGCGATGAATGTGGCGGAGCGTCCGGGGGCCGTCTACAACCCGCTGTTCCTGTATGGAGGCTCTGGGCTAGGCAAAACCCATCTACTTCATGCCATTGCGCACGCCATCAAGCGCACCAACCCCAAGATGCGGGTGGCCTATGTTTCCGGCGAGTATTTTGCGCAGCACTATATCAACGCCCTGAAGGAGCATGCCACCGATGAGTTTCGTCGTCAATATCGCGAGATAGATGTTTGGCTGGTGGATGACATTCAGTTTATTGCCGGTAAGGAGCACACCAAAGAGGAGTTCTTCCATACTTTCAATGTGCTGTACCAGAGTGGGAGGCAGGTGGTCATCGCCAGCGAACGCAGCCCGCGCGATCTCAACACCATGGACGAACGACTTCGTTCCCGCTTCCAAAGCGGCCTTATTGCCGATATCGGCCCGCCCGATTTGGAAACACGCATCGCCATTTTGGAGATGTGTCGGCAGCGGGAGGGCGCCGAGGTAAGCGACGAGGTGCTGCACTATATCGGCAGCGCCATCCAATCCAACATTCGTGCGTTGGAAGGGGCGCTAACGCGCCTTCTGGCCTACTCGTCCGTCATGGGGTTGCCGCCCACCGTGGAGCTGGCCCAGAATGTGCTTGGTGAGTATCTCATTGATAAGCCCATCCCGGCAAGAGGGCTTACTCCAGAGGCGATCATTCAAGCGGTCGCCGACCAATTCGGTGTGGATGCCGCCGAGATCGTGGGCACGAATCGCAATAAAGACGTGTCGTTAGCGCGCCATGTGGCGATGTATCTTTGTCGGGAACTGCTGCCCGAGCAACGCGCCCGCCATATCGGAGCGGCCTTTGGACGGCGCGACCACACCACGTTTCTTTATGCGTGCCAACGCATCATTACGCTTCAGGAGATCGATCCGGAACTGCGCCAGACGATTCTGCGACTGAGGCGCTCGCTGGGGCGCTAGGTGCCAACGCAAGGGAGTTGGGGTGGGCAACCTCGGCGACTAGCGGGGCTTTAAAAACGTACTCAAAGAGATCGCTATTGTTTTGAACACCCCAAACCTCTAGTTCACACTCGGCATCGCTTATCAGGGTGAGCACAAAGCGCCGTGGCGATTCCTCCCGTCTAAGACGAATATCGCGCACCAAGCCGAGATGGCTACGGTCAAGTCCCTCTGCTACCCGCAGCAAGGCGGCCAAAACACGCACACGCCGACGCTCCTCGCGGTTCAGGTCGGCCATATTAGGATGCTTCTTTTTGGGGATGCCTTTGCGATGATAGAGCGCCACGTTGGCGATGATGTCTATCTCGGTGTCGTCGAAACCCAGCAGGTCGGAGTTGCGGATGATGTAGTAGGCATGGCGCTGATGATTGGAATGGGAGAGAAAGGTGCCGATATCGTGCAAGATGGCCGCATACTCCAGAAGCTCGCGCGAGGTGTTGCCGTAGCTATGTTCGCCTAGCCGGCGCAGTTCATCGAAGAGACGCAACGCCAGAAAGGCCGTGTGATGAGCGTGATCGGCCTCATAGTTGCAAGCTCGCGCAAGCTGAAGGATGGATCGACGCCTTACCGAAAGCGTTTGAAACTGCTCGCGTGTTCCCTCTTGGCGCAGAAGATGATCGACGAGAATGCCCTCACGTAGCCCTCGTTCGCTGGTGGTGATGCGTTCGGCCTCTACCTGTTCTAAAAAGGTGAGCAGAATGGCGGCTCCGCCAAGGATGATGTCGGCGCGAGCGGGGTCCATGCCCGGCACCTGGCGGCGTTCCTCAAGAGGCAGACGACAGAGCAGCTTCACCACCTCGCGCAGATCCGCCGTACGAAAAGTGATGCCGCCACGCAAAGAGGAGGAGGACGTGAGCTTTTGAGAGGCCTCTACATTCCCGGTGTAGTTTGCCACCACTTGCCCCAAACAGTTGATGGTTCCGGCGCTGCCGAGAACGAGATCGAAACCGGCCTGTTGCACACGACGCGCCACCGGGTTTGCCACGGCGCGTACAT
This sequence comes from Chthonomonas sp., assembly GCF_035294165.1. Classification (GTDB taxonomy): domain Bacteria; phylum Armatimonadota; class Chthonomonadetes; order Chthonomonadales; family Chthonomonadaceae; genus Chthonomonas. The sequence continues at coordinate 88,511 of NZ_DATGLN010000170.1, forward strand.
GGGCTTGCACTTTAGCAAACAGCTCCGGGCTTACCGGGTCGGGCGTGTCGAAAAAGAGGTTGGAGAGCCGAATGGCACCCAGCTTCATGCTCTCTAAAACCTCATGCCCTTCCGATGTGCCTACAATCACCTCGGTGCTTCCTCCGCCGATGTCAATAAGCAACGCCCGTTTAGAGCCTAGCTCGATGCCACTGGAGACTCCCAGCCAGATGAGGCGTGCCTCCTCCGGCCCGGAGATCACACGCACCTCTATACCGGCCTCACGACGTACTCGCTCGATGAACTCTTCCCTATTTTCGGCCTCTCGTACCGCTGCAGTGGCGAAGGCGACAATTTCATCGGCGCCAAAACCGCGCGCCACGTCGGCGAACCTCGCGCACACCAAAGCCCCTCGGTCAATCGCCTCCGGCGTCATGCGGTGGGTAGCGAACTCACCCTCGCCTAGGCGCACCATCTCCCGATGCTGGGCAAGGGTGGTGATATGGTTATCGTCTTCAATGCGTACAACGGCCAGGCGAATGGAGTTGGTACCGATGTCTATCGCTGCAAAAACATGACTCATGGTGTGATTCTACCTGTCTGCGCCTCGGAAACGGTAGATTATGCCCGATATTCTTAAGTAGGGGCCACGCGGAGCACCGCCGCTCCGTTGATGCGATCCTGCTTCAGCGCTTGTAAAGCCTCGTTGGCAGCTTCCAAAGGAAACTCTTGGGTGTGCGTGTGCAGAGGAATGGTCTCGGCAAGGTGCAGCAACTCTTTGCCATCTTGACGGGTATTCGCGGTGACGCTGCGTAGGTTCCGTTCGTAGAAAAGGTGTTTTTCGTAGTCCATAGAGGGGATGGGGGTCATATAGATGCCGGCTACTGCAAGCGTGCCTCCTTTATCGAGGGCAGAGAGCGCAACGGGAACCAGTTCCCCGGCGGGGGCAAACAGAATGCTACTGCGCAGTTTCACCGGCGGACGTTCTGCCGCAGAGCCTACCCAGACGGCTCCTAGTCGGCGGGCCAGCTCCTGATGCTTTTCATCTCGCGTGCATACGTAGACCGGACAGTCCCAATAACGGGCGATCTGAATGACGATATGGGCTGAAGCCCCAAACCCGTAAAGGCCTAAAGGCTCACCGGGGTGAAGGTTGCTGCGTCGTAGAGCGCGATAGCCGATGATGCCGGCACAGAGAAATGGGGCTGCCTCGCGTGAGGAGACACCTGGAGGGATGGGATAGATAAACTCCTCCGGCGCCACCACATATTCTGCATAGCCACCGTCTGCATCGTAGCCGGTGAAGATGGGGCTATCACAAAGGTTCTCATCTCCTCGTTTGCAGTAGGCGCACTTGCCACAGCTTGCATGAAGCCAAGCCACACCTACGCGATCACCTATTTGAAACCGTGTGGCATCGGGCCCGCGACATTCTATGGTGCCTATGACCTCGTGGCCCGGAATAACAGGCGATTTATGCGGCGGCAGCTCGCCCTCCACCACGTGAAGGTCTGTACGGCAAACGCCACACACCTCAACGCGAATGAGAACCTCCCCGGAATGCGGTTTCGGCTTGGGCAACTCCTGCAACTGTAGAGGCAAGCTCTCCACCGGCCCCGGTTTCGTAAGAACCATGGCGCGCATGGCACAACCTCCCTGTTCGCCCAGGTTTTTGGAATAAAGGACTCTCGTTTTGTATGTACGATTTTGGCAGAGGTTCGGTTATTTCGACTCGATGTTTTGGAAGCTCACGGCTCTGCACCTAGTTTACAACATTTTCTCAGACTTGCCGAAAAGGGCTGCGTTGCGAACGTACTAGTCATTTGATGAGGAAGATGCAGACGCTCATTCAACAGAGAGGCTGGGAAGGCTTTCGGGTGGGAAATCTGTCGATCTCACCGCCGGTGGTTTTGGCGCCTATGGCGGATGTAACGAACGGAGCTTTTCGCCGGCTTGCCAAGCGCATCGGCGGCCCCGGCCTCGTTGTCACCGAGTTTATTTCGACTACCGCTCTTCATTATGGTAATAAGAAAACTTTGAAGATGTTCGATATAACCCCCGATCAGCGCCCCGTGGCGGTACAGATATTCGGGGCCGACCCGGCCATCATGGCGGAGGCCGCCCGTATCGCGGTGGATGTGGGGGCCGATATTCTCGATATCAACATGGGCTGTTGGGTACCCAAGGTGTGTAAGACGGGGGCGGGTGCTGCCCTTATTCGTGATCCCGACACGGCCTGCCGCGTAGTGGAGGCGGTTGTTAAGGCCGTTTCTGTACCGGTGACCGTAAAAACACGCCCCGGATGGCAGTACGGCGAATTTGCCACGGCGGAGTTGGCAAAACGTTTTGAAGAGATCGGCATTCAGGCGCTAACGCTTCACGCACGCTTTGCCGTTCAGGGGCATGAGGGGGCAGCGGATTGGGCGCTTATTCGTCAAATGAAGGCGCTTCTCTCGATACCGGTTATCGGCAACGGCGATGTGAACTCCCCGCAAGCGGCGGCGCGCCTGATAGAAGAGACCGGTTGCGACGGCATTATGGTGGGGCGTGCCGCGATAGGCAACCCTTGGATACTGCGCGACATCGCCCATTTTCTTCGCACCGGTGAGCTGTTGCCGCCTCCTACGCTTCAAGAGCGGGCCGAGGTCGCCCTCTCTCATCTTTGCGACCTGGCGCAAAGTATGGGAGAAGGGCCGGCCGTACACCACCTCCGAGGCCAGCTACCGCTCTATTTCCGAGGGTTTCCCTACGCCTCGCGTTTTCGCGAGAAGATAAGCCACGCCAACACCATTGAAGAGGTTCGGAGGCTTATCGAAGAGCTATTTCACGCCCAACTCATGGTATGTGAGCCCGCTTAGGTCCCACCTCACCGGCCTCCACCATGTCGAGCAGAGCGTTCCCTTCGTAAGTGAGAGGAAGGTCTACGCGCCCCCGAATCTTGCTGCTGTAGTAGGTAGCAAAGATGACTTCGGTGGATTGAATGGCGAAGTCGGCGGAGAGGAGTGAGCGATGGGTTGGGTCTTCGAGCTGACGGACAACATCGGCGGCACTGCGGCGGTGTTCATCAAAAGGCTCTTGCGCAAACTCTTTCTCCTCCCACGCCTTTGGACCGGTGATGCGATATTTGCGCTCCGAGAGCACCTCGATAATCCCCTCTTTACCTACCAGGCGGTGGGTGCATCCGATGCCCGCTTCATAGCCGGTGACCATCCAGCCGCGCACGCCATTTTTCCATTTGAAGTGGCATAGCCCCTGTTCTTCGTGATAGGCTCCAAAAATGCGTCGCTCCTGGCGGCTATCGAGTTGGCCGATCACCCATTCCGCCGGCGTTTCCTGGTTGTAGAAAAACAGCATGTCAAACCAGTGCGTGCCCCAGTCGAAGAGATTGGGGCACTGCGCCTCTATTTGCACCAGTTCGCCGATATCGCCCCGTGCCACGGCATCACGCACGGCTTGAAACACGAGCAGGTGTCGGCGCTGGTGGTTGAAGGTGAGTTTTGCCCCATGGGCATCGGCTGTGGCCTTCATCTTTTTGCAGTCCTCCCAAGTAATGGCCATAGGTTTCTCGCAATGGATGGCGCGCACACCGGCTTCGGCAGCGGCCATAACCATCTCCGCGTGAAGGTGCGGCCACGTGCAGATGCTTACGATGTCGGGCCGTTCGTGAGTTAGCATTGCCCGATAGTCGGTATAGATTTTGGGGGCAACATGGTGTTTCTCCGTAAAAACCTGTGCTGCCGATGCGTTCGGCTCGGCAATGGCCACCAGCTCTACTTTTCCGGTGGAGGCGAAGGCCGGATAGTGGAAGTGAGCCATTCCAAAGCCGGTAGCCCCAGGCGAACCGTGGGGAAGCCCCGTGCCGATAATGGCATAGCGATAGTTTTGAGACATCGTTTTCTCCTAAACGCTTTTTTCTAAAAAGGGCGTGCTGTTTCCTCTGCACAAACCTTTGGTAACTTGTTGTTAGCTTTTCGTAGGACGTGTTCCTGCCTCTCCAGCTCCGCAAAAAACCGGTTTTTGTGGGCGGGCGCCATTTTCTCTTTACATCTTGTGCGCTGCCGTGCTAGAATATAGAAGATGGTGTTCGTATGACCTATTTTCCCAAAGTTTGTTTCTGAATAACGTAGCACAGTTAATTCACGCTTTTGAGGAGTTTCCGATCCATGTCTGACTTCGATGTTGAGTTCCAGGAGCCTTCGCTGGCCGTAGCAACTACCCGTGCGCCTGAACCACAGGATGCAAGCGAACCGACTACACCGTCACCTTTGCGCACTCCTGAGGCCTTTGAGGCCTACTGCGCACAGGTGCAGTCACGTTTGGCTCAGTATGCCCAGCAAAGAGCCAACTTTTTGCTTACGGCACACGATCGTCTGACCCGGCTGCTCGCCACCGCGCGCGCGGTTGAAGACAACAATCTCTACAACGAGTTGTTGCAATATCAGATGGCCACAAAAGAGCTGCTCGATGCGCTCTCACAGGTCACCGACGGTGCAGCGCTTGCGTCGCTGCCTCACACGCCAAAATCCTACTCTCTGCCCTCCGAACAGGGGAACAACAACCTCTTCCGCGAGCGGACAGAATTTTCGCCCCGGCCCTTTACACCTCTAGCCCGCACAGAGGGTCGCCCGACCTCTTCACCCTTTGTGGCAGCCCGTGTCCCACGACATCCCACACGCCCCTTGATAGAGATCGAGGCGGAAGCGGCTCAGATGCGCGAAGACCTCAAAGTGTGGAAAGAGCGCTTCCCGCTTCAGAAGGAGAACGGAGAGCTGAACATCCCCAATATAATGCGTCTTCGGGCTATGGCCTTCCGCATGCGGAAACTGGAGGAGGAGGCTGGCGACACCGAGGTGACCGAGGTGACCGAGCTTCGCAAGGAGATCCAGCAACTGCTTGAAGAGGCCGGCGATAAAGAGTACTGTGTGGCCTTCGACTATGACCTCGAGCCACGCCCCCTTCCCAACCAGTGGGCGGAGCTGGCCGAACGTCAGGAGGAGACGGCACGCGCCCAAGAGGCTTATGAGTGGTGGATGGCCCACAACAATCAGCTTACCGTCTCTGACCTACAGCCGCTGGCCGAAGCCGTAGCGGCCACCCAACAAAAGTTCAATCGGATGCTTTTCCGCGTGGGCGCGCGCGATCCTTACCAGCAGATTCTCTTCGACAACCTGCGCGCTTGGGCCCGCGAATCGCAATGCTATCTGTTCAGCTTGCGCCCTCGTGTGCCCATGGCCGAACTGGTGGATAAGGCATCGCGTCTCGAAAGTGCCTGGGAGCAAGCTCGTATTCCGGTGGAGGCGGCCACACGCCGTGCTGCCGTGGTGGATAACCTTGTGGCGCTTGTCTCCGATCCCAACTTCGGTTCCGATCCAGAGCAGGATGAGGCGCGGCTGCATGAGGCCTTACTGCGCTGCCAAAGCATAGGGGTCTCCGCATTGGATCAGCGTCTACGCGATGCGCTTGCGCCCTGGGTCTCCTTCCTGGAGAGCGATCCGCGCCTGCGTGAGGTGCTGCGTGAGGCGAGCATGGAGTGGGATAGACGCATTAACTCGGACTATGAAGAATCCACTCCAAACTCCGCGCAAGAGCTGTCTGAGGAGGACTTGGAAGCCGTTCGCGCCGAAACCCGCGGCAAGCGCCTCACCCTTATCGGCGGGTTACCACGAGAGGAGAATCGCCGCCGAATTCAGGAGGCCCTGGAGCTTGCCGAGGTGAATTGGCCTGAGATGCGTCCTTCCACCTTGCTCAGCCATTTCGAGCACGACATTCAACAGACCGACATCGTGGCGTTAAGCCTGCGCTATAGCCGAAAAGAGTGGCGTGGCGTCGCCGACATCTGTGCGCGAGAGGGCAAGCGTTTTGTGCTGTTGCCTAACGGCTTTGGCCTTGCCGATCTCGTTAAGGCGTTACAGAGCCAACCACCTCAACCCGTAACAACCGTGCGGCGTCGCACCACGCGAACAGTGGCCGACACAGAATAGTGTATCTCTCGTTAAGAACACATAGGCCCTGCTTCCTTAGAAGCAGGGCCTTGTCTTTAGCACTTGACTTCGGCTTTAACGAACGCCTAGCAGTATCTCCATGGTGAGTTGATCGAGTTTCTCGTAAGCATAGCCACGCTTGCCGAGGGCGACACGGTCGAACTGCATCTCCAGGATGCGTTGGGCGTTGCTGGGCGAGTAGGAGCGGATGAGACCGCCAATGCCCTCCGGATCGGCGTTCAGTTCGTGAAGCAGGCCTTGAATTTCGGGGTCCGTGTTAAACCGCTCGGCCTTCTCTTTGAGGATGAGGTAGGTACGCATGCAGCCTCGAGCGAAGTCCCATACTCCCTCTTCATCCTCGGTACGATAGGCGTGGGCATCGAAATGGCGCATGCCCTCATAGCCGCTCTCCTCCAGCAGCTTCACCAAGAAGAAGTTGGCCTTTAAATCCTCCGCGCCGAACCGGTAATCTTGGTCATAGCGTCCGATTTTCTGGCCGTTTAGGTCTATGTGGAACAGTTTGCCGGCATCAATGGCTTGGGCCACGGCGTGAACGAAGTTGAGGCCTGCCATGGTCTCGTGGGCATATTCCGGATTGAGGCCAAACTTTTCGGGGCGGTTGAGCGTGGCGATAAAACCGAGCGCCGCTCCCACCACCGGCAGGTAGATGTCGCCACGCGGCTCGTTCGGTTTCGGCTCTATGGCGAACTTGAAGTTATAGCCCTTCTCGATATCGTATTCGGCCAAGAAGTTCAAACACTCCCGATAGCGCTTAAGCGCCTCGCGCGCGTCTTTGCTCGCATCGGTCTCTACACCTTCTCGGCCTCCCCAAAACACGTAGACCTCCGCGCCCAGTTCGGCGCCGAGGTCCATGGCGCGCATGGTCTTTTGCAGGGCATAAGCGCGAACTTTTGGGTCGTTGGAGGTAAAGGCACCGTCTTTAAACACGGGGTCGAAGAACAGGTTGGTGGTGGCCATAGGCACCCGCATGCCGTAGTCGTCGAGAGCCTTCTTGAATTCGGCCACAATGCGATCGCGCTCGGCTGCCGTGGCATCTATGGGCACCAGGTCGTTATCGTGCAGGTTCACGCCGTAGGCGCCTAGCTCGCTCAGTTTTTTCACAATGTAGGTGGGTGACAGAGGCTCGCGAACGGCATTTCCAAAGGGATCGCGCCCTACATTGCCTACGGTCCAAAGCCCGAAAGTGAATTTATGGTGTTTTTGAGGGGTATAGTCGCTCATCTTTTGCCTATTCTACCCGGCGGAGACGCCGGGGTTTCTCTCCTTTCCGTCGCAGGGATTTTTCCTTATAAAAGATTCGTGGTATCTGCCGTATTCTCCTGCTTAACATTTTGAAACCTTGGCGGGAGGTGTATTCGCGCAAACGTCTCCAAAGAAACGCGGCTCGTGTTGAAGGCCGGTTAGGTGACGAAGTCAAATGCCGGAGCCGTTGGCGGGGGTGTTGAGGGGGGCGGGGCCGGCTCGGACTTACCTTGCAGTGTGTCGAGCGCCCGTCTTCCCCAGTACTCTTGTGGAAAATCGTGGGCAAGAGCCTCTAGGGCGGTCTTGTCTGTCGAATGAGGGTTCGTTTCGCATTGAAGTCTGCCTACCCAGTACCGTACACGGAGGCTCTCGGGTAAAAGCGTTTGCATGCGATGTAGTGCCTGCAACATGGTGGCTCTATCGTGCTTTTGGGCGGCAATGCGGGCGCCTAAGCAGAGCTTGTGCGCAAGATGGGTGGGTGTTTGCGGCAAGGTACGGATGGCTTTAAGCGTCTCTTCCGCTTCCTCATAGCGGCCAAGACCCAACAGCGCTTCCGCTTTATGCAACAGGAACAATGAGGTGATGAGAGAGGAGGCGTTTTTATATTCATGAAGGCAGTAGTTACTGCGTGCCAGCGCATTGTCATACCATCCGCGTTGGAGAGCGGAGGCGATCAGCACGTACTGCACGTCAGCATAGCGTCGAACCAACACAGCGCGACTGAGTGGTTTTGTGGGCAGTAAGAAGCTTTCACAGAGGTCGAGCGCTTCTAGATAGCGCTCCTGCAAGATAAGCGCATGAATGTAGTACGACATGTTTACTTCACCCTGCAGGGAGGCCAGTGAATCCGCCTGTTGCAGATGTTTAAGCGTTGTTTCTCCTTGTTCGAGCGCCAAGTAGATGCGTGCCAAACGGCGGTGGAGGAAGGCCTCATCGGCGCGAGGCGGGGTTTGTGCAAGCGCTTTCGAGAACCACGCATGGGCGCGCCCATAATCCCCGGCATTAGCAAAACAGAGGGCGATCCATTGGCTAATAAGCCATGGTGCTCTGACCAACAGAAGGGCTACTGGAATGAGGACGATGAAACCCAAAGGCAGGCTGTTAAAGAGATAGGCCACAAGGAGCGCCCCCGCGGTTGCCCAAAGGGCCGTGTTCGCCGTAAGAGTCCACACGGTTTTGGGCGTTCTGCTGTGGCTGAAAGTGGCGCGCAGGGCGCAGACGAACGCGAAGAGGGAGCCGAGCAGATAGGCTAGAAGAAGAGGGAGGGCTATGGAATGCAGCGGGGCGATGTGCGGCACGCCAAAGAGCAGAAGTGGCAACACGGCGATGGCGCCGAAGGCCGGTAAGAGAGATGGAGGTTGCCATCGCATGTTGGCAGCTTTGGCAATAAGGAAAGGAATTGGCAGCCAGCAGAGCAGAGTAAAAGCGAAGAGCGCTCCCTGAACGAAATGTCGAATCGTTGCTTTCTGTTCGGGTGTGAAGGGAACGGGGTTGGGGCGCGAGGCGCTCGCCGTCGCCGATGCTGTTGTGGCTACCGGCTGATGGCCTGCATGAAAGTAGGCCTGGCGTGTTTGTAGGGTGAGGCTGGCGGCATAACTCATTCCGAGGCAAAGCACAAGGAAGATCGCAGCCATGCGCAGGCGAACGAGGGGTGGAGCGAGCAGATAGCGCGCATTGACGGCCTCGCTGGTTCGCCGAAAGAAGCCTACGATTAAGATCATCCAGAGATAGGGGGAGGGCATTTTGAGCGCCCAAAGCAGGATGATAATGAGAACGCCCTTCCACAGACCAGGGGAGAAGACGGTGAAGATGTGGGAGCCGTCTAGCGGTGGGAAGGGAATGAGGTTAAACAGATTGATGAGAAAGCCCACATTGGCCAACGCGAGCCAAAACGGGCTGTGGGTAAGCCAGCCTATAAGCAGGCAGAAAAGAGCGGCCAACATGCCCGCTGCAGGGCCACCGGCCCCGCTTTCCGATTGGATGGTGGGGTCTTCGGGAAACTTTTTGAGAAAGATGACGGCCCCCACGAAAGGGATGAAGACCGGTGCAGACTGTTTAAGCCCTTTTCGCCAGTTGACGAACACGTGCCCTAGTTCATGAATTAGAATGCATAGCCCTATCCCCACCCCGAATTTCCAGCCGAACAGCCTGGTATCGGCAGCGATGAAGAGCAGCATAGATGTTAGGGTTGCAAGCACCTTGCCGAATTTAAGCAGCGCAAGAAACGACTTTAGCTTAAGGACTAGAACTGCCAATAATCCGACAATCCCTCCACGACGGCGTTGGAGTAGGGAGGGTGTTGTTGTCGGCGAGATGGATTGTGGAGGAGGGCTGTCTGTTGGAGGGGCAGAGATGAGCGCACCGCAGTAGGCACAGCGTACTCCGCCGGGAAGATTGTTCTTTTGGCAAAAGGGGCAGAACATCTCTGGTTTCCTCCTCAATAGTCATAGATGATGTCTTGAATTCTCCGTGCTATCATCCGCCCCACGCGGCGCCCAGTGAACATCCAGAAGAGGAAGTTGATGAAAGCGGAGAGCAGGGCGAAGTGGGTTATCAAAATTTCGAGGAGCCAGAAGACAAGTCCCACGCCGATGCCGATAAGGGCACCTTGATCGGGATCGGCATCTATGGCACCGAGTAGGAGGCCCAGCAGACTTCCGGCGATGCCGAACACTACGGCAAGCACCAGGGTGAGGATGAGGATAAATACCCACTCCGGCCCATTCCAATTCACCATACTAAAGATGGTGAACCAGAAGATGTTCCAGAATGTCCACCATTGTCCGTACAAAGCGCCCCAGCCCAAGCCGCGGACAAGGCGGGTATTAATGGAGGGATGTTGGTCGGCAGCGGCCGATTGTGGGTTATAGACTAGGCCGGGAGCGCTTGGTGGGTAGGCAGTGCCTGTCGGTGTCGGGTAGATCGGAGAGGGCTGTACTGGAGGCTGTGGGTAGGGTTGAGGAGGCGGCGAGCCGCCGAGCCACTGGGCTTGGTAAAGCGGCGGGCTAGCGGTGGGCGACTGTTGTAGGGGTACCGATGTTGGTTGTGAGGGATTCGCGTTCGCCAACTCCGTCTGCAGCTTCGTAAGGGCCGCCTGTGCTTGGGCATGATGGGGGTCTATGGCGAGAACGCGCTCGAAGGCGGCCTTTGCCTCCTCCTTACGGCCGGCCTGATAGAGGCCAACGGCGAGGTTGTACTGAAAAGTGGCGTTGGCCGGCTGCAGTTGGGTGGCCTGTGTTAACATGGGGATACCGGTCTCGAAATCCTTTTGTCGGCAATGGGCAATGCCGAGGTAGGTTGCGGTCAAGGCATCGTTGGGGTTTTGCTGCAGGGCCTGGTTTAAGAGGTCTATGGCTTGGGCAAGATGGCCTGATTGCAGGGCTTGAATGCCCTGACCGGTAAGGGATGCGTTGCTCGTGTCCATCGTTCTCTCTCAAAGTAACAGATTTGGCCTTTGTATGCTTTTGATGGAAGCGATGTTGTGCAGGAAGTTCTAGATAGTAACGAGAGATTCCTTCTTTTTGGAGGACAATTTTTAAATAGAGGTGAGATGGTGAGAAATCAAGGATATGCATGGGTAGCTCTTGCGCCCTCTTCCATCTTATGTTAAAATCCGTATGTGGCTAAGGGTGTACAACGGCCTATACGTAGCGTGTGTAATACAAGTGACAATAGCGCCTACTAGCACAACGTTGGATAGAGAACTATGGGGCCTATAAGCGAACTTTCAGGAGAAAAAGATGTCCTTACCCAAACAGCGTGTCATTCCCGCGCTTCGCATCACCGATGATGTCTTAAGCAAGGCGTACTATGTTGAGAAGCTCGGTTTTTCTGTGGAGTGGGAGCACCGCTTCGAACCGCATCTTCCGGTATTCATGTCCATTTGTCGCGATGGCATGCGGTTATATTTAACCCAACATAGCGGAGATTGCGAGCCGGGAGGTCTCGTTCATTTTGTTGTGGAGGATGTGGCCGCCTTATATAAGGAGCTTCAGGGGCGAGGGGCGGTTGTGTGTCACGCTCCCAACGATGGTTTAGGTTTTCTCTGTATGACCGTGCAGGACCTTGATGGAAATAAGCTCCGTTTTATGGAGCCGCCGCCAAACCATCCCTCGGATAGCTGAGCCTCTGGCTGCATCCGTGGGCTAGTGTACTATGGGTACATCTAGAGCGAACAAAGGGGATCGGCGCCGGATGGCGAAGTGCTTAGTTAGGTGGCTATCGTTTTCGCCGTCTCCGTCAAAAAGTGCGCCGAGTTCAGATGATGATGGAGGAAATAGGGGTCTGCTATCATGTAGAGCGATGTAGGTAAAGTGATAGACTTCTGGCCTGTATACAGTCTTGAGAGAGAAATGCACAGCAAGCTATAGGGGGTGTGCGATCAAGAATCACTACAGACTTCGTAAAAGTCTGAAATTCATAGTCCAGAGTGTAAGCAGCTTTTAGCCGTTCTGTAAACATGCGGCAGATCACAAGGGTAGATGGCTGAATTGTAAATTGTACAAGTAGGGGCGCTGGCGTGTCAAGAGATACCTGGAATAAAAACAGCTAAGCGCAAAAAAACGTCGGCCTCTACCGAAAGAGGGAGGGTTTCAAAAGACTTAGGCGATCCCAGAACCCATCGCCTAAAGCGCCGCTTATTCGTTTTGAGAAGCTAGACCATTGGCCCCGCTGTTGGAAGCCGACTGGAGGGGAGTGTGTGCTAGCGCGCCGGTGAGGCGGGCAGCTTTGGCAGGAGCCATCCCCTCTAAAATAGAGGCCACTTTGCGCTCGTCCATCTGCTGTAGCAGCACTACCACCTCGCTTTCTGGAAGCTTGTCGAGAATCTGGTTCACTTTCGGCGCATCCATCTTGCTGTAGATTTCGGCCAAACGCGCCATTTGAGCCGGATCAAGCGGAGGGGGTGGTGGAGCGACCGATGAGGCTTGCAGAGCCTTCTGCTTCTGCCGTTCCCATGCAGCGCGCTCCTGTTCAAAGGCCTGCTGCTCTGCCTGCAAAACCCGCTGCTGCTGGGCGAGCTGTTCGGCTGTGAGGGGCGAGCCGGTCGCTGCCGTTTTGGGCGACGGCTTTTTCAACGGCCGAAAGCCTGAAAGCCGCGCCACCGTGCCGAGAGCGCCCTTTTCACCTGCCCATTTGCGCGCCGGTAACACACCCATTTTGGCCAGACCAAAAGCCGCTCCTAATGCAAGGCAAAGCAGACTAAACGGAATAAGAATCATCCACCACTTCTTCATTCCGATTTCACTCCTTCCGCATCGCTAAGGGCTAGGGGGGTGTTGGCCCAACATGCCGAGAATGCGCCGCACATAGTTCTGCGTTTCCGGATAGGGCGGGATGCCGTTGTACTTCTGAACCGCGTGGGCGCCCGCATTGTAGGCCGCGAGGGCTAAAGGCAGACTGCCGTTGAATTTGCGAAGCAGACCCGCCAAAAGTCGCGTGCCGGCAGCGATGTTCTGCTCGGGGTCAAAAGGATCGGTAATGCCAAACTCCTGTACCTCTTCCGGCATGAGCTGCATCAGGCCCATTGCGCCTTTATTGGAGACCTCTTTCGGGTTGCCGTCCGATTCTTGGGCGATAACGGCGCGAACGAGGTTTGGCGAGAGACCGTTAATGGCCGCATATTTGTTGATAAGCCCCTCGATGTAGGGGGCGAAGCGGGGCGCTGTGGGCGCCGAGTTGGCGAGAGCGGCCTGCAAAGTGAGAGGAAACGGGGAGATCGGCGTTGGGGGCGAACCTGCCGGAGTCGTTAAGCCCGAAAGGGCGCCGGGCGTTGGTGCCGATGCAACAGCCGGTGCAGAAGGGGGATCGGTGAGCATCTGTAGGCGACTTTCGATCTGCTGGACTCGGGCCATAACGGCCTCTAAATGGCTCATCATGGTTAGGCTGCCTCCTCCTGATGTGTTAGTGGCGAGAGGGGGTGCGTAAGGTTGTGCCGCATGACCGCGAGATCGTCTATAGCCTTCTGTTCAAGCTGAAGCAGTAGCATCTTGTGGTTGGTCAACTCCTTGTCGTATAGCTTTTCGACCACCTCACGGGCACGGCGGGCTTCTACGAGTGCCGCCCGCTTCTCATCCACCACGATCTGGGCGGCATCTAGCCTGCGCTGCTGCTCTGCCATTGCCGCCTGAAGCGTTTGGAGGTATCGCTCTCGATCGGCGATGGAGGCGGCATCGAAACGCTCACCGGGAAGGGCGCCTGGGCGAAGCGCCAGCGTTTGCTCGAATTCAGCGCGCAGTTGGTTAAAGCGTGTCTGAGCAAGTGCAAGTCGCCCCTGGGCGGCGGTAAACTCCTGCTCGCGCAGTTGCTCTATTGTGTGACGGTAGTTTAAAAGGGTCTGTAAGCGAAACTTAAAGCGTCGCATAGTGTAAAAATGACGGTACAAAGGCCTATTCAGAAAAATGTTGCTGAAAACAGCCTCGTTTTAGAATTATCGGCGCGTTTATTGCGTAAAATTAGGATGGAGGTTCGTTTGAACGGCAGTAGCCTAACGAAAAAGCAGGCCGTTCAACGTAACTGCTCCTACAATCTGCTTCTCCTAAACCCGTCTCACGCATTCGCCGACCTCGTAAGCTACTGCGGCATACAATAGGTGTTTTCTTCTGGGTGGCTTCCGTGTGCTTTGACTAACCGGAGCGATAGACTGTTTGCCAACGCTATAGGAGGAAGAAAACAATGGCGACAAGAATGTGCGATGTGTGCGGGATTCGACCGGCCACGGTGCGGGTGCGCGTTCGGCGTGACGGCCGTGAAACCTACATGAACCTCTGTGAGGCCGACTATGCGCGGTTTCGGCAACGTGAGCAGAGGCACTATTCTCCTTTTGAATCGCTTTTCGGACGTGGGCTGTTTGAGGAGTTTGAGGATATTCTCAGTTCCTTGCGCTCTCCAGAAGCGGACTGGCCTCTCGGAGGCCGAGTGCCCACCGCGTCTTCGGATGACCGCAATGCGGTAGACATCTCCCGCTATTTCAGCGAGCAGACCAAAGAGCTGCTGCAGGAGGCCGCCGAAAAGGCTGCCGAGTGGGGCCAGCCGGAGGTGGATACGGAACATCTGCTCTATGTTCTGGCGGATAACGAGGTGGCACAGGCCATCTTCAAGCAGTTTCGCATCTCCCCGACCGATGTAAAGGGCTATCTGGAGCACAACGCTCCCCGCAACGAGAAGCCTTTTGAAGGCAGAGAGCTTGGCGTCTCTCCCCGCGTAAAGAGCGCTTTGGAGCAGGCTTTCATCGCCTCCCAAGAGCTTGGCCACAGCTATGTGGGGCCGGAGCATCTGCTGATCGGACTGCTGATGGAGCAGGATGGCATCGCCGGCGACCTGTTGCGCAAATACGGCCTTACTCCCCAGGCCTTGCGCCAGCAGACGATGAAGATCGTGGGGCAGGGCGCCGAAGAGGGCAAAGTAGAGACCCCGAGCAACACACCTCATCTCGATAAGTATTCGCGTGACCTTACCCAACTGGCGCGTCAGGGCAAACTCGACCCCGTGATCGGCCGCTCTAAAGAGATCGAGACCACCATCGAGATTCTAGCCCGGCGCAAGAAGAACAACCCGGTGCTTATCGGTGAACCCGGTGTGGGCAAAACCGCTATTGTGGAGGGGCTTGCACAGCGCATCGTCAACCATGAGGTGCCGGAGGTTTTGCGTGATAAACGCCTGGTGGAGCTGAACGTAAACTCCCTTATTGCCGGCTCGAAATATCGTGGCGAGTTTGAGGAGCGCATCAAGCAGGTGCTTGACGAGATCACCGCCCACTCCAACGAGATCATTCTCTTCATTGACGAGCTGCATACCATCGTTGGAGCCGGTTCTACT
>NZ_DATGLN010000171.1:0-23419 GCF_035294165.1 Chthonomonas sp.
CTGCTGCGCGATCTTCTCCAGCAAGGGGATGAGATCGGTTGCGGAGCTAATCTTTTTCTCATAGATGAGGATGTAGGGATTTTCGAGGACGGCCTCCATACGCTCGGTGTCGGTGACGAAGTAAGGGGAGATGTAGCCCTTATCGAACTGCATGCCGTCTACGAACTCGGTGTAGGTTTGAAGGCTTCGGCTCTCTTCTACGGTAATCACTCCATCTTGCCCTACACGCTCGATGGCATCTGCGACGAGTTGGCCGATCTCCGCATCGTTCCCGGCGATAGCGGCGACACTGGCGACCTTGGCCTTATCTCCGCGTACTTCCACGGCGAGCTTCTTCAGCTCTTCCACGGCGCGCTCCACAGCGCGCTCAATGCCGTGCTTGACTTGCAGGGGGTTACCGCCGGCTGCTACATAGCGAAGGCCTTCCTTGAGGATGGCTTGAGCCAACACAGTGGCGGTGGTGGTTCCATCGCCAGCCACGTCGTTGGTTTTGCTGGCGACCTCTTTTACCAGTTGCGCCCCCATGTTCTCATAGGGGTCTTCCAATTCAATCTCTTTTGCGACGGTGACGCCATCTTTGGTGATGGTGGGGGAACCCCATTTTTTATCGAGAACCACATTTCGGCCTTTGGGGCCAAGAGTTACTTTTACGGCGTTAGCAACGGCCTCGGCGCCTCTTTCGAGGGCACGACGAGCCTCTTCATCATACAATAGCATTTTGGCTGCCATAGCTTCTTTTCTCCTTACGATAGGTTTCGGAAATGGATACAGACAATTTCTCGTGTTGTATGCAACGACAGTACGGTTAAGCCCTACGTCCTACCCCTCGATGATTGCGAAGACCTGGTCTTCATCGAGGAGGACGTAATCTTGGCCATCAATAGTAACTTCGGTGCCGCCATATTTGGCATAGAGGACGGTATCCCCCACCTTAACGGACATGGGTTTGATCTCGCCGTTTTCGAGGATACGCCCGTTTCCTACGGCCACCACTTTGCCTTCTTGAGGCTTTTTCTTCGCGGTATCGGGTAAGAGAATACCGCCGGGAGTCTTCTCTTCTTCCTCACTCGGTTTCACGACCACTTTGTCACCCAAAGGACGCAGACCCATTTTGTGTCTCCTTTCTTGGTATTGGCCTAGAAGGGGAGGGAGTTCCTGTTAGCGCTCTCCACCTTCGAGTGCTAACAAAGAATACTCGATAGGGCGGATTTTTGTCAAGATTCTGCCGCTTGCATGTTGATGGAGCAAGAAAGTAGCCATTTACCGTACTATGCTTGCTGAGAGGAGATTCAGTGTGTTCTAAAGACTATCTCATGTAAGGTATTCTATATATCCCTCTAGCTACGTGCTCTGTCCTCTAGATGGGGGTATGCTTGGGATTGCACCATGAGGTGAGGTTGCCATCGTGGCCGAGAAGATTGCCTTTACAAAGATGCATGGCGTCGGGAACGATTTCGTGGTCGTGGATGGGAGGGATGCAAACGACCGCGATTGGTCAGCGCTTGCTATCGAAATGTGCGATCGTCATACGGGCATCGGTGCGGATGGTCTCATTATTCTAGAGCGAACGCTTTTCGCCGATCTCATGATGCGGATGTACAACCCCGATGGCACGCCGGATGTTTGCGGCAATGGTCTGCGGTGTGTGGCCCGATATGCTGCGGAAGAGGGAATAGTAAGTAAAGACATCCTTTTTATCGGTACTCTAGCCGGAGTGCGCCGGGCCGAGTTGCATCGAGACGCAGAAGGACAGATCGCGTCGGTCACCGTTAGCATGGGGCTGCCACAGTTTGAGCCGGCTTCTATTCCCATGCATGTAGCCCAAGAACCGGTGATAGATTTTCCTCTTGATGTGACGCCGACAGAGACCCTACTTATCACAGCACTTTCAACCGGCACGACCCATGCCGTTACGTTTGTGTCGGAGCTGCCAGACGATGAGCGCTTTTTTACCATCAGTCCTCTAGTGGAGAAACACCCGCTTTTCCCGGAGCGTACCTCGCTAATGTGGTGTGTTTTAGACGCGCCCAATGTGGTTTCGATGCGCATTTGGGAGCGTGGGGCAGGAGAGACCTGGGGATGCGGGACAGGTGCTTGTGCGGCAGCGGTAGCGGCAGTGCTTAAAAACTGTGCCTCGCCCGATGCGCCCATAACCGTGCGGAGCAAAGGGGGTGAGCTAATCGTACGCTGGCGGCCTGGTGGTGAGATCGAGATGACCGGCCCCGCAGAGCGTGTTTATCGCGGCTGGTATCCTCTTTGCCGATAAATTCGCAAATATTTCATGATGGAGGGGGAAGCGATGTCTCTTTCCCCCTCCATTCAAACGGTTAACCTTTTAAGGCCTCTGCACCCCCAACGATCTCAGATATCTCACGAGTGATGTTGGCTTGGCGCGCGCGGTTGAGTTGTAAAGTGAGGGTTTGAATCATTTTGCCTGCATTATCGGTTGCGGCACTCATGGCGGTCATGCGGGCACCATGCTCGCTGGCGGTCGATTCGAGGAGGCACTGATAGATTTGTCCATCAATGTAGCGGGGTAGAAGCGCGCTGAGAATCTCGTTGGCGGATGGCTCAAAGATGTAGTCATCATAATACTGGGGGGCCTCCGTCGTTTCCTCAGGTTTCTCAGGGGGCTGGATGGGAAGAAGTTGGAGATCGGTGGGGCGGGTGGTGATGGCGGTATAGAAGCGTGTATAGAGTAGGTAGAGCCGGTCGATCTCGCCGTGGAGGAAGGCTTCACGAACGACGCGGGCGATATCTTGAGCATCGGCAAAAGTAGCACCGGTTCCTGGAATGCTGAACTCCGCTGCGATCTGATAGCCACGCCGACGGAAGAACTGAATGCCTTTGCGCCCTACAAGGTAGAGCTTGACATGGGAGCGATCGTAGGGGCGTAGCAGTTCGGTGGCGCGACGGAGCATCGCGGAGTTATAGGAGCCGGCCAAACCTCTGTCTGAGGTGATGATGAGAAAGCCGACGTTCTCTAGCTCTCTCTGTTGCAGGAGCGGGTGATCTAAGAGTTCTCCTGCGGAGCTAGCAAGTCGCACCATCATATCACGCATAATCTCGGCATAAGGGCGAGCAGCCTGCACACGGTCTTGAGCACGCTTAAAACGGGCTGCTGCCACCATTTTCATGGCTTTGGTGATCTGCTGGATATTTTTTGCTGCCCGAATACGGGCACGAACTTGTCGAATAGTTGCCATCTTTGTCTTCTATCCGTTAGGATGTTGTTGAGATTTTCTTACAGCAGAAAGCAGTGTTTCTACGAGCGCATCATCGGCGGCCTGAGGGTCATTGGGATAGCGTTGGGCGATTGAATGAGCGAACTCGCGAAATTCGTCGAGATGGACGGCACGGCGCCCGTTCTTTTCGGAGAGATAGGCGGCTCCGACAACGGCGGAGCAATCGGCGCCGAATTGAGCGTCACAGAGCGGTGGGCGACCGGCGCGGATGCACTGTACCATATTGAGGATTTCGCCGTAGAAGGAGGACGGCCAAAACTGCCAGGTGGGGCCGGTAGCCTCGATACGCCGAACTTCTCGGTCATAGGCATCGGTTATGACGACATAGCGGCGTCCCTCTTGGGATGTGAAATAGAGACGGCCTGTTGTGCCGATGACCACGGTATCGGGTGAATCACGATGGCTCCACGACCCCTCAACGTGAGCGTTCGTCCAGGCACCGGTCTCTGCATCTTCAAAACGGATAAGAATGTGGGCGTCGTCATCTACGGTAACCGTTTGGTAGTGCCCATCTATAATTCGCAGCGGCATTCGGATCGCCATGCCAAAAGGCTCAACCGCCTTGACCACGGTGGGACGTTTCTTCAAGCCACTAAGAAACCATGCAGCCCCGATGGCGTGAATACCGTTATCGAGGAGGGAGCCACCGCCGCCGAATTCAGGATTCCAGAATTTTGGATTGCCTTCCGGCCCCCCGTGTGCTGTTGCGAGGAACATAAGCAATGGCTCGCCGATAGCTCCGGCGTGGATGAGTTTACTGGCCGTATAGTAGTCTGGGTCGAAGAGCCAGTTTTCGTTATGCTGGTAGAAGCGACCGGTGCGTTGAATGGTGGCGATGAGACGTTCACTTTCCAGCCAACTACGGCAGAGCGGTTTTTCACACATAACGTGAATGCCGGCTTCAAGTGCCTTGATGGCGAGGGGTACATGAAGAACGGGCTGGGTGCAGATGTCCACGAGATCGGGCTGGACCTCGCTGATGACCTCACCGATATCCGAGAAGAGACGAACCTCATCGAGGTCACGCATGAGGCGTTCGATAGCGTCGTCATCGTGGCGTTCACGCGCCCGTTCGATCTGTTCCGCGGTAAGATTTTGAAGTCGGTGATAGGCCTGCTGAAGTGCATTCGAATCTGGATCGCACAGGGCGACGAGTTTGGCCTGTGGAATAAGCGGATAGCAGGGCAGGTGGGCACCACGAAAGATGCCGCCAGTACCGATAGCGGCGACGCGAACGCGATAGGAGGGATCGTAACCAACCGGTTTTGGGGTTGGTTGCGTGACCGGGTAGAAGGCGACCTCTTCTTTTGGCTGTTCCTCTCTCTCAAGGGTTATCGTCTCGCTGTACGATTCGGCAGGTGCAGTTGGGGCTTCGACCGTGGCGGTCTCTTCCATAACGATGGGGTGGGATGTCTCTGCATCTTGGCTTTCGATAGTAGCTTGAGATACTTCCTCTAGTTCTTCTTCAACGGGGAAGGAGACGACTTCTAAGGTTTCGGTGGAGGCGGTGGTTGACGTTGTATAGTCCCATGGGGATGTGGAAGGTTGAGCGACTTGCTCATCTACGGCGGGAGCGGGAGTCGATTCTTCTTGTGCTGACTGATGAGAGAGCAGGGCCTCCATCTCTTCTGGAGTGATGCCGGTTACAGTCGGTGTAGGTTGGGCGGTCTCTTCGGGTGTAGACGGGGCAGACGGTGGCTCCTCAACGGGTGGGGGAGTTTCAAAGGTCATCGGCTGCTCAGAAACGGCCGGCTCTGCTTCAGTGGAGGCGGTTGTTAGAGGAGATGGTGTTGCTTGCACCGGTTCTGCGGATGGGGTCGCAGGGGTTTCGGTGGTGGAAAGTCCCAATCGGCGCTCGAGATCGGAAAGCAACTGCTCTGCAGATTGGGCAGGACTGGGTGCTTGAGGTGGGGTGCCGGTGACCTCCTGCCGAGCTGCCGCTTCGGACTGTAGGCCTTCGATTTTGCCGCTAGCCCTTTGGAACATCTCTTCGGCTTCGCTTCTGCCGGAGCCTGGCTGTTGGTTTTCCACTAAAGTGGTATAGCCCATAGCGAGACGCGCCTGCAGGTCGCGTAGCATGAGATTAAGGCGAGCTTCCTCTGCCGGGCGTTGGGCTTTAAGTGTTTCGGCTTCGACCTCCGCTTTTGCAAGACTGTCTTTAAGCATTTGAAGTTCTTTTTCAAGAGTGGCGATCTCCTCTCGCAGTTCATTAGCAACGGATTGATCCTGCAGTTTGTTGGCCTGGACGAGCTTTTCTTTTCGCATGGCGAGGTCGCGCTCGCGCTTCGTTACCTCCTCTTGCAGGCGATTGCGCTGCATGATGGCCGTAACTACTCGTTCCCGTAGCTGTTCGATCGCGCGTTTTGTCTGTTCGATAGCCTCTTGTAGAGATGTCTCCGGGTCCATAGAAAACCTCCTTGTAAGCGATCTCCCTTAGCGTTTTAGGCTAAAGGAGATCGCGAAAAACCCTCAACCAACTTTTCAGCGCAGCCTTAGGGTTGGAACTGGGCTTTAAAGGCCTGAATAGCTTTATTTAGTTCTGCTTCTGTGGTCTCATCCAAATCTTTGGTGAGTCGGATTTTTTCAAGGATGTCGGGATAGTTCTTTTCCATGAAGGGATGGAACTCCGCCTCAAATTTGCTCACTGCGTTTATGGGAATATCATCGAGATAGCCGTTGTTGCCGGCGTAGATGATGGTGACCTGTTTTTCCACAGGCATGGGTTGGAACTGCGGTTGCTTAAGGATTTCGATGAGTCGTGAACCCCGCTCGAGCTGGTCACGGGTCACCTTATCGAGATCGGAGGCGAACTGGGCGAACGCTTGGACCTCTCGGAACTGGGCAAGATCAAGTCGAAGTCGGCCTGCTACTTTGCTGCTTTTCATGGCCGGAATTTGTGCTGAGCGTCCTACACGAGATACCGAGATACCCACGTTAATAGCAGGGCGCACGCCGGCAAAGAAGAGGTCTGGTTCGAGGAATATCTGTCCATCCGTAATGGAGATGACGTTGGTAGGGATGTAGGCAGAGACGTCGGAGGCCAGTGTTTCGATGATGGGCAGCGCCGTGAGACTTCCGCCGGTGCCGGGCTTTTTACGAACTTCGAGGGAATCGGCGTTCGGCATGGCGGCAAGGTCTTTTTTGGCCTCGCTTAGCCCATGACTGCCCTCGTAAAGTTTACCGTTGATGCCTTCTGTTGTTTCTGCCGGGGCAGTTTTATCTACGATGATATAGTCCTCGCGAATTTTTGCGGCCCGTTCAAGGAGTCGGCTGTGTAGATAGAAGATGTCACCGGGGTAGGCTTCACGTCCGGGGGGCCGCCGGAGAAGCAGGGAGACTTGGCGGTAGGCGACGGCATGTTTGGAGAGGTCGTCATAGATGACGACGGCGTGTTGTCCTTTATCGCGGAAATACTCTCCAATGGTACAGCCGGTGTAGGGGGCGATGTACTGCATCGGAGCCGGGTCGGAGGCGTTTGCGGCCACAATGATAGTGTAGTCCATGGCACCGGCGGCTTCAAGGGTACGGCGGACATTTTCAACGGTGGAGGCCTTCTGGCCGATAGCGACATAGATGCAGATAACGTCGCCGCCCTTTTGGTTGATGATGGTATCGAGGGCGATGGCAGTTTTTCCGATACCGCGGTCACCGATGATCAGTTCCCGTTGTCCGCGCCCGATAGGCACGAGCGCATCTATGGCTTTGAGGCCCGTTTGCAGCGGCTCTTTTACGGGTTGGCGCTCCACAACGCCCGGAGCGCGAGCTTCGATATAGGCATATCGCGTAGCTGTGATGGGGCCTTTGCCATCGAGGGGGTCGCCTAGGGCGCTTACTACGCGGCCTAGCAGGCCTTCGCCCACGGGCACCTCGATAATGCGGTTCGTACGTCGAACCGTTGTGCCCTCAAAAATCTGTTCGCAGGGTCCTAGAATAATGGCACCCACGTTATCTTCTTCAAGGTTGAGGGCAATCGCGCGAATAACGGCGCCGTTTTCGTCCACGATGGGGTTGCCCTTTTCATCGAGGAACTCCAACAGCTCTGACACCATGCAGCCTTGCAGGCCGTAGATGCGTGCGATGCCGTCTCCTACCTGGAGAACGGTTCCAGAATCATAGGTTGCAATTTCACGTTTTGTGGTTTCGAGCAACTCCCGCTCGAGTATTGAAGTTATCTCTTCTGGTCGAATGGCCATCGTTATCTCTATCTCCAGCGCAACGTCGTATTTTGACGCTTCGGGTATTTCGGTGCGAACTAAGCTTTTTGTAGGAAGCGCTCGCGTAATCTCTCGAGGCTGCCGCGCACACTTCCATCAATGATGGTATCTTGAAGCCGAATGACGACTCCTCCAAGGATTTCCGGATCTAGTCTTACGCGCAGTTCTACATTGGCTCCCGTGCGTTTTTGCAGGCTTTCTCGCAGAGCCTGTTCTTCATCGGGGGTGGGCGGCACGGCGAAGACAGCCTCTGCGCGAAGCAGATGCCGCGCCTGATCGACAAGGCGCCTAAAATCGGTATAGATATATTCTAACAGTTCTTCACGGCGTTTGTTGATAAGTAGGTTTAGGAACCCGATGGTGATCGGGTTTAGCCTATCGGCGAAGGTTTTCTCGATGAGGGCGCTTTTTTTAGGAGCCGGCACAAGGGGGCTGAGCCAAAACTCTTTGAGTACCGGTGTATCATGAAGGGCTGTTAGTAGCTCATCGAGTTCATGCTCCACAACGTCGAGAACGCCTTCTTTTTTGGCAGCATGAAAGAGCGCTGCGGCGTAGCGTCGTGCTGCACGCACATCACGGGTTGCCATTTAGGATTCTCCTCCACCATGGGCGAGGCTATTACGATTTACAGGGTTATAGCCGTTAAGACTGCTCTGGGCAAGTTGATGGATGAAATCGCTCACGAGCTTATGTTGTGTTTCTTCGGAGGCCATAGTGCGGATGGCGTTTTCCGCCGCATCGAGGACGATTTGAACGATCTGTTGGCGCATCAGAATTTGGTGGTAGGCACGCTCCCGCTCGACCTCTTGTTGGGCGCGTTGTAGGATGCCTTGCGCCGTCTGTTGCGCTTCGGCTATGATTTGGGCAGAGAGCGCTTCGGCTTCGCGCACGGCCTGTTCAACACGAGCACGGTGCTCCTCTTCAATGTGCGCGAGGCGCTGCACGTATTCATCGTGTATGGCTTGGGCTTCGGCGAGAAGGGCATCGGCCTGTTTGTCGGCCTGTTCGATGCGTTCCATTCGCGCTTTTAGCAGGTCGCGCGCTAGCGGGTAGGCATACTTATATGCCAGCCACAGCAAGATGAGAAAGCCCAAAATAAGCGCTGGAAACGCATCGGGCTGTTCTATTTTAAACGGTCCGAGGCCAACCTCAGGAATCACGTTCACAACTCCGTAGAAAAAGATTCATTGATTCACCGCTCATTGGTCACATTAACCGGGGCTGTTGCCTGCGCCACATGAGCTTCAATCGAGCGCCGCAGCTCTCCTTTAGGGTAGAGGGAACCCAAGGCGTGGTCGGCAACATCGGTTGCCATGGCGATCATCTGCTCTTTGAGTGCCTGAAGGGTCGCCTCTCGCTCCCGCTCGATGCTCTCGCGACCCTTAAGCAGCACCTGTTCAGCTTGGGCGCGCGCCTCTTTGATCAGGCGTTCCCTTTCCCCTTGCGCTTTTTTTACCGCCTCTTGAATATGGGCGCGAGCTTCGGCATCCACGAGGGCGATACGCTGCTGATAATCGGCACGTAGGCGCTCCATCTCGCGTTGAAGTTCCTCTCTGCGTTGATAACGGGCTTCGAGGTCTTCGGTGCGTTTTTCCATATCTTGCAGGAAGGGCCGCCAGAATACCCTGGTCAGTATCTGCAGAAGCAGTAGAAAGATCAGTATCTGTATGCCGAAGTAGACTGGGTTAAATTTTATGGCTTGCTCGATCTGTAGCATCTGTGCTCTCCTTCGGCTCCCAGAAACTTCTGGGAGCCGAAAAGACTATTTGCTTACCTGCGTGCTCTGGATGGTTTGCAGCACCTGATTGGTATTGGGTAGGCGGGAGCCGAGAAAGATGAAGACGAGCACAAGGGCAAAGAGCACAAGTGACTCGATGAAGGCAAGACCGATGATCATGTTGATAAGGAGTTGGCCTGCCATACCGGGCTGCCGTGCCATCGACTCAAGCCCTGATGCTACCGCACGTCCTTGTCCGATACCGGCTCCGATAACCGCGATCGGGACTGCAAGTCCGGCCGCAATTGCAAGTGCAGCGAAATAGATCATGTTCTTCTGAAACCCTTTCTGTCGTAATGTTTGGTTTGTTTAAATTGGTTATATAGAGACGATTAGTGCGCATGTGCGAGCGCTTGTTCCGATTCCTCTTCTTCCATCTCCTCTTCATGGGTCATAAGGGCGAGATAGATGCAGGCGAGTACCATGAAGACCAGAGCCTGTACGAAGTCGGTGAGATAGGCCAAGAGGAGTACCGGAAACTGCAGCGGAAACCAGCCAAGCATTTTGAGGCCGATCATGGTGAAGAGGCTGGCGAAGACAAGGATGATGACATCCTCGCCGAAGATATTACCGAAAAGGCGGACGGAGAGTGTGATCGGCTTAAATAGCTCGGAGATAACCTCGATGACAAACAGGAGCGGCTTAAGGAAGATGGCCATTGCGAGGGGTAGAGGGGGGCCGGAGAAGTGTTTAATGTAGCCGAACAGCCCACGTGCGCGTATTCCCTCCCACTGAACATAGCAGAATACGGTGAGACCGAGGGCAAAGGTGTAGGTGAGGTTGCTGGTAGGTGCATGGAAACCTGGGATGTCGCCGAGAACGTTCATGACGAAGATAAAGAGGAAGAGCGTTCCGGCGAAGGGAACATACTTTCTGCCGTGGTGCCCCATAAGTTCCACGACGAATCGATCAATGGTTTCGACGATGAACTCGCCGATATTTTGAAGGCCACGTGGCACTTTTTGAAGGTTGCGTCGGGAAAGGAACGCGAAAAGGAGGAGGAGCAGGGCGGCGAGCACGGCATTCTCAAGCAGCAGGGTAGGGTCGGGTATATCTCCGATCTGCGGTTTTTCGGAGGTCTGTTCGGCATGTTGAGAGATGGGAGTATCTGTAGAAGCAGCAGGAGCACCACCTGCCTGTGCGATCTGGATAGGCGGATGACCCCTATGCGCGCGACCGATTTGTTCTGTTGATTGGAGACTGCTCGGCATGAAAACCTTTCTTCCTCTAATATTGAACTAGCTCTTAAGTTTGTTGGGTTCTTTGCGACACCGTTTTTAGGACGATATGGATGAGGGAGAGAAGCACGCAGAGAATGCCCCCGATACCACCTAAAGCCAATGGGTAGGAACCACCGTAGAAGTGCATAAGCAGCAGTATTCCTCCCACATAAACAGGTAGACGAAAGAGGAGGGCTGCTCCCATAATACGACCGACACGAGACGACGAATTCGTATGGAAACAGCGTAGGGATGCGCGTTCAAGACCGTAAAGGCCAAAAAGCGCCAGCCCTGACCCCATAACGAAGCCGGCTGCAGCCGCATCACTATGGAGGGCGATAAGCCCAAAGGCCGCAATCCCTGCACAGAGACCGCTTTGTTTGATGGTTTGAAAGATCAGTCGGTTATCTAGCATTTCGCGGCTCCGTTATGGAGACCTCCCTTTTCGATACGACGGTTTCACTTAGCCTGCTTGCAGTGCGGCTAATATTATAGCACATCAAGCTTGGATTTCTGTCTGCGATAGGATGCACGAAACTACTTTTTTAGCCTCCGTAGAATATCCATTACCGACGCAAGCCCGGCGAAGAAGCCGACGATGCATCCGATGCCTGCGAGATAGGCCACGGGGTGATGGAGCTTGCCATCGAGCCAGAAACCTACGAGGGCAAACACCACCATCGGGCCTATGAGGCTTGTTGCTACCGTAGCGGCCATAACGACTTTTGAATAGGTACGCGTGGCGCTATCGGCGCTATCGGTGCTAAACCCGAAGAGACTGCTGGTTGTTGAAGAGGGTTTTTTAGGCTGCCAAGTCGGTTTTTCCACTTTTTGCAGTCGAGGTACCTCCGGCAACTGCGGAGAAGAAGGGACCTCGGGCAGAGTCGGTAATGGAGACGACTCGGTGTCTTCAGGTGGGTAGTCCTCATCTTCAGATTTCATGGGAGTGCCTCGGTTGGTTTAGATGCCTTCTCACACAGCTCGGCATGGAGGAGGCGAACGGCTCTTTCAACCTCGCTTTCAGGGATAAGACAGGAGACCGACATTTCGGAATCGGCCGTTTGGTAGACGGCGATTCCGGCCTTTGTTAGTAGTGAGTATATCCGGGCCATAACGCCTGGCATGGTGCGATGCCCACTGGTAATGACAGACACCATCGTGCAGCTTTCGATGACACTGGCATCCACATCTATAATGTGCACGTATTGTTCTAGGGGACGAAGCAGGGGACGCTGCACGCTATAGGCAAGATCCAGCCCCTCGGAGAATTTAAAGATATAGAAGGCTGCAAGGCGCCCAGTTTCATCCGGCCGTTCAAAAGTGATGGGCACCACCATACCGTCGAGCAGATCGCGGGCGATGGGATAGACTTTACGCTCGACGGCGAAGGAGAGCGAGCGATTGCTGAAGGTAACAAGATAGATAGAAACACCGGCACGTGCCATCATGCGGTAGACTTCGCGCTCGATAAGTGGTTTGTACTCGGTCTCTCCGATCTCTAAGCGGATGTAGACGATTTTTCCGGTATGGGTAATGCCGGTGATGCGTGGATAGGTCGTTTCAGAGGCTTGGCGTCCCACGATGCGCGTTCCAGGGGCATCGGAGAAGGTTGATTTCACCCATAGGGGGATATTATAGTCCATCGCAATCTCTGCAGCGCGTGGATGAACGACCTTGGCTCCTTGATGAGCGATCTCGGCGACCTCCTCATAGGAGCAGACGTCAAGGGTACGCGCTGTGGGAACGATGTCGGGGTCGGCCGTTTTCACGCCATCTACATCGGTATATATCTCAACGGCTTCGGCGCACAAAGCGGCACCGAGCGCGGAGGCGGTGGTGTCGCTGCCTCCACGACCGAGGGTGGTGATGGCCCCATGTTCGTGGCTATCTTCCGGCTCGGTGGTTCCTTGGAAGCCGCAGACCACGGGAATGTAACCCTGTTCGAGCAAGCGCAGGATGTATTGGGGGCGTATTTCGCGGATACGGGCATCGCCGAACTGCGGGTCGGTGATGATGCCGGCTTGCCCACCGGAGAGTGCGATGGATTTATAGCCGAACGTTTGGAGGGTGTGGGCGAACACCACTGTGGAGATGATCTCACCGCAGGCCATAATCATATCGAGTTCGCGCGGGGCCGGCGGCACTTGCGGGTCAATGCTTTTGAGAAACTGCACAAGAGTATCGGTGGCGTAAGGAGCGCCGGCACGCCCTATCGCCGAGACGACGACAACGGGATGATATCCGGCCTCTCGCGCTTTGATGACCTTGCGAACGGCCATCTCTCGGTGCTCTTTGGTATCTACGGAGGTGCCTCCGAATTTTTGGACGAGGATTTTCATGATGGCAGCTCTTGAATGGGTAGATGCTCTTCGTGGACGGCGCTCTTATCAAGATGAAAAGCCTTGCAAAGCTGCTCGATGGCGGCGGGAACTCGATGGGCCTCAATGAGACACTGCACGGTATCGTGCGAATCTCCGGCCTCATAGATGCGTGCGCCAGCTTCGTAGAGGGCATCGGCTATATCCACCATGATGCCTGCCATCTCTCTCATGGAAGAGGCCACGACGGTCACCATAGCGAGGTCTCTCCGGGTGGAGACATCATAGCCTTCTGCCTGCAGCACCTCCGCAGCGCGTTCAAGGTAGACTCCGGCGAGCGCAAAGGTGACGGAAGAGCGATGGAGTTTAATGAGAAAGAGGGGGATGCCGGCTTTGGCCACGGTGTTGAACAGGTTTTGGATGGCGTCGGTACGCGAATCCCCCGCGGGAACGCGGACTACGGCATGGGCCACGTCGCGCAAGACACGGAGTGCATAGACCCCACGTTCGCGCTCGTAGAACACATCACGTGCGCGAGAGGATGCCTGCGAAGTTGGAGCAGCAGATTGATCCATGGTAATGGCGTCAGCAGTGACTTTGTGCATAATTTCACTAATAAGTATAGCACTCCGTTGTTGGCGGTGTCAACGGTGCGAACTTATTCTTTTTCACTGTCGTGATTCTAAGGGAACGGATGGGTAGTAGATTACGTTCTAAGGTATAGAACATTCTTGGAGGTAACCAAAATGGCCACAGAGAAAGCGATGTTTGGTGCCGGGTGTTTTTGGGGGGTCGAGGCGACCTTTCGCGAGGTGCCTGGTGTCGTAAATACAACAGTAGGGTATGCCGGAGGGCACACAAAGAACCCGACCTATGAGGAGGTTTGCACAGACCTCACGGGCCATGCCGAGGTGGTTTTAGTGGAGTACGATCCGGAGAAAGTAAGCTATGAGCAGTTGCTTGAGGTGTTTTGGAACTGCCACGACCCCACACAGCTTAACCGACAAGGGCCAGATGTGGGAACCCAGTACCGCTCGGTGATTTTCGCCTTTACTCCGGAGCAGCGGGAGGCGGCAGAGGCCTCACGAGAGCGTCTTGAGCGTTCTGGCAGGTTTTCTAGGCCAATTGTCACACAAATTTTACCTGCACCGGAGTTTTACCCTGCGGAGGAGTACCACCAGCGCTATTTGGAGAAGCGCGGGTTACGCTCTTGTCACATGTAGCTTTTTGTTGCCAAATGCAGTGAGGCCGACTTGACGAAAATCAGTGTTCTGAGTTATCTTAAGAAGACTGGAGAGGTGGCCGAGTGGTTGAAGGCGCCTGTCTTGAAAACAGGTTACCCGCAAGGGTACGCAGGTTCGAATCCTGTCCTCTCCGTATTCGTCTTAGAGAAGCCCGAGTGGGCGACTCCGTTTCGCGTGGTTAATGCTTTGACAGCGCTGGAGGGTACTGGTTGAGCCAACACGAGGATGCTAAGGAGGGTTTTTGGCGCGCTTATGCGCTTTGCAGTGCCGGGAGTTGGCGTGAGGCCCTCACGATGGTAGAAGAGGTGCTCAACCAAGAGGGTGTGCCTACAGAGGCATGGTGGCTTCGTGCTGGGCTGATGCGAGGCGTTTATGGCGATTTCGACCCGTGCGTTCTTTCCGCTTACTATGAAGCGTTATTGCGTGAGCCTAGTAACCTTTATGCACGCGTGGAGCGTGCCGATATTTTGCGTAGTTTAGGTAAAACCGAGCAGGCTTGTGCAGAATATGAATCGGTAATGGCTCTCACGGAGGAGGAGGCCTTACGTTACGAGGTGGCGTTTAAACTTGGCTGTGTGTATTGGGCGTTGAATAGGCCCCATGAGGCTTTGTCGGCTTTTCACATAGTGTTAGAGCATGACCCGACAAACGCAGAGGCGCGAGAGTTATGCGATAGGTTAGCGGGAGAGTTAGGCTTAGGGGATTAGTTTGGAGCTTGTGTTTGTACAATGTGGGCTAAGTCAAAAATGTTTGTGACGAAATTTGTGTGAAAGTACGTAAATAAGACGGGGGAGTATGGCACTTCTCGTATTTTTGAGGTTGTGCACTGCCCCACGAGGATGGTAAGGTATAATACGCCGAATTTTGGTGGTTTCAGTAGGAGACCGCCATTTGTACTTCGTTATCATTACCCAAACACAAATAACAACTCCGTCGCGTGCGGAGGGAGGAATTCTAACCTATGACCACTGCGATCTCGATCCGAGGTCTCACCAAAAAGTACATTGACGTTTGGCAGAGGCAGGAGGTTGTGGCCGTAAACAATCTCGACCTCGATGTGGAAGAGGGAGAGATATTCGGTTTTCTCGGCCGCAACGGTGCCGGCAAAACCACAACCATCAAGATGTTGCTCGGTCTCATTTTTCCCACGGCGGGGGATGCGGTGATCCTCGGTAAACCGATGGGAGACAATTCGGTGAAGCATCTGATCTCCTATCTTCCCGAAGAGACCTACTTCTACGAGTCGATGACCGGCTGGGACTTGATGGACTTTTATGGGAGGCTGTTTCGCATTCCCCAGCCGGAGAGAAAGCGCCGGATACAGATATGTCTTGAGAAGGTGCGTTTGCAACCGGAGGCATGGCATCGTGCGATTCGAGGCTACTCGAAAGGGATGCGTCAGCGCATCGGCATTGCGCAAGCGCTGATCAACGATCCGCAACTACTCTTCCTCGATGAACCGACTTCGGGCCTCGACCCGATTGCTCATGCGGAGTTGCGAGATATCGTGGCCAGTCTGAAGGATGAGGGCAAGACGGTTTTTCTCTCTTCGCATCAGTTAGCCGACGTGGAGATGATCTGTACCCGTGTTGCCATCATTCATCGCGGCAAGCTATTAACGACCGGTACCATCAAAGAGTTGGTGGAGGGAGAGCGCACCGAGATCACCGTTCGTGGCAAGGAGTTGGCGAATGGTCTAATCGATCGGTTGCGTCCGATTGCCACCAGTATAGAACCCATAGGCAACGATACTCTAAAGCTATCGAGCAACGATCCAGAGCGTGTATCAACGCTTATTGATTTGGTACGAGGCGCAAAGGGACAGGTTATCTCTGTGATGCCTCATCGCCGAACCTTAGAGGAGGTCTTTGTGGAAACAGTACGTAAAGAAGAGTTGGCTTCAGCCGGAGCCGCTCAGGAAGAGGGAGTCTGAACGAATGTTTGCTGCTATTTATGCGATCGCTCATCAGACAGTTCGCGAGGCCTTACGGCGGCGTGTAATGTGGATATTCCTTGTTACCGGAATTTTCCTCATCGCCATGGGGCCGGTATTCGGTTTTCTCAGTCCACGGGATAGTCAAACCGTGTTACGGAGCCTTGGTTTGGCGGCGATTCTTTTGGCGGGGCTTTTTACCACAATCGTCACCTGCATCTATCTTATCCCCATCGAGATAGAGCGTAGGACGATCTATACGGTGTTATCAAAGCCGGTTCAGCGCTTTGAGTTCGTTTTAGGGAAGTTCCTCGGTGGTTTTGCTGTGGTGTTTATTAACATTGCCGCCATGGGGATCGTCTTTTTGGCCATGCTCCGCATGCAAGAGCATCAGATACCGCCGGAGATGGTTCGGGGGGTTATCTTCACCTTTTTCCAGATGATGCTCTTGGCAGCCCTCACCATTTTCTTTTCCACCTTTGCCACACCGGTGGTCAACTTCTTCCTTTCCTTCGGTATCTTCCTGGTGGGGAATTTAAGTTCGGTCACGGATACCCTAACGACTTCGCACAACAAGATATCCCAAATTGTTGGTCTGGCTATTCACTACCTGCTTCCACAATTCGGCAACTTCAATGTGCAAAACCAGCTCATCCATCCCGAAGAAGATATCGTTAATATGTCGGTCTACATGCGTAATAATATCGCCTACGCGCTTCTCTATTCGGCCGTTTTGCTTGCATTGGCGGTCTTCATCTTCGACCGGCGTGAGGTGTAGCTATGGCTGTGGCAACAGAGAAGCGACCGGCGAAAATTATTCCGGCAGACGTACAGCGCCGCGGTAGAGGCTTAATTGCCTTTATTGTGGTGCTGTTGATGTTGGCGGGAATCGTACAGCATTCGGCCGTTGATCCCTACCGCAAGCAGCTCGATAAGACGGAACGCAACGAGGCCCTAGCCCTTGGAGGCCTCAATAGTGAGTTCCTATTGCTGCCTTTGTTAGGGTTCCGTGAGGCAGCGGCCGGTCTGCTATGGGTTCGTTGTGACGAGTTCTTTCATAGTGGGGATTACGATGCCATTTTGCCTCTGGTGCGCATCATCACCTGGCTCGATCCTCACGCCGCCAACGTTTATGTGACCGGGGCATGGCACATGGCGTATAACTTTACCGACTCTACCGGAGAACGTTCTGATAGACGCTACATCGCGCCCTCAGAGGCTCTGCTCAACGAGGGCATTCGCAACAACCCTCGCATCTATGACGTGAAGTTTGAGAAAGGGTGGGAGAATTTCGATAAGATTAAGAACTACGCCATGGCCGCAGAGGCCTTTCAAGATGCCATTAACACACCGGCGAATAAAGAGGTTGATGCGGACGACTATCCCTATGGGGCTCCGTTAAAGGTATGGCATATTCTTGCGCACACCTATGAGCGAATGGGGCGTATTCCCGACGCGATTGCCGTTTGGAATCAGGCGATACAGATCAGCACGCAGCGTTTGAAGCAGCGCGGAGGTCGAACAAAGGACTTTGCCGACTTCGAGCTTCACCAAGCGGAGCTGCACAATCGCGCCGAGGACTATCAGCGATATTTCGACCGATATACCAGCATAAACCACGATCATGTGAACACATCGCCTTATCCGGGGGTGGAGTGGCCTTTCGGAGGCAGCAGCAAGCCCGGACCTTGGGACGTTAGCTTCTCGGCGACCGTGACGGTAAAAAGACCGAAGGTTCTCGATATCAAAGGCTATTTCAATGCTGCCGATGGCGCCCGAATTGATGTGCTGTTGGAGGACTGGGACTACAAGCCACACATTGTGAGCAACACCACCACCGCCTTTGCGGTTGACCCAAACCAGACGATCATGATGGATTCCATCGCTGTGCGCAAAGCAGAGTTCGAGCGTGAGATTGATATGAGCAAAGACCCAAAGATGTACAGCTTTGCGCATGAGTATTATCGCTTGGTGCTGAGCTATGACCCGCGCACGACGGCCCCACACCTTCAAGATCGTTTCGGATGGAATGGAGAGGGGATGACGGATAGTGATGCGGCTCATGTAGTGGTAGATAACACGCCCGAAATGTTGGGCACGAAGATGATAGATGGCTTCGGGGGTACGGGGCCCAACTGGGATGGAAGAACTATTCCGGTTTGGGATGGACATACGCCTCCTAAGGATATCTATCCGCCTTCTCAGCCTCGGCGGCTCATCATGATCACCTACAAGCTATCGCGGGATCAAATCTTAGGCCTGCAGCCCATCACGGATAAAGACATCGTGCCCAATCAGATTATGCCGTTGGGGCCGGGGCAAGAGCCGTAGGGATTTCGGCACCAGAAAGTTGCAGGGAGCCTCTTTAGAGGCTCCCTGATTTTTTGGGCTATGCTGGTGCTAGTGCGATTGCGAGGCCTGCTTTGCACGAAACCACTCCACAAGGGAGATAGGGCCGGCGCCTCGGATGAGAATGGCTACGCCTATGAGGAGTAGGGTGAGTGCATACTCATAGCCGTTCTTGCTGATGTCGAAGCCGTTGTGCCAGTGTACAAGGACAATGGCTCCGAGCATGATGATGCTTGTAACAGCCCCACCAAGGCGAGCGAGCACGCCGGTGAGCATGGCAAGCCCACTGCCAAGTTGACCGCATCCCACGAGAAAGGCGATAGGAACCGGTAGGTGGGTAAATTCGGCGAACTTCTGAATGCCGGGGCCGCCGATAATCCCCAGAATATGTGTTCCGTGATAGAGAAAGGCAGCGGCAGACGCTAGGCGAATAGATAACAGGGCAAACGCCTCCTGTTTGTCTGTGCGAGCAAGGGTATTCCACTGCATTATGGCATTGCCTTTCTAACTGTCCTTCGCCGCTTTCAAGGCGCGAGCGACCTGCGTTACCCTTCTGCCTTGGAAACGTGCGGCGGCAAGGGCATTTTCGCCTGGCGGATTGCCTTGGGGACCGGAGATGTGCGTGGCTCCATAAGGTGTGCCTCCTTGGAACATGACGGGGTCGGCGTAGCCGGTTGGCACAATGATTAGCCCAAGATGGGCCATGAAGTTGTACATACTGAGGTTGGTGCTTTCGTTGCCGCCATGGGTGGTTTGGGTGGAATTGAAGGCGCTGCCAACCTTGCCGTTCAGTTTGCCCTGGAACCAAAGCCCTCCGAGGCTATCCACGAACGCTTTGAGTTCGGCTGAGACATTTCCGAAGCGGGTGGGAGTGCCAAAGACAATGGCGTCGGCCCACTCCATGTCGGCCTCCGTTGGCGCCTCATACAGGGCGTACATACGGTCGCGATTTTCTGCCCAACCGGGTACTTTTTGAATGATCTCTTCCGGCACAAAATCTCGCACTCGGCGAATGCGCACTTCAGCCCCTTCTGCGCGTGCTCCTTCCGCGACGGCAAGAGCCAGTTTTTCCGTGGAGCCGTTACGAGAATAGAATACAATCAATACATTTGGTGCAGCCACTGCTTATTTTCACTCCTTTCGATGATATTCTAGGCATCTGAGATAGAACTAGGGAAGGTTTTGAAGTTTTTCGGCTGCGGCAAGTCCCAGGCGCTTGAGCAGTCGGATAGCTTCCTCTTGCTCGGCAGCGCTCAGCGGGTTCATCGCCTGACGTATGATCTGTGCGTGAAGAGGGAAAAGATGTTCTATAAGTTGCCTGCCCTCCGGAGTTAGCTGAGCGTAGCGTTTGCGTTTGTCCCGAGGGCAAAGACTACAGCAGACAAACTCTTTAGCGATAAGCCGATTTATCACATAGGTGAAGCTACCCGATTTCAGCAGGACTTTCTGGGCAATTTCGCCTAATGAGAGCGGCCCTTTGTAATAGAGCACTTCCAGAACTCCGAATTCACTGGTACTTAAGCGTCGCTTCCGCAGATGGTGATGTGTCAAGCTGATGATGCTGTTATGACAGCGAGCGAGAACAACAAAAAGCTTAAGCGCGCGTTCGGTATCGGAGTCCATAGGCAAGCTGAACTTACTTTTCGGCCTGCAGATGAGCTTCTACGAACCAGGTGTACTTGTCTATACCGCGGGATATCTCCGTAAAGATGTCGGCCGTGTCCTTGTCACCAAGGCCATCGCAAACATCTATGGCACGACGTACGAGATGGCCATAGGCGCCAAGTGCGCTTGCAAGGGCTTCTACATGTTCTCGCCCGGTTGTGATGCTAAGAGGATATTCGTAGAGGGAAGATTTTTCTGCAGCAATGCGGGCGGTACCTAGGGCGACACCACCGAGTTGTACGGCACGTTCGGCAAGGAGATCGGCGTAGTCTTCAACGGATTCGGCCACATCGTCGAAAAGTTCATGGAGCGCGATAAAGGAGGGGCCTTTTACATTCCAGTGTGCCTGCTTAGTTTGGGTGTAAAGGTCTATGGCATCGGCGAGCCGGGCGTTAAGAAGTTCAATGATCTGTTCTCTGGTTGTCTGTGGCAGGTCATTGTGAGTCGGATAGAGTTCCATCGGAAAAACCTCCGTGAAAATTATCTTGAATTCAAGATAGTCGGCGTTCGTATGGGTTTACGCTTTGCACGGGCAGGAAGTTGCAGCTTCCATGTAGGAATAACAGGAACAACAACGTTGCTAGGAGGTTGCCTATGAAAATAGAAGCAGGACAAACGCTGCTTATGATCGGAGATTCGATTACCGATGCCGGTCGTGCGCGCCCGGTGGGGGAGCGCGCCTTTGGAGGACTGGGGCAAGGTTACGTCTGTTATATGGATGCCCTGCTTGGGGCCGTCTATCCCGAGAGGCAGATTCGGGTGGTCAACATGGGGGTTAGTGGCAACACGGTGCGCGATCTAAAAGCGCGATGGCAGAGCGATGTTCTCGAATTGAAGCCCGACTGGCTTTCGATTATGATTGGGATCAACGATGTATGGCGCCAGTTCGACGCGCCTTTAAACCCTACCCTCCATGTTTACCCCGATGAGTATGAAGAGACACTTGATAAGCTTGTTCTACAAACCAAGCCTTTGCTGCGTGGGCTGGTGCTTATGACTCCCTTTTACATCGAGCCGAATCGGGAAGATGCAATGCGTGCCATGATGGATAGTTATGGGGCTATTGTGCGAGGCATCGCGGAAAAGCACGGTGCTTACTTTGTGGATACGCAGGCGGCTTTCGATGAGGTGATGCGCTACTTCTATCCGGCCTCGATCGCGTGGGATAGGGTTCACCCCAACCCCCTAGGGCATATGGTGCTTGCAAGGGCGTTTTTACGGGCAGTGGACTTTCGTTGGTAGGGCAGAGAGGTCATAGGACAATGCGTGGCTTAAGCCGGCCCCAAAAAGAGAGGTACCTGTAGGGGTAGGTCTTGTGCCTAATCTTTAGCAGACCGCACGGCTCATCGTCTCGTGGCGTAGTGCCATCCTAGAGTTTAGGGACTTGTATCAAGGTGGCTAGGCATCATCGAAGAGCAGATGGATGAGTTTCCATCCCTCTTTGATATGGATAGAGGCTTGGGTAAGTGCGCTTTCGTCGAACATGGTGAGGTTAGGTGGTTGGGACGGCCGTTGAGAATCGAAGAAGAGGAAGGGGACAGGGCCTTTTGCGTGTCCACGTGTAGAGATAGGGGTTTTGTGATCCGGGGCGCACAAGAGGCGAAACGGTTCATTTCCTCGAAGCCCTTCCACGAGAGTGCCAACGATCAAACGGTCGAAGTTTTCTATAGCCCGTATCTTCTCTTCAACATTTGCCTGGTGGCCGGCCTCATCTGGCGCTTCAAGGTGAACCCAAACGAAGTCATGGCGTTGAAGCGCCGCGAGGGCGTAGCGGCCTTTGGCGGCGTAGTCGGTATCGAAGTAGCCGGTCGCGCCGGGCACGTTTACCACTTCGAGGCCGGCCAGGCGTCCGAGACCTCTGATGACATCTACCGCGGCTATCACGGCGCCGGTAGTACCATGGAGATGGGAAAAGGGTGTTAGTTCGGGAGCCCTACCGGGGCTCCAAGGCCAGAGCATGTTAGCGGGTGGTTTGCCTTGGGCACGACGTTGTTGATTAAAGGGGTGATTATCTAACAAAGCATAAGATTCCTCGATGAACCGTTGAAGCTGTTCCGCCCCTTCGCCTTTTGGATAGATTTCCTGGAGTGGCTTGCCCATATTTTCATGTGGGAGGGCTGTTTGTGCGTGGGCAGGGCCATTTTTCCAGACCAGAATATGCCGATAGCTTACTCCCGGGTAGAGGCGACGGAAAGAGGTAGCGAGGCGTTCGTTAACCCATTCAATAAGGGGGCGCGCCTCTTCGGTGGTGATGTGGCCGGCGCTGTAGTCCACGAGCTGCTCTCCGTCAGTAGAGATGAGCGAACAGCGAAAGGCCACATCCTCCGGACCGAGAAGAATCCCCATAGCAGCGGCCTCGATGGGGCCTCGACCGGTATAGTAATGTTTGGGGTCATAACCCAGCAAGGCCATATTAGCCGCATCGCTACCGGGGTACATATCGGGAGGAGTCACTTGGACGGTGCCTACCAGGCCAGCACGAGCAAGCTCATCGAGGTAGGGGGTGTTTGCCACCTGTAATGGGGTGCGGTGATTGAGTACCTCTAGCGGTTCGTCCGCAGCGCCGTCGGGAACAAGCAATATGCGTTTCATGCCCTAAGTATACCACGCGGCTACGTTGAGGAACCCCGCTGGCAGGAGCCTCCGTAGAAACTTCACAAAGCAGGGAATCGAGAAGGGGCAGGAATCTTCTAGCAGAGGAACGTATATTCTCGCATAACCGAAACGAAGTGGACTAAACGCGAGTCTCTCTATTAAGAAAAGGAAAGAAAAAACTATGGAACTAGGATGCAGTACGTTGCTATATGGTGGTTTCCCCGTCGAGGTCGCTTTGGAGCACATCTCGCGGGCAGGGTACCGGGCTATTGAGCTGGCGGCAATACCTGGCATGGGAGATCATCTTTCGCAGGAGGTCTACCAATCTCCGACGTTGCTCAAGGAGCTAAGTCGCAAAATTGCCGACAGTGGTTTAACTCTGGAGTCGATTGGGGCGAGCACAAATCTCCTGAACCCTGATGCTCGACAACGTTTTATTCGTCTCATGGAGGTGGGTGGTGTTTTAGGAGCGCCGGCCATCACCACCGGTTCCGGTGGCGTTTCTGATGATGAGGAATCGTTCAAAACAGTGGTAAATTTGCTAAATGAGCTATCGCGTGTGGTACGGGAGACCGGCGTAAAGATCAGTATCAAGCCACATGTGAACTGTGCGGTCTACTCCACGCGCACAGCTTTGCGGCTTATGGAACATGTAGACCCGAACTACATCGGTTTGAATGTGGATGCCTCGCATCTTTGGCGCACACCGGAGCAGGAAAACCCTGAGGAGACGATTCCCTCGCTATTACCCTACCTTTGTACAGCCCGCATTCGCGACACGAAAGGACGTGAGAAGCCGATCGGCTCGGTGGAAGACCAGATACCCGGCGGAGGGGCGATGAATTTACCGGCGATTATC
>NZ_DATGLN010000172.1:0-22426 GCF_035294165.1 Chthonomonas sp.
ATGGGAAAGCAGAAGTTTGAGCGGACGAAGCCTCATGTGAATGTGGGGACAATCGGTCATGTAGACCATGGCAAGACGACGTTGACCTCGGCCATCACGCGGGTGTTGGCCGCCTACAACGGCAGCAAGGCCCTTAAGTACGAGGAGATAGACAGCGCTCCGGAGGAGCGTGCGCGCGGGGTGACCATCAACGTCTACCACGCCGAGTACGAGACGGATAAGCGCCACTATGCCCACGTGGACTGCCCCGGTCACGCCGACTACATCAAGAACATGATAACGGGTGCGGCCCAGATGGATGGGGCGATATTGGTGGTTTCTGCCGCCGACGGCCCGATGCCCCAAACGCGGGAGCACATCTTGTTAGCCCGTCAGGTAGGGGTGCCCTACATTGTGGTGTTTTTGAACAAGGTGGATATGGTAGACGACCCGGAGCTTCTGGACTTGGTGGAGATGGAGGTTCGGGAGCTGTTGAGCAAGTACGAGTTTCCTGGGGATGAGGTACCGGTGATCCGGGGTTCGGCGTTGCAGGCGATGTTAAGCGAGGACTTGAGCCGCAACGACAAGTGGAACGGTCGGATATGGGAGTTGTTGGATGCGATAGACGAGTACATTCCGACGCCGCAGCGGGATGTGGACAAGCCGTTCTTGATGCCGATAGAGGACGTGTTCACGATAACGGGTCGTGGGACGGTGGTGACGGGTCGTGTGGAGCGTGGTCAGTTGAAGGTGAACGAGCCTGTGGAGATAGTGGGTTTACGCCCGACGCGCCAGACGGTGGCGACCTCGTTGGAGCAGTTTCACAAGACGTGTGATGTGATCTACGCGGGCGATAACGCGGGGATACTGTTACGTGGTGTGAACCGGACGGATGTGGAGCGGGGTCAGGTGGTGGCCAAGCCTGGGACGATTCGTCCTCACACGAAGTTTCAAGGGGAGATTTATGTGTTGACGAAGGAGGAGGGCGGTCGTCACACGCCGTTTTACAGTGGGTATCGTCCGCAGTTTTACTTTAGGACGACGGATGTAACGGGTTCGATGGTATTGCCTGAGGGTGTAGAGATGGTGATGCCTGGGGACAACGTGCGGATAACGGCGGAGTTAATTCAGCCGGTAGCGTTGGAGGAGGGCTTGCGTTTTGCGGTGCGTGAAGGGGGACATACGGTAGGAGCCGGTGTCGTTACCAAAGTCCTCGAATAGGAGATGCGCTATGAAGGGAGGGCATATGTCGTATCGCCCTCCCTCTATTCTGAACATCGTAAGATAAGCTATTCGGTTTCGACTTTTCTTAAGGGGAGTTTTAGATGCCACAGAAAGAAGCGCGGGTGATTGTTGTGCTGGCTTGCAGCGAGTGCAAGTCGCGCAACTACACGACAACGCGCCGCCGAACGGGGAATAACAACCAACAGTTGCGGTTGGAATTGCGCAAATACTGCCCACAGCCGTCATGCCGCAAACATACGCTTCATCGTGAGGCTCGTTAGCGACGGTGTAAGCGGCAATAGAAAATGCGTAGAGATAGATGAAGGGGTATAGCTCAGTTGGTAGAGCAGCGGTCTCCAAAACCGCAGGTCGGGAGTTCGAGTCTCTCTGCCCCTGTTGTCTCCTTGAGGCACTCGCGATGTGAAGGTGGGTTTACACCGCTCTGTGCTCGTCAACGGTACTAAGATCAAAATAAGAGGGCGTGTGAACCTCGATATAAGGAAAAGAGCGATATAAAGATGGCGATTGAGAAACAGCATCTTTCGGTGGTTAAATCGAGCCAGAACCCCATTGAGTTTATTCGTGAGGTATGGCAAGAGCTAAAGAAAACCACATGGCCTAGCTGGCAGCAGGCGAATCGGCTGACATGGCAAGTGATTGCCGTGGTCGTGGTGATTGGAGCCTATATGTGGATTTTGAATGTCGTGTTTGCGTGGCTCATAAAGCACATTCTACCGCAGTGAGAGGCCGGGAAGCGTTTGAGGGTGACCTTTTTGTGATACAACAGGTGGCTATGCAAAAACAGTGGTACGCGGTGTATGTTTACACCGGACATGAAAACAAGGTGATGACCAATATCTTGCGCCGTGCCGAGTCGATGCACCTCGACGACAAAATAGGTCGAATTCTGGTTCCGACCGAGGTCGAACTTCGCTCGCGGGGCGGAAAGAAGATGGAGGTCAAGCGCAAGCTCTATCCGGGCTATGTGCTGATCGAGATGGTGCTGGATAACGATACCTGGTATCTCGTAAAATCCACAACAGGCGTGATAGATTTCATTCCGCCTGGTGGTAAGCCGGTACCGCTTCAGGAACATGAGGTTCAGGCTCTTTTAAATACTACCGAGGGGGCTGCACCTACGCCGGTGGTGCGTTTTGAAAAGGGTGAGGTGATCCGCGTGGTTTCCGGGCCGTTTACAGACTTTACAGGCACCATCGAAGAGGTTCATCCGGATAAGGAAAAGGTGCGCGTGCTTATCTCTATCTTTGGACGGGATACACCGGTCGAGCTGGATTTTCAGCAGATCGAGCGCTTGGATTAAGTTCATTTTAAACGAGAGTTCTAAAGCGAGGAAGAAGGAATGGCAAAAAAGGTGACCGCTGTGGTGAAGTTGCAGCTGCCGGCAGGAAAGGCTACCCCAGCTCCGCCGGTCGGCTCGACGCTAGGCCACTACGGAATCAATCTAAAAAACTTCATTGATAGCTACAACGAGAAGACTGCGCAATACGCCGGCTCTGTGATTCCCGTTGAGATTACCATTTATGAGGATCGCTCCTTTACCTTTGTCACGAAAACCCCTCCGGCAACCGATCTGCTCAAAAAGGCGGCCGGTATAGAGAAAGGGTCGGGGCGTGCTGGCCATGAGCGGGCCGGTAAGATAACGCGTGAGCAGCTTCTGCAGATCGCACAGACCAAGTTGCCCGATCTTAACGCGGTGGATTTGGAGGGAGCCGTGAAGATCATCGAGGGAACGGCTCGCTCGATGGGGCTAGAGATCGTGGGCTGAGCACAGGAGAGGACTGCCTGGAGAGTTCTGTTATGCATCTACAGCCGTTCGCTTGTTCGATGACCGTGTTATCCATCCTTTCTATATTGTGGGGGATGGTGCGCGAGTGGGTGTGTCGGATAGACCATCATTTGGTCTATCATGTTGGAGTCGATCAGAGGAACAAGCGACGTGCACGGTTCTACTTCTGGTCAGTGTGGGTGGCCCTTTTCACCACTCTGGTGAGCCTTGCCTGCATCGCGCGGGTGGTGGATTGGGAGATACCCCATGAGCCTTGGCAGCCCTACCTGCTCGGAATCTTGTATGGGCTAGGACTTTGGGGGTTGACCGTTGTCGCTCTTATTTGGCTAGCCATCGGGAAGCGCGCCTCAGAGCTGACGTTGGATGGGGAGACCCCTGCAGCCGTCAAACTGGTTTTACCGAAGAAAAAAAAATAGTTGGGAGGGGCCTACGTGGCTCCGTAACTACCACAGGAGGAGATTTATGGCAGATACAGACGTTGTGGTATCCACTACCGAGAGTGCTGAAGAAGAGAAGCACGGACTTTCGACTGCGGCGCGTAGGAAAGCGAGAGCGAGCCGGCCAAGGCGACACAGCCTGCGCTTCCTCGATATTAGCAAGGACATAAAGTCCGGCGAATTGTACTCCCTAGATGAAGCTATAGAACTTGTAAAGAGAAAGGCAACCGCGAAATTTGATGAGACCATAGAGGCCGCCATCAACTTGGGGGTAGACCCCCGTCATGGTGACCAGATGGTGCGCGGCACCACAACATTGCCCTACGGTACGGGCAAATCGCGCGTGGTGTGGGTTTTCGCCCGCGGCGAAAAGGCCGAGGAGGCCAAAGCTGCCGGTGCTGACTTGGTTGGCGCCGAAGACCTCGTAGAGCGTATTCAGAAGGAGGGCGGGGCTAACTGCGATATTTTGGTGGCCGACCCGGACGTGATGCCGCTAGTGTTTCGGTTGGGGCAGATACTCAAACAGCGCATGCCCAATGCAAAGGCAGGAACCGTCTCGCCCAATGTGGCACAGGTCGTTCGAGAGATTAAACAGGCTAAGCGTGTGGAGTACAGGGTGGACAAAAACGGGATTATCCATGCCCCGATAGGGAAGGCAAGCTTTCCTGCCGAGCACATTAAAGCCAACCTCATTGCTTTGGTTTCCGCTCTCCTGAAAGCCCGGCCGGCCTCTGCCAAAGGGAAATATCTGAAACGCATTACGCTCTCTTCTACCATGGGACCCGGCATTCACGTTGACCCGGCAGAAGTGCAGCGTCTGGCCGAGCATGGCTAAAGTTTAAACTAAACCTTTTGAAAAACAACAAAGCCCCCTGTCAAACGACAGGGGGCTTTCTGCACCCTTAAGGGTTATTGTTCCTGGAGCATTTGGGCGACCCGAATGCGATTTTGGGCGCGCTCGATCATTTTGCGTATCTCTTCGGCGCTAAGCTCACCTGGTATCTCAAGCAGTTGGCGGGCCTTCTCTTCGGCGGCACGTGCCCGCTCGATATCAATTTCAGAGGCCAGCTCTGCCGTATCGGCCAGAATAACCACTCGGTCGCGTGTGGCTTGTAGAAAACCGCCGCTAGTCGCCACCAGTTCCACCTGGCCATTGGGGCGCTCGACCCGAATGACACCAATGCCAAGCTCTGCGAGCAGAGGTGCATGACCGGCTAGGATACCAAAAGAGCCCTCGACACCGGGCGCACTGACTAGTCGTACCGGTTCGGAAAGCAGAAGCCTTTCTGGTGTGACGAGATCGAATTGAAACGTCTCTGCCATCATTAGCTCCCTTGCATTTTGCGCGCTTTCTCAACAGCCTCTTCAATGTTGCCGACGTTATAGAAGGCCTGTTCGGGAAGATCGTCGTGTTTGCCTTCAAGAACCTCTTTAAAGGACTGTACCGTCTCTTTCAGGGGCACATATTTTCCTGGAAGGCCGGTGAACTGTTCGGCGACATGGAAGGGTTGGGAAAGGAAACGCTCGATGCGGCGGGCTCGGGCAACAACGAGCTTGTCTTCATCAGAAAGCTCGTCCACGCCGAGAATAGCAATAATGTCTTGAAGCTCTTTATAACGTTGTAGTATCTGCTGTACCCCCCGTGCGACAGCGTAGTGTTCTTCCCCAACGATGTGGGGTTGGAGGATACGGGAAGTAGAGGCAAGCGGGTCAACTGCCGGATAGATGCCTTTTTCGGCAATACGTCTTTCAAGATAGACGTAGGCGTCGAGGTGAGAGAAGGTAGTTGCCGGAGCCGGGTCGGTGGGGTCGTCGGCGGGAACATAGATGGCCTGTACGGAGGTGACGGAGCCGCGTTTTGTGGAGGTGATGCGCTCTTGTAGGGCGCCCATCTCGGTGGAGAGAGTGGGCTGGTACCCAACTGCACTAGGGATGCGCCCGAGAAGCGCCGAAACTTCGGAACCCGCTTGCACGAACCGGAAGATGTTATCAATGAAGAGAAGTACATCCTGGCCTTCTTCCTCACGGAAGTACTCGGCGATGGTAAGTGCAGAGAGAGCAACGCGGAGCCGGGCACCGGGTGGTTCGTTCATTTGGCCGAAGACCATGGCCGTTTTAGAGATGACGCCCGATTCGGACATCTCCAACCAGAGGTCGTTGCCTTCACGAGTGCGCTCTCCAACGCCGGCGAAAACGGAGAAACCTCCGTGTTCGGTGGCGATATTGTAGATAAGCTCTTGGATAAGCACCGTTTTGCCGAGGCCGGCTCCTCCGAAAAGGCCGATCTTTCCTCCCTTTAAGAAGGGGGTAAGGAGGTCTACCACTTTGAGACCTGTTTCGAGAACCTCTTGAGTGCTGCTTTGGTCAATGAAGCC
Source organism: Chthonomonas sp. (assembly GCF_035294165.1). Classification (GTDB taxonomy): domain Bacteria; phylum Armatimonadota; class Chthonomonadetes; order Chthonomonadales; family Chthonomonadaceae; genus Chthonomonas. The sequence goes on from NZ_DATGLN010000172.1 coordinate 5,823, forward strand.
CGGTGCAGGACGATGGATAGACCATCGTAGTTTGGCGTGAACAGGCTCTTTTTCATCAATGGGTTCACCTAGCAGGTTGAAGACACGGCCAAGCGTTTCCCGTCCAACGGGCACGGTAATGGGCTGGCCGGTATCCTCCGCGGCCATGCCGCGGATAAGACCGTCGGTGCTTGACATGGCGATGCAGCGCACCACATTGTTGCCCAAATGTTGGGCGGCCTCCACGGTAAGGTCAATATTACGGGCGGGGTCTTTGATCTTGATGGCATTGTTGATGGCAGGCAACTCATTCGGGGCAAACTCCAGGTCTACGACCGGTCCTTGCACCTGTACGACATGTCCAATAGCCATGCGGAAATTTTGCTCCTTCGGTTTCGCAGAATGGTTGTCGAGTAAGTTTGTGACTCTGTCCACAATCATTGTAGCAGTTTTATAACCGTCATGACAAGAGGGAGGTGGCTTTTATGGGATAATTAGGTAGAGGGTTCTATGGTTGCCAAGGTTGGAGGGATAACCGTGGAGAAGACGAAGGCGCGTTTAGAAGAAACGCCAGAAAAAACGAAGCTTGAGGTGGCTAAAAGCCCTAGCGTGACAGAGGAGGAAGTATTGCGCTGTCCGGTGTGTTATCACCCAATACCTGCCGAGCAAATGGGGGCAAAGCTGCATTGTCGCCGATGTGGTTATCTTGAGAGCTGCTGTAATCCTTACTGATAGTGACCACACCATTGCCTTATTAAAATCGCTTTCGGGTAAAATCTACGCCAAGAAGCGATGCCGTCGGTATAGGGTGTAGCTGAACCAATCTCGGTGCCGCTTTAAAGGAGGTGGAAGGATGATCATATTTTTGATACAACTGAGCACTGCGCTCTTTTGGATACTCTACGGAAGCTTTTTTGAGTGGTATTGGCACTGCTGCTGGATGCACCGCCCGCGTTTTCCTAGGGAGGCCTTCCATAGGCACACGCTTGTCCACCATACACGGTATAAGGGTGATGAGAGCTTTTATGTTCAGGAGACCGGGCATCCCGATCATGTCCTATTGAAGCCCTACGCGCTGCCGGCCATTTTGGCCGCTCATCTGCCAATCGCCTGGCTTGTGGATAGATTTTTTATACACCACACATTATGGGTTGCATTAGGAACGATGCTGATCTATTTTGTTGCCTATGAGTATGTCCACTGGAATATCCATGTTCCTCGTGGCCATTTTGTCGAGCGCTTCCAATGGTTCCAGTTTTTACGAACCCACCATAAACTGCATCACCGATACCACCGTTGGAACTTCTGCGTGCTCTTTCCGTTGGCCGATTTGATGATGGGAACGCTGTTAACCGAGGCGATGTTGGCGCGTCGGAGCGCGAAAAAGGTGGCTTCCAAACTCGAAGAAGCGAAATCGCCTTCGACAAAGCGCCGGCGTCGGCGCTCGTCTACACTGGCCCAGGACAGTATGATGGCAGCACTACCTAGGCAGGGGCGGCGCTTGTCTTTACGTGCTCGACGCGAGCGTTTCTTGGTGCAGAATCGATGGCTTCTCCGTTGGGCCTATTTCAATGATCAGCGTAAGGTGCGCCGGCAAGCAAAAGAGCACTACTCACTTGCCGATCTGAAAGACTTCTTAACGTTGCACCGACAACGAGGAGATCGCTAAAAGCTCCTCGATACTCAAAAGCTCTCTCTCCATGCCAGACGTAGCAAATGAAAGGCGGCACCTCTCATTTCTGGAGGCTCGTGCCTACGCATGGGCTATTGCCGTTTTTGCTATTGCAGTTCGATCGTATGTGTCTTTGAAAACACATTCTACCGGAGAAGATTTCTTCATCACCCTGCGGTATGCACGCGATATCGCGCTGGGAAGAGGGTTTACCTATAATAGCGGTCAGCATGTTTTAGGAACCACAACACCGCTCTACACGCTTATTCTTGCCCTTTTTCTGTGGCTGCACCTGCCCGCGATCTTCTTAGGCAAGCTTCTTAATATCGTAGCGGACGGGATAACCTGCTGGCTTATCTGCAGATTTGCCGATGAGCTGCGCGCACCGACGGCGGGACTGCTTGCCGCCCTCCTGTATGCGGTTGGCGTAACACCGATAAGCGTGAGTATTAGCGGTATGGAGACGGGGCTGGTAACATGCATTGGCATGGCGGCTATAGTGGCCTTTGCACGCTCTCATTCGCTCTCCCTCTGGGTTTTAACCGCAATACTCTTCTTGTTGCGCATTGATGGCTTGGTGTTGGGGGGCTTGCTTTTGGTAGCCCAAACCTATCAGAAGCGACGTTTCGATGTAAGAGGTGCCGTTATCGCCGGTCTTATTGTGCTGCCTTGGCTTCTGTTTGCTCTGTTCTATTTCGGCACGCCGCTGCCCTCTTCTGTTGTAGCAAAGCTAACGGTCTACAAGGTAACCATGGCCGGCTCCCATAGCGCGATACTGGAAGCTTTTCAAACTCAGTTTGACAGAGGGCTATTTCAGGATATATTAACCTTGCTTTTTGGGGTCGGCTTGGGAGAAAGCCTGCTTAAAGGGCGCTGGCAACTGCTCGTTCCGCTCTGGTGGATGGTGATCTATTACGGCACAATGCTTGCTTCACCGGTGCCGGCTTTCAGTTGGTATTTTCTGCCTCCTTGGCCGCTCTATCTGATAACTGCAGCGCTTGGAGGGTGCTTTTTAGCGAGAGCGGGATGTACGTATCTCTCATCAAACCGATTTGCTTCTGCACGTATAGGGCGCTTCATGAAGGCTGGCGGGCTTGTGCTGATCGCCCTCCTGGGGGTGCTCCACTTGCCACGCTTGATCGTTGAAATTCAGCAACCTCAACAAGAAGAGGACGAGGTACTTCGCCCGACAGGTCTTTGGTTTCGACGGCATGCCGCGCCGAACGATCTTATTTTGCTAGAGCCAATTGGCACCATTGGATATTATTCGGAACGACCCATTCTCGACATGATCGGTTTGGTAACACCCCAGGTATTGCCTTGCTATCATACATCGAAGCCGCTGCTTTGTATGGTCACACGCTTTCGCCCAAAGTGGCTCTGTTTACGTCCTAAAGAGGCCGATGCATTGGCGCGGGAGTCCTCACAGGTTTTGGGGGAGGATTATCGGCTTGTGCGGATCGTGCGTTGGCAACAGGCGGCTAGCCCTATCTTTCTCATTTTTCGCAGGCAAGAGCTACCCAGCTCGGATCCAAGAAGGATAAGTCGCTCCGACTGACGAACAGATAGGCGACCTAAACGTCTTTTAGTCAACGAGAGAGAGACTGGTATGCCGATTGAGAGACTGGTGCGCTCGCCGGAGCTTTTGGGGTTTGACCCGGAGCGGCTGAAGGCTGTGGAAAGTATGCTCCATCGGGGTATTGAGGAGCAGCTCTATACCGCTTATGCTTATCTTGTAATGCGTCATGGTAAGGTCGCCGCTATGGGAGCGGGAGGGCTGGCACAGCCGGACGCAACCCCACCCGTTGCCGCACAGATAGATACCATTTTTGATGCCGCTTCTCTCTCCAAAACGATCACGGCCACCCTTCTATTGCAGTGCGTGGAAGCAGGGCAGATCCATCTCGAACAGCCATTACGCTGGACTTTGCCCGAGGCCAAGGAGACCTCGTTGGGTGAGGTGACGCTCAAACAGTTGGCCACTCACACAAGCGGTTTGCCCTCTTGGCGTAATGTAAACGAGACGGGCAACCCTTTGGAGCTGATTCTAGCTACACCACTGGAGGCAGAGCCAGGAACAAGATATGCTTATAGCGACCTTGGCTACATCCTTTTGGGGTTTGTGCTTGAGCGTGAACTGGGCGAGACGTTGCCAAATTTAGCCAAGAAACGAATTTTCGCCCCCCTCGGCATGGAGCGTAGCGGCTATTTCCCTTGTGAAAATTTGAAATCCTGGCTTGCTGTAACCTCTGCACCCTTAGGACAGGTACACGACCCGAACGCACGAGGAATGGGAGGAGCGGCAGGACATGCCGGGCTTTATACTACGGCGCCCGATTTAGCGCGCTACATGCTGGGGCTGCGCCCGCCTGAGGGTGAGATACCTCTTTTTGCTCCACTCATAGGCCCGTTAGCGCGTCGCCTTATGGAGACGAATCAGAATCCGCCTCATCTCAACGCTCATACCATCGGCTGGTTCGCCTATCCGAACGGTTATCTGCCAAAGGGCGATCTTCTTTCGGAGAGAACCTTTGCGCATACGGGATTTACCGGAACGCTTTTGATGATCGATCCGGAGCTAGACCTTGTGCTCATTTTGTTGACGAATCGGGTTTACTATGAAAAACAGAACGACGGATCGGGGGTATTGCGTCTGCGTCGTCTATTTGCCAACGCCGTTTCTGGAGCCTTGCAAAGGCTCTAGGGACGCCTGTTAACTCCGGATAGGAGGGGGGAATAATGTCATCGAAAATGCTATCTAACGATGAATCGGTTGCCACGCACCCGGTGTTGAGGCCAACTTTCATCGGAGTTGCCGTTTTTGCGATACTGGTGGCCTTGATTCTACGCCATCTGCATGAGCAGCCTGTTCTGCCGCCGCTTGATCCCTTACATGGAAACAGCGAGGACGCCTTGCCAGCTCTCATGACGAAACTCAATGGACTGTCGAATAGCCAGCAGTTGCCTTTATTACTGCGGTATGTACACGACCCGAGCGCGGGTTTGCGCTATGCGGCGGTAGACCAGCTTGGTAACTGGAAAACCCCTGAGGCTATCTCTGCAGTGAGACAGGCCTTTCAAGATTGCGACTCGGAGGTTCGCCGAAGGGCGCTTTATGAACTGCCACGTATGGACTTTATGCAGGGGCAGCAGTTGTTGGCAGCCGCCCTACAGGATGAAGACCCCTGGGTGAGGGAAGATGCGGCGACGCAACTCGCCCTTATTACGGAGCGTGGTAAGCAGAGGCTTGATCCGAGTTTGGTGCCTGTGTTAGTGGGAGCGACGGAAGATGCGGATGTTAACGTTGCCCAGATGGCAATGAGTGCCCTTTCACATTGGTTGCATAAACCTTGGCACGTCTCGATGCTGGCACCTCCGACGTTACGCCAGAAGATGGCCGTTCAGTGGATAAAATGGTGGCAGACCGAACAAGCACACTGGCCGGTAAGTCGCCAGTTTGCCGCTATCGGCCCTATAGAGCCTACCCTAACCGCTCCATGCCCGGACTTCACGTTGCGGATGATAGATGGTCGTACCTTGACCCCGAAAACACAACGCGGGCGAATTACCATGCTCACCTTTTGGGGGTTCAACTGCGGCCCTTGTATAGCAGAGCAGCCAGATCTCAATGCCCTTTATGAGCGCTATGTAGGCAAACCAGTAGATATTATCGGGGTAGTAGTGGGGAACAACACAGCCTCCGACATACGCAACTACTGTCGTCGCAATAACGTGATTCCACCGCAGGGTATGGCAACTCCGCTGCTATTGCGTCAATTTGGATGTATTGAGGATGTTCCGGTGAGCGTATTAATAGACCCTCTAGGGCGCATATGTCGTGTCTGGCAGGGGGCACCACGCGATCCGGAGCCTTACAGTAAGGTTATTGACCGGTTACTTACGGAGGTTAAGGGATCGTGAACCAGGCGCTTCGCTTCTGTCTTCTGTGCATTGGGGATGATGTCGTTCAGGGGGCAGAGGAGGCGAAGTTAATAGGAAGCTGGGTAGAGGAGACGTTCCAAACACACGGCTGGGAGCTTGTTGAGAAGCAGGTTGTACCGGACAACCCCGTAGCGATCGCCGAGACGCTGCGTCGTTGGAGCGATGGGCGATGCGATCTGCTGTTGACAATGGGGGGAACCGGCTTTTCTCCACGCGCCTCCGCACCGGAGGCCACGAGGCAAGTGATTCAGAGGGAGGCGCCGGGGTTAATGGAGTGCATACGCCTGCTGGGAGCCATGCAGGCGCCTGCGCTGTTGCTTTCACGAGGGCTTGCGGGCCTAAGAAATCGGGTGCTCGTTGTGAATCTGCCGCTTGCCCTGGATGAGGTTCAGGCTGCCTTAGGAGTTCTCATGCCATTGCTGCCTCGGGCAATGGCAGAGTTGCGCGATGAACCGGCACCGCCCTTATTGAGGGAGGCGTTTCCTTTCATGATAGTCACAGAGCAGAAGGCGATGTCCGTGGCGGCGGGAGTAGAGACACCACAGACCGTGGCGGTGCTAGAGACCAACCTCGACGATTTTTCACCGGAGTTGTATGAGCCGCTTATGGAACGTCTCTTCGCAGCAGGCGCGCTCGATGTCTATTTAACACCCGTCCACATGAAAAAAGGTCGTCCGGCAACTCTACTAACCGTGTTAGGGCCACCGGAAAAAAGGGAAACACTTGCAGAGATAATTTTCACCGAAACGACCACTTTCGGCATTCGTCATACCTTAATGGAGCGCTATGTGCTGGCCCGGCGATGGGAGAGCGTCGAGACGCCATATGGCCCGATTCGCATTAAGATCGGCAGCTGGGGCGGGGTAGAGCGCACGGCTTCGCCGGAGTATGAGGATGTTAAGGCGGCGGCTCAGGCACATAATGTGCCCTTGAAGCAGGTCTATCTCGCCGCACAGCTCGCCTATGCGGCGCTACAAAGCCAACGAGGTATGTCTTCCTAATCAATCTCTTCTGTCCAATACCGATATTTTTATGGAGGAGGATACAGTTTTGTCGTTTCTAGGCAAAGCATCGCGTTCTGGATGTCGTCTCTGCTTCTGTGCCTTTCTGATGTCGCTTTCGTTGAGAACTGCATTCGCAGGCCCTCCTTTCATTACCGACGACCCGGAGCCGGTGGAATGGCATCACTGGGAGGTGTATATCTCTTCTATCTATGAGCATACGAAGGGGGGCACAAGTGGAACACTGCCCCATATCGAGGTAAACAACGGCATCGTTCCCAATGTGCAACTGCATATTATTCTCCCTATGGCTTTTTCGCAGGCGACAGGTGGCCCACTGCTATATGGATTGGGCGATATAGAGCTAGGTGTGAAATATCGTTTCGTGCAAGAGGGGCGTAGGCGCCCGATGATTGGCATTTTTCCGCTGCTCGAGGTGCCTACAGGCGACGCCACGCGCGGATTAGGCTCCGGCCATCTTCAAACCTTTTTGCCCATATGGCTGCAAAAAAGCTGGGGTGCCTGGACGACCTATGGCGGTGGAGGTTACTGGATCAACCCGGGGGCTGGCAATCATGATTACCTCTATTTAGGGTGGCTGTTGCAAAAAGACCTCAATGCTCATCTAACCCTTGGGGGAGAAGTGTATTATAACACCTCGCAGGCGGTAGGGGAGAGCGACATAATGGGCTTTAACTTAGGAGGACAGTACAACTTTGATGATGGGCATCATCTGCTTTTTTCGTTTGGCCGAACTTTCAGTGGCGACACGAGTTTTATGAGTTATATCGGTTTTCAATGGACGTTTGGACCTCATGAAGGTGGGACGCAAGAGGCGCAGTAAGGGATTGGCACGCTTAAACACTTTGTTTTGTAGCCATTTGGGGAGGGGGTGGATCGGTGTTGATGAGAGAGGCGAGTAGTAGTTCGGAGATATCGGCAAGGTGAGTGGCATTCTGCTGGGAGATAGCAAGGCTGTCGCCTAGCATGACCTTGCAGAATGGACAACTGAGCGCTATGGTTTGGGCGCCGGTGGATAGAAGCTCTTGCACCCTTCTGGTGCTAGGTCGCTGGGTGCCAGCCTCTTCCATCCACATGCGGCCTCCTCCTGCCCCGCAACACAGGGTGCGGTCGCCGTAGTGTTCTGGCTCTGTTAGAGGGTGCCCCATAAGCGTTTGTAGCAGGGCACGAGGAGCTTCTACTTCGCCATTAACCCGCGCCAAAAAGCAGGGATCGTGATAGGTGATGGCTGTTTGGGCACCGCGCTCTAGTTTAAGGCGACCGCCCTGCACAAGTTGCTGAAGAAACTGGGTATGGTGTAGTACCTCGTAGTTGCCGCCGAATTGGGGATATTCGTTTTTAAGCGTGTGAAAGCAGTGGGGGCAGGCGGTAAGAATTCGAGAGAAACCAATGCTATTTAGCACAGCGATGTTTTCAGAGGCAAGCTGCTGAAAAAGAAACTCCTCCCCGATACGCCGTGCGGGGTCCCCCGTACACTGTTCTTGCGGGCCGAGCACGGCAAAGCGAACGTCGGCAGCATTGAGGAGCGACACAAGTGCCCGCATGGTGGCTTGGGCACGTGGCTCGAAAGCCCCTGCACATCCTACCCAAAGCAGGATGTCGGTTTTCTGGCCGGGATCAGCGAGTGGAATTTCCAGCCCTTTCGCCCACTCCATTCGTTGGGAGGGCGGAAGACCCCATGGGTTCTTTTGACTTGCTAGCTGGCGCAACATGGTGCCCACAGAGCCGCTTAGGCGTCCTTCTCCAACTCGGTATCTGCGGATGCCGCCAATGAGGTCTACATGACGAATAGCTGCAGGGCATTCTCGCACACATGCATGGCAGTTGGTGCATGCCCAAAGCGATTCATCGTCAATAACGTCGGTAGTGGTCTCTGAGAGATCGGGTGCCCACATCTGTTGTCTTAGGGAGAGCACGATCTGCTTGGGGTCGAGGGGTTTCCCTACGGCATAGGCTGGGCAGGCTTCGGTGCATCTACCGCACTCCATGCAGGCATCGAGGCTCAGGAGAAAGGTGCCGTTGAGATCGGCTAAAGTTCCGACGCCTATGCGGCCGGTTTGCTCTACTTTCTCCATCGTTTCCGGCTCTAAAACGCCCATGGGCCGGCTAGGTTGGAGGAGGATAGAAAGAGGGGCGGTAAATAGATGGAGCCGTCTGCCATAGGGAAGAGCGGCGATGGTGGCAAGCACAAGCGGCGTATGAACCCACCAGATGAGGACATAGCCGGTTGGAGATAGGTGTGGAAAAAGCAGAGCGAACCACCGCCCGATAGGTGAGTAAGTGTTGTAGGCATGTCGTGAGGGATCGGCGGCTAGCCCGGCCCCTTCCAATAGAAAGCCTGTAAGGGTTGCTATGAAGAGGAGCAGCAAAAAACCGGTATCCCATGGAGTGTGGCCGAGTACCTTAGGTCGAAAGAGGAGGCGGCGCAAGAGGGTAAGCAGAATGCCGATAACGAGAGCTAGTCCAAAGATATCGAGAGTAGTTTTGCAGGTTAAGTAGAACCAACCGCGATAGAGCCAATGAGGGCCGAAAAAGAAGGCTCCGTAGTGTTCGATAGCGACGATACAGGTTCCAATAAAGAGGACGAGCATGCCGTAGAAAAGGAGAAGATGGGCTATGCCGGCATAACGTCGCCTTAGAACGCGGCGATGTGCAAACACTTCGCCTGCTAACGATGTGAGGTGTTGAAGGGTTTGCTTTAGGGAGAATGAGAGGCCAGCTCGAAGCCAGATTTGCGCACGGCGCAGGATGGGAAATAGAGCGACAGCAGTGCTGATCAGCGCCAGAATGTAGAAGCATGCCTGCTGGAAGCCACTAATATGAAAAAAGATCGTGCGGGTTGGCATGGTCAGAGTTTTTCAAGTAGTTCTGGGACGGCCTGGTAGAGGTCGGCCACAAGTCCATAGTCGGCCACCTCGAAGATAGGGGCATTGGGATCGTTATTAATGGCTACGATGACTTTAGAATCTTTCATGCCGGCCAGGTGTTGTACACTGCCGGAAATACCCACAGCGATATAGAGGTCTGGTGCAACCACTCGTCCGGTTTGGCCGATCTGCAACTCGTTTGGGGCGATCCCGCTATCCACGGCGGCGCGCGTGGCACCCACAGCACCTCCTAGGCGGTCGGCAAGGCCCCCGATAAGACGCTCGAAGGTAGCGGCATCTTTCAAGGGACGGCCGCCAGAAACGACGACGCGGGCTGCGCTTAGGTCGGGGCGTTTATTTTCGGATTTTTCTTGCCCGATCCATCGGGTCGAGGTGGGTAGTTCAGAGGGATCGATCTTCAGTGTTTCGACCGGACTCTGCGATTCGGTGGTTTCTGCTTGGAATGCGGAGGTGCGTATGCTGAGGACGCCTCTATTGGCTACCGGCCGATAGGTTTCAAGCAGGTTGCCTGCGTAGGCAGGGCGTTGAAAAAGGAAGCCGGCCTCATCTCGTTCCGCGTGGATGATCTCGGAAAGCATCGGGAGGTCTAGTAGTCCGGCCACTCGAGGCAGCAGATCGCGACCGAAGGAGGAGGCAGGGCCAACAAGCCAACTCGCTCCTTCTGTTTGCATGGCCTTGGCGATGACGGGGGCGACCTTATCGGCAGTGGGATGAGCCAACTCGGGGAGAGAGACGATTAGCAGTTTTTCGGCGCCATAGCGGCACCATAGCTCCTGCGAGTCGGGGATAGTTGCTCCTCCGATGATAAGAAGAGAGAAGCTATTAGGCGCCAGCATCTGGGCGAAGCCAATGGCGGACAATGTGGACGGCAGTACGGTTTCGCCATCGGTGTCGGCAAGAACTATCCATTGGGTCATCGTACGTATCTACTTTCAGGTATGTTTATTGGGCAAGACTTTGGCTTCCTCACGAAGGGCGGCGATAAGCTCTTCCACGTTTTGAACTTTGCGGCCTGGTTTGCGTGGCGGGGGTGTTTCGCGTTTTACGAGAAGGAAGCCGGGCGAGACAAGAGGCACCAGTTCGCCGCCGTGAAAGTGTTGAAGCGGTTTTGAACGCGCTTTCAGAATGGCAGGAAGGGCTACATAGCGCGGTTCGTTCAAGCGCAGGTCTGCGGTGATGACGGCGGGAAGTATAAGCTCAAGTATCTCTCTACCGCTATCCACCTCGCGTGTAACCTGAACGGTTTGTCCATCGGATGCCAAATGAACGGAGGAGGCAAAAGTGGCTTGTGGCAGTTGCAGGAGGGCGGCGAGGCGCTGGCCTACTTGGTTGGCATCGTCATCGGTTGCCTGTTTGCCCATCAGAATGAGCTGGGGCTGTTCTCGATGATAGATGGCGGCGAGGAGATGGCTTACTCTTTGAGGGTCTGGAGGGCGCTCTTCAAGAACACAGAGCGCCCGATCTGCCCCCATGGCGAGCGCCATGCGCAGCGTGTCTTCGGTTTCGGGGCCACCGATGCTCACAACGGTAATTTCGGTGACGGTACCCTTCTCACGCAATCGAAGAGCTTCCTCAAGGGCGATGGCGTCGAAGGGGTTCATCGTCCAGCTCAGTCCAGCGGTATCGAGAGCGCCTTGCGGAGTTAGTCGAAGCTTGGCGTAGGGGTCCGGTACCCGCTTGACAGAAACAAGTATCTTCATAATGGATTTCCGAGCTTATGATGCAGACACGTAGATATTCGAATCTCCCTTCTAAATTCGTTATCTTTCTGTCACCTTCCTGCTTTTGGGGTATGGTGGGTGGGTGCGATGACTTATCCCATGTACATCGTGATCAACAGCCACCAAAGCCGATGAGGGCATGGGGAAAATAGGGGGAAACACGCCCCCGGCAGGGATCGAACCTGCGACCGACCGCTTAGAAGGCGGTTGCTCTATCCACTGAGCTACGGGGGCTTACGGTGGGGTAGAGAAATTCTAGCTCGATGCCACCAGCAACCGAGCCTCTCCTGCACCTACTCAGGATGAGTATATCATAATCCTATTAAGCAGAGCAAATGCCGCATCGGCTAAGGAGTACGGCAGGCAACTTCCTAGCTTAGGCGACGTAGCAAGGTAACACGCCCGATAGGCACCCATTCGACCACAAGGATATCACCATTGGAAAGAAACTTTGCCGAATGAGGATGGATAAATTTTCCTGGTGGGAAGTCGGAGCGTGGATGGCCTCGCATCTCCGGCATTCCTCGACCATCACCAAGCTGGACGGCAACCTGGTTTTTACCATCGAGGATGGTCACAACATGGTCGAGATCGGGCACGAGCAACAGCTCTCCTCGCACGTGGAAGTGGCATGGTAGGCGCATGCCATTCGTCACAAAGCCAACATGCTTGCCGTCGAGAGTAAAGTATTGAAGGCGGTTGTTCGCTCTATCGGCAACTATCAGCAGTGGCTCCGATCCGCGCTTATCAACCCAGATGCCATGGGGCTGCTGGAGCTTGCCCGGCTCTGTTCCCGGCCCACCGAAGGTACGAATATATTCGCCTCTTATGTTGTACTGATGAATGTAGCTTGAGCCATAGCCGTCGCTCACATAGAAGTCTCCGTTATCGGCCAGGGCGATGTTCGTGGGATTGAAGGGGGTACCATCCTTGTAGACACCGGCTTCCGTCGGGGTACCCTTTTCCCAAATGAGGTTGCCATCGAGATCGGTTTTGGCAAAGACTTTGCGGTTGATGTCGCAGTGGTAGAGATACTCTCGTCCGTTTTCACGGCGTAGGTCGAGACCGTGTGCTCCTCCGCGAAACCGCTCGCCCCACGATTTGAGAAACCGTCCGTGCCTATCAAAAACGAGGATGGCATCGCCCTTTCGGCTGTTAGGGCCTACCGTATGGGCGATGTAGATGCGCTCATGAGAGTCGATGGCGATGCCATGGGTATCTCCCCATTCTATGTCGGGCGGAGGGGTTAGCCAGTCGTGAACACACTCATAGCGGAAGGCGCCACTTCCTAAAATGATAGGCTTAGGAGGGTTCGCCCTCGCTTCAGCCTCTGTGGCACCGGCAACCGTGGAGGCAACGGCGGCTTCTCCAATTCGGGTTAGAAGCTCGCGTCTACTCAGAGACTTGTTGGTTGGTTTACTGCGATCATTGCGTGTCATGGAAGTATGCTCCTTAGTGTTGGATGTAGTATAGGTAAAGTGTAGGCTATTGTACCTTATTAGGGTGGAGAAGGTTCTTTCTTCGGTGGCGGCTCGGGAGATAGATGTTGAGGGCTTGACGAAAAACGAAATCAGGGCTTTGCGGAAGCGGGAGACGGGAATCGAACCCGCGTCGCCTGCTTGGAAGGCAGGAGCTTTACCATTAAGCTACTCCCGCATGTTGCATTTAATATGACATGAAAGGCGTCTGTTCGTCAAGAGGTAATTTGTTGATTTGCTCGTTATCAAATAGAAACACTGCGCTAACAAGATAGGTGTCGTCAGAACCCCAGTAGGCCTCCCAGCGTTGCGCGTTGAGAGTGGCAAGGCGAGTTTGAGCATGATCGTCGAAGAAAAGTTGCACGGAGGGTTCAAGTTGGAGTGCTCCGAGTGCTGAAAGAGGCAGAGAGGCTGAATGCCCCATGAAAGCACCGACCTTAAGGCCGGTGCCGAGTGCCTTGGAGGCAGCCTCCATCAGAGAGAAATGGGCTGCTACACGGCGGCGTAAAGCCTCTTCATCGTCTTGCCGAGCCGCACATTGAAACCTCTCATACTCTGTAGGCTCCATGAAGCGAGCTGCTAGACGATGCAGGTAGGCCCTGTCTTTGTGTGGGCTGCGCAGGCGTGGTAGGTGAACCACATCAAGCCCAACTCCTACCAGGTTTTCGTGCTTGGCGGCCAGAAGGAGGCGTTGACCACCGTCGTGGGTGTTGGAGATATGTAGCCAGGGAACGGGATATCCTCGCCGGGCAGGGTAGGGTTTGCCAAGAGGATCGCGGCAAAGAGAGAGGCCATCAGGCGATTCACCGAGAAAGGGTGCTGCCAGCAGAAGGGCCTCCTCATCAGCACCGACGGTTTCGGGCAACCAAACCAGGGTTGTGGGGAAGGGCACATGCGATAGCCATCGGATGGCAGATGCATGGAGCTGATTGCCCATACAACTTATTTTGCAAAGTTCGGCAAACCGTTCGGGACTCAGCATGGAGATTAGACCGGCAGATCGGTAGTTCCGAGGGCAAGCTCTGCGGCACGGCGTCCTGCGACGAGCGCCCCATGGATAGAGCTTGAGACGGTTATCTCTCCGGCGAGGATAAGCCCGTCGTAGGGTGTTTGTGCGGGAGGCAGCAGCTCCCAGATGCCCGGCGGTTGGGCAAACTGCGCGTGCGGGATGCGGTAGGTGCGCAGGTATCGCCAGGAGCCTATGTCGGCGTCGGGGAAAGCCGCAGCAAGCTCCTGTTTGGCGCGTTGAACCAGTTCTTCGTCCTCCATGGCCGGATCGCCTACGATGTTGCAGGCGAGGAGATGTTGTCCGGGCGGAGCGTAGGATGGGGCGATGTTCGAGACGAGCGCTGCACTAGTGACAAACCGACCGGTGCCGGGAAATAGAACCACTGCTTTCTCCGGATAGAGGGTTTGGGAAAGAGCAAAATAGACTGTTGTAGTGCTGCGCCATGTGGCCGGCAAATGAAGGCCGGCTAGTTTCGCAGCTTGGTGGAACTCTGTTGCCAGCACCACCTTATCGGCTTCAACACGTTCTCCATTTTCCAGCACAACTCCTTTCACGCGCTCCCCTTCTTTCCAGAGAGCTGTGACGGGACTATTGAGATGAAGGCTGTTAGAAGCTAAGCTGCCGGCAATTTGCTGAGCGATGGCACCCATGCCGTTCTCAGGTAATGCCGCCTGTGATTCGGCCAGCATTTTAAAAACGAACGCGAACATGCGCACACTTGTATGTAGGCGTGTCTCTAAGAAAGTGCTGCCATAGAAGGGACGGATGAAGTGGTTAATGAAGGCATCGGAAAAGCCGTAATCTTTCAGAAACTGCTCAGTGGTTTTGTCGGGCCACCGAAAGAGAGCCTCAACGGAGAGCCTCTGCAACTGTGATTTCAGGCGCAGAACAAGCAAGCGGTCTTTTACAGTGAAGACGGGGGCAAACGCGGTGGCGAGAAGTGTAGATGGTGCCCGGCTGGGATCGACGATCAGATAGAGTTTATCTTGGAGATGAATGAGGGCACCGGGAAGGAAGGAGTGTAGGCGAAGGGCATCGAGATCGATCTCCGTCTGCACGGCGGGATAGGCTGGAAAAAGCACTTGGAATCCCCTATCAAGTTGAAAGCCATCTAGGTAGTCTGTGCGGACGCGACCGCCCACGCCGTCGGAAGCTTCATAGAGATGGGCGTAGTGACCGGCACGTTGAATGATACGCGCACACGCTAGCCCCGAAAGACCGGCTCCGATAACGACCACGCTTTGCCGCTGCATATTTCTCTCCTTAACCACCCTCTTATTTTACCGGACTTACGGCTAAAGGAGAGCGGGGTAGAACCTGATGTATGTTGCCAAACAGGGCAGGAGGAACAAGAACAGGCTTGCATACGATGGGCAGGACGCTAGAGACAGCCTGTTTGGTGACGCTACGACTCCTCGACATTTGTGCCTTCAGCGGCAGGCTGGCGCGTGACGATTTGGAGAATATTTTGCTGTGTTTCAGGGGTTAGTTGGGCGTAATGGCGCACGGCGTTACGCTGTTGTTTGGCGGCATAGAGCGCGATATCGGCTTGGCGTATAAGGTCTTCTGGGCTATTGACCGTTTCGGAAAGGGAGGCCACACCGATGCTGGCCGTAACTCCATCGTTGGCAAAAGTGTGTTCGATGATCGCCCGTAGGCGTTCCGCTTGGGCGACCGCGCCGCTTTGGTCGGTGAAGGGCAGGATAACCGCAAACTCCTCACCTCCATAGCGGGCTACCACGTCGGTAGAGCGCGCGCGCGTTTGAAGCAGTGAGCCGAGGGTATTCAGGAGGGCATCGCCTGCTGCGTGACCGCGCGTGTCGTTAACCCTTTTGAAGTGATCGAGGTCTATGAGCAGAAGCGAAAGAGGCGTTCGGGTATTGCGGGCATGTTGGAAAGCGTGGTTCAAGCGATCGCGGAAGGCACGGTAGTTGCGCAATCCGGTAAGATAGTCGGTCATCGCCATACCGCCGAGGTCTATATTAATACGTTCGAGTTTTTGCAGGCGCTCGTGGAGCCGGCGGTTATGGCGGTGGAGGCGTGCGACATGGTCGGTGATCAGTTTTTCGGCCTGTTTGCGTTCCGATATATCCCGTGCAATGGCCTGAAAGCCAAGAATACGACCATCCCGGGTGAAGAGCTGCACACTCTGTCCGATCCACACCGTTTTTCCAGTTCGGGTGATGATGGGAAACTCACAGTAGGTGGATAGGGTGCGAGATGAGGCCTGGCGTGCATAGAAAGCGAGTATTTCGGCACGGTAGTCCGGGTGAATCAGTTCTGAGAAGTGAACACGACGCAGCTCTTCGAGGGAGTAGTCAAAGAGTTTCATGGCTGCGGGGTTGATGTAGGTGATGTAGCCCGAGGGGTCGGTTCGGTAGATGAGATCGGCAGCCTGTTCGACGATCTGGCGAAAGCGCCGTTCGTTGCGACGGAGGATACGGATGTCGCTTTCGCGTTCGGTGACATCAAAGATCGTATATTGCAGCAGAGGCTGTCCTTCACGGACAATAGGATAAATGAAGACGTCCGCGTCGCGCACTTCGCCTTGTGCGAGACGATAGCGTGCACGAAAGAGGGATGCTGCCTCTCCCGGAGTAGGAAGAGGTGCTCCTTTTTGTGAGAGGAGGTCGAGGTCCGCGATGTGCCGGCCTCGGAGGGCTTCCACGCCATAGCCGAAGAAGCGTACGGCTGCAGGGCTTGCATCTACAATTTGTCCAGTTGCCGGGTCTACGGACAGGCGAATGGTGCCGGCAGCTGCGACCGCTTCAGGGCGTGAGGCTGCAGGGGCAGTTTCCTCTCCCTTTTTCGATGCGACCTGGGCTTGTTGCGCTTGACGTAGAAGAGCATTTTCGCGTTTTAACTCCTCGATCTTCTCTTCAAGCCGCAGTAA
>NZ_DATGLN010000173.1:0-10973 GCF_035294165.1 Chthonomonas sp.
GGCGCGCCCCCTGCTTTATGTGCAGTATCATCGTGCTCTCTGTGAGCTGCTTCAAGCCTATTTCGTGTCGGTTCAGGTGCTTAGCATAGACGAGATGGTTTGTGGGATCGGGCGTACGGTGCAGGGGCGCCCGATGGAGGAGGCCTTAGCCCGTCAGGTAAAGCGCGCCATAAAGGTCCAACTCGGCGACCAAATGCGCTGCTCCATTGGCATCGGCCCGAATACCTTGCAGAAATGAGCCTACTCGCCACAGGAAGCGCAGAGAGCCTAAACGCCAAAGGGGAAACTTAAGACGAGAGACAGTCAGAAGTTCCCGCTGAACTTGGAAGCCCTACTCCTTGTGGGTAGAGAGACTACACAGAAATGTGCGCGCGGAAACCATGTCATCTCGAAGCAAAGCGAGAGGGACCTTCGCTTTTAGCCGCGGCAGAGCGTCACACAGAATGAGGCTCCGTTAAGAAGAGGAGCCTTTCTCGAACACCTTGATCCAGCCTCGATAGCGTTGAATGTTCTCTTGGGCTACCTGGTTCTGCGGATCAATTTGGAGGGCGCGGCGAAAAGCGCCGAGCGCGCCGGGGATGTCGCCAAGTTGCTCGCGTGCAACCCCAATGTTGTTAACGGCATCTACATAGGAAGGGTCTATGGAAATGGCCTTCTTAAAGTAGGGAATCGCCTCCTTCGGCCGGCCGAGTTTAAGAACAGCAAGCCCAAGTCCGTTGAGGGCCTCGGCGTTATTAGGTTGTTCCACCAGGGCACGCCGGTACACCTCTTTAGCACGCTGCCAATTCTTGCGGTCTCCGCTGGTAACAAGCAGGTAGCCTAACATACGTAGGGCGAGGGCCATCTCCTGTCCGTGTTGAGGAAGGGTAACCACCTTCTGAAGAACCTGTATCGCCGCCTGTTTTTGGCCATCAAGCTGAAGGCTGCGTGCGTAGAACAGGGCTAATTGGAGGTGGGAGGGATTGGCCGTGTAGATTGGCGCCAGCACATGGGACGCTTCGGTGTATTTTTGCTCATGCAAAAGGTTTTGCGCATAGAGAAGAGCGATATCCACATTCTGTGGGTCTCGGTTGAGAGCTTGCCGATAGGCGCTATCGGCCTCTGTGTAGTGCCCTAGCTGGGTTTGGGTTTTGGCGAGTAGAAGTAGGGCGGAGATCGAATCGGGATGGAGGTTTAAGGCGGTCTGGAGTTTTTCTGCCGCTGCAACATTGTTGCCTTCTTGGGCAAGTAGGGTAGCCTGGGCCTCGATAGCAGCATAGTCGTTGGGCTGAAGTTGGACGGCGTTATCGAGCGCCGTTTGGGCTGTTTGCCATTCCGGAGCGGAGAGGGGAAGCTTTTTCTGGAGGGCGTCCTGCAGAGTAAGAATGCCGAGGTTGTGCCAAGCCACGGCGTTAGAGGCAGCAAGTTCCGTGGCTTTCTGGTAGGCGGCGATCGCTTCGCTATTACGCCCGAGATGCTGCAGAGCGTCGCCAAGGGCGCAAAATCCATCGCCGTTAGGGACGGCCTGGCCCTGAGGATCGAGTTGAGCATAGCGTTGCAAAGAGGCTGCAGCGGCTGCATAGTCACCGGTATTGGCCAGGGTGGTGCCGAGCAGGTAGGCGACTAAGGGGGAGTTAGGCTCTTGCCGGGCAAGCTCTTGCAACTCTTTGGTGGCCGATGCATACTGTTTTTGGGCGATGAGGGCGCTGGCGAGATTAAGACGTGCTGTGGTGTCGGACGGAGAGATGTCGAGCGCTTGACGGAGGGTTTCGATTGCCTGATCGTATTGATGTTGTTGAAGATAGCACGCACCGAGCCAGGCAAGGGCACTCTCATCATGGGGGTTGGTCTTAAGATAGGTTTGGAAGAGCTGAATGGCCTCTTCGATTTTTCCTACTTTTTGGGCTGCGACGGCACTATTGTAAAGCATATTTGGCGGTAAAGCTGCCTGTTGACCTGCCGCTTGGCGGTCGGTAGCAGCCTGTTGAAACGCCTCATAGGCCTCTTTATAGTGGTTCTGAGCAAGGTAGATGCGTCCTAGACCCTCGCGCACCTCGTAGTCTTTTGGGTTCAGCAACAATGCCTTTTCGAAGGCGGTTTGGGCATTAGAGAGCGCGTTTGCATCTTTCGATTGATCGGCTGCTTTTAGCCAGATAAAGCCGAGAAGGCGCCAAGCGGTCTCTCGGTCGGGTGCGAGTTGCGTGGCCTTCGTCGCCGACTCGGAAGCAAGTTGGATATCTCCTGCGTTCAGTGCCGCAGAAGCAAGAGCGATATAGAGCGCCGGCCGGTCGAGGGATTGTGGGGGCAAGCTTGGAATGCCCGTTGGCGCCGTAACAGAGGCACTAGGAGGTAAGGCTGCTGCCTTTTGGTAGGCAGCGATGGCATTCTTCAAAAACTCGGTTTTCTGGGAACTGTTTTGAGCTTTTGTGGCGGCGTCGAAATAGACGGTGCCGAGATCGAAGTAACAGCGGTAGAGGTAAGGGTCGCGCACATCGGGCTTCGGCATAGAGCCATAGATCGTAATGGCGTGCTGTAGAGCCTCGGCGGCGTCCGGATAGAGACCGAGTTTATGGTAAGCAAACCCTAAATCCACATAGGGAAGGCCTTGCTTAGGGTCGAGGAGAATGGCTTGTTGAAGTGGGTCTATCGCGTCCGTATAGTCGCCGCGTGCGATTTGTAAGAAACCTATCCATTGGAGAATGATAGGGCTTTTGGGGGCCTCACGATGCGCAGCTTGCATCTCTTTAAGCGCCTGATCCAGATCATTTGATTGATGGTTTTGCACCCAAGACTCGTAGAGATGAAACCCTCTATCGAACTGTTCTTGTACTGAGTCGGCATAGGCCACAGAAAAAGAAAAAAGGGAAAGCAAGCTAAGAGCGACCCATGCAGAACAACTGCTGAAGCATGAGGTTCGACCTTGCATACGATAGTACTAGCCTCGTTTCTTGTATTTTCTCATAAACACCAGAGGCAGCCCCATACCGGCAACGAAGGAGAGCCAACCTCCTTCCGGCACGATGCCATGTGGTGAGAAGCCGCCCGAACTGGAGAACTGTGGCGGCAGCGCACCAAGGAGGTTACCCCCGTTAGAGCCACCGCTGTGAAAGAAAAAGGGGAGAGCTAGGGCACCGGTGTACGGTATGCCGGAAAAATGGGCTTGCGGCAAACCCGGAGGACGCAAGGGTAGGGTGTCCGCTGAAGCGGGAATTTCGAGATCGGCGATCCGTGTTGGTGTAGAGATGGGAGTGTAGGGCTGTGGAGTGACCGGTGAGACGGGCGTGGTTAGGGAGGGCGTTAAGTCAAACTGATTATGGGCCACGCTCTTAGCCGGTGGCAAAGACACGGTTCCGATGGGGTTGCCGCATTCGGCGATCAGGACGGGTGCGTTTTTACCATCGGCGAATACCAGGGTTCCTGCCGGAACGTGGCGCAGTTTATAGCCCATGATTTCAGCTCCGTTGATGATGTGAACATACCATACAGGAAGATCGCGGTCGGCAGGAAGGCGTGTAAGATGAAGTTGAGCGAGGGCAAGCTCTACATCGCCCGTTGTTGCGATATCGAAATGGCGTTTGTACCTATCGGCAACAGTTGATTCGTGTTCGACTTCTTGAATGAGTTCGCGGGTGCTGTTGGCAGGATAGAGTAAGAACGCTCCGGGGGGAACGCCGGGAGTTGCCTTTGCAGCCAAGGCACCTTGAAGAAGCAGGCCACCAGCACTTAAAATAATGAAAGCGAGGGTCTTTTTACCGAAAGAAGCAAGACCGGTTAACGGATGTGTCATAGGTGTTTTCTCCCTTCATAGGTGTGTTATGAAAAGCGCTGTGGCCCATCCATCTTAATCTTGAACGGTTAAATTATTATATCCTAATACTTTGACGACGTGCAAGGCGATTCTGTTCAACAGAAAATTTTAGGGAACCTAGATAATCTTTATAGCCACCGTTGCCTGACCGGCCAAGGTTTGCTTAATCAGGTTGTATCCCCTTATATAAAAAGGAAACAGCTTACCATCGCCGTTAGTTCCTCATCGAAATGTGCGCGCGGAAACCATGTCATCTCGAATGAGAGGAAGGGCCTTGAAGGCCGAATGCACGAAGCGTGCGATTGCGTTGGCAGACATCTCCGCTACACGTTCGAGGTGACAAACGCTATAGCGGAGAGAACGAATGCCGATGTCATCTCGAACGAAGCGAGAGGGGCTCTCGCCTTTAGGCGCGGTAGTTTACCAAATCTGGTATATAGATTTCGCTTCGCATCGTAAGAACATCTAGAAGTCAGCATAAAACGGTAGACGAAGCAGAAGGCGCAAGATGAGCTTAGTGCATGTCGAAAACCTGGAAAAATCCTATGGCGGCGACACCCTATTTACCGGCGTAACCTTTCGCCTGGATTGGGGTCAGAAGGTGGGGTTGGTAGGGCGCAATGGGGCCGGCAAAACAACCCTCTTGCGCATTCTGGCCGGTGAAGAGGAGCCGGATCGAGGGCATGTGCGTTATGCACGCGGTGTTCGCTTTGGGTACCTACGTCAAGAGGATGCCGTTGATCCGAAGAAGACCGTGCTGGAAGAAGCGCAGGCGGCCTTCGCTCCTATTTTGGAGATGGAGCGGCGTATGCGCCAGATCGAAGCCGAGATGGGTGCTCTCTCTCCTGAAGAGGTGCAGCAAAAAGATTTGGAACCGGTTATCTGGGAATATAGTCAACTACAGGAACGCTTTGAGATTATGGGAGGATATGCGGTGCTTCGCGATGTCCCCCAAGTGCTCTATCGGCTTGGTTTTGCGCCGGAGGACTTGTCAAAGCCGTGTGGGTTCCTGTCGGGAGGAGAAAAGACCCGACTGGCACTCGCAAGACTACTTCTCTCAGGCCCAGATGTGCTCTATTTGGATGAGCCTACAAACCATCTCGATATCGAGGCCATTGAGTGGTTAGAAAGCTACTTAAAAGCGTTTGGCGGTGCACTGCTGCTGGTATCACATGACCGCTATTTTTTAGACCGCATTGCTACTCAGATCGCCGAGCTAGAGGCAGGGAAATTGACGTTCTATCGGGGTGACTATACCCACTTTCAACTACAGAAGCAGGCTCGCCAGAAACATATGGAGGAGGTATATGAACGCGAAAAGCGCGAAATAGCCCGTCTGATGGAGTTCTACGAAAAATGGAAGAGCACCCCTACGAGACGCAATCAGGCGATGGCTCGGAAACGATGGGCCGAGCGCTTAGAGGCACGTCTTGTTGAGCCACCTAAACCAACCGGTAAAAATCTTCGCATCAAACTTCAAGGCCGACGTTCTTCCCCTCTGTCGGAACGTGTGAGCGCAAGCGAAGTGCTTGTTTTCGAGGGGCTTACCAAACAGTATGATGGCAAAAAGCTTTTTGAAAACGTTAGCGGGGTTGTGCAGCGCGGCGAGCGCATTGGGATTGTAGGGCCAAACGGAGCCGGTAAATCCACGTTTGTGCGTATCCTTTTGGGGCGGGAGACGCCGGATGCAGGGACCGTGCGTTTCGGACAGAATGTTACCGTAGGCTACTTCGCGCAGGATACGAGCGATCTCGATCTGGAGGCCACCGTTCTGGAGAATATGCTAGAGGTAGGGACGATCTCCCCGCTTGAAGCGCGCACCCACCTCGCGCACTTCCTCTTTGTTGGTGACGACGTTTTTCGCCAGGTGAAGTTCTTATCGGGTGGCGAGAAAAATAAGCTTGTATTGGCCCAGATCACCTGGCTGAAGCCCAATCTGCTGGTGTTAGACGAGCCGACAAACCACCTCGACATCGAATCGCGCGAAGCGCTCGTGCAGATGCTGAAAGATTACGAAGGAACACTCCTGCTCGTTTCGCATGACCGCTACCTCTTGGATCAGACAACGGAAAGGACTTTGGAGATCGCCGGCGGCCAAGCGCGGTGGTACGATATGCCCTACAGCCTGTACAGAGAGCGATACCAGCCTGCGAACACGCGTGTTGCAGGCTCGGCTGGTCCCTTGGCGAAACCTACTACGCACGATTCGGCGCTTGAACGTCTGCTCTCGGAGCGGCCTCACAGGGCGGCAGGCTCGGCTGGAGCACGACCCGATCTGCACGCTTTAAACGCGGAGCGCCGCAAAGCGCGCAGGCAGGTGGAGGAAGCTGAAAAGCGTGTGGAGGCTCTCGAAAATCGCTTGAAAGAGCTAGAGGAGCGCCTTTTTCATCCTAAGCCTACGGACAATGTAGTTGCCCTTTCACAGGAGTATCATGGCGTTCAGCAGGCGCTTGAGGAGGCCATGCGATTTTGGGAGGAGGCGGCTCGTTATGCCGAAAAGATCGGCGCCTAACCATTCCAAACCTCAAAAAGCCGCATCGTGTGAAGATTGAGTTGTCTCAAGTTAGGTTTAGTCAAAGACTAGTGCTGGCTATGAAAAAGCTGCGATTCGCTGAGCCAAGAATCCATCTCCCCGTGTTCGCTTAAAAACACTCTACATAAGTTTTCAATTCAACCCGATAATATTGCTTGGTAGAGCACTCCCAGTACGTCTGGAACTATCTCGAAGCCGCTTATCGAGTGGCCAGACTTGTGCACTATCGTTTCTTCCCCTTGCGTGCTCGGAGGCCCTAGAAGGCCTTCGAGCACGCCTAAAAACACTTAGACCCTACTTTGTATTTCGCCGTAGGCGATAGCTTACAAGGAGAATCATCGTGATGTGGGACTTTATAGAACGCGAAGAGTTTCAAGACCTCTATTTGGCCGGAGAGCGCGTGATGCCGGGGCTTTACCGGCAGGTGGATGGGAAGCGAGAGGTGTGGCTCGAAAAGGAGGACGTGTTGCCTGCAAGTCTCGATGGCCGCGTCGCCTGCTATCGGCGTGTCTACTCCTGGGCCCTTATCCAACAACAGCAACCTACGGTAGAGAAACCGACCGACTATTCTCTCCTCTCCTCCTGAGGTCCCTTCTTAACTTGTGAACATCCTCGGCCTTGTTACGTCTAAAAGGCCGAGGGTTTTGCGTATCAACAAGGAATTTGCTTTTAGAAAGGAGTGAGAGGATGCGTACTCGCCTTTCGCCGTGGGGTATCGTACTGCTTTTTACGGCCTTGGTGTGGCCCCTCTATGCTTTTGCTCCATCGGCACCGGTGGTGGACGTTCGCGTGTTACCAGAGCCGGTGGCCCCGGCGATCCCCAAAGACTTTCTGGGGCTTAGCTACGAAGCGCCTGCCCTTACAAGTCCCTACTTTGATCTCTCTAATCGGGTTTATGTGCAGTTGCTGCGGAATCTAGGACCAGGCTCTTTTCGATTCGGCGGCAACAGCGTGGAAAACACATTTTGGCTGCAGGTACCTATAGATGCGAATCAGACTGCGCCCCGACCCCTTCGGCACCCTACCGTGCTAACGGGTTCTGACCTCGATAGGGTTTTTAAGTTCGCGCACGCCATCGGCTGGCATGTTATTCTTGGGGTGAACTTGGGGCATTTCGACCCACAGATGGCAAGCGATGAGGCGCACTATGCGGTGACGCATGGTGGCAGCACGCTGACGGGCATTGAAATCGGCAATGAGGCCGATCTTTATGGCGGCAACGGGTGGCGCACACGGGAGTGGAACTATGCGCAGTATCATCACGATTTCACAGCCTATGTTGCCGCCATCGAGCAGAAGACACCCGGCACTCCGATCGTTGCTCCGGCTTTTTGTTGCTATCAGGGCTATCGTTGGTTGCCACAACTCCTTCGAGATGACGCCTCAAAAATCCACCTCGTTTCGTTTCACATGTATCCGTTGTATCATGCACCCGGCAGCAAGGGACCTACGGCAGAACAGCTGCTGAGCACGAAGGTAGCGAATTGGGAGGATCAGCACTTGCAAGAGCTGGCTTCCGATGTGGCACCCTACCGTTTGCCCTTGCGCATGGCGGAAACGAACTCCGTTGCCGGAGGGGGTATGCCGGGCATTAGCGATACCTATGTCGCCGCACTTTGGGTTGCCGATTACCTCTTTCGCGTGGCCGAATATGGCCTAAACGGAGTCAATTTTCATGGTGGCTTTTTTAGAGGAGGCTATAGCCCCATTTGGGAACAGAACGGGGTGTTCTCGGCGGCACCGGAGTACTATGGCATCCTGTTGTTCCACGAGGCGTCCCAAGGCCGACCTGTTCAGGTACAAGTGGATGCGCCCTCTGATCTCAATGTGGTAGCCCATGCAGTGGCCGGCTCTAGAGGGCGGCTCTACGTGGCGATCATCAACAAGGATTTTCAGAACGGCGCCGAGGTGCATCTGCAACTGCCGTCTTCTTTTCGGTATGGTGAGATGCTTCGCCTAAGCGGGCCGGCAGCAAATGCCCAAGAGGGCATAACGCTGGGAGGTCGAGCGGTGTCGGCAGATGGGACATGGAGCCCGGTAGACCCCGAACGTGTGAAGGTAAACGATCGAAGGGCCATTGTCTCCGTGCCGGCCCTCAGTGCAGTCCTGATCACGTTCTATAAGTAGTTCCACTTGACCACCGAAGGGCTTTAGCCCGTCGCAAATAGGGATAGGCATCTGTGGGAATAGGGTAGGGGGTAGGCCTTGTGCCTACCCTACTGCGAGAAGCCGCAGCTAGATTGAGGCGGCGTTGCTCATCCGGCACCTCACTTGAAAATCTACAAGGAGGTGATATAATGGACGTATGCAAAACGGCCAAGAACAACTCTGTGCTGACGTTCCTGTTCCTAAGGATGCCGTGGTATGGCAGGTGCATCTTTTGCGCAGTCAACCGCAAAAGCTGCCGTTCGTAGGCGCCGTTGTTTTACTGGGTGTTTTAAGCGCTTGGGTGCTTTTCGGCCAACTGCTGTTGGCATTGGTGGCGCTTATATTGCTTTGCAAGGCTGCAGGCGAATATCTGTTTCCAATTACCTATCGTCTCGATGCCGATGGTGTGTGGTTGAACGGATTTCTGTTGCGTCAAGGGCTTCAGTGGCAGGAGGCTAAACGCTTGGTAAGCGAAGAGAATGGATTTTACGTATCTCCTTTTGCCGTTGCCTCGCCGTTAGAGCGATTTCGCGGTCTCCACCTCCGTTTCGCAAACGACGGTTCGGTTGGTGACCGCGCTATGGTGTTAGGCGCGATTGCACGGTGGGCGCCTCATCTTATAAACGAGGCACTCTGATGTTCGATTGGAACCGCCCGCTCGACCAGAAGCGTTTGGAAGCCCTGATCGAAGAGATAGCACAGTGGGTGCATCGCCGTCAATTGCACGTTCCGGCCATCATGTTGCTGGAGATGCACAAGCCGATCTCCTTCTTTGTGGGGCAGGGGATCGTGTTTTCGGCCACGCTGCTCGCTCCTCTTTTCGGCGCCCAAAAGGTTCAGGAGTTTTCTCGGCTGCTCGAAAACCGAGAAAACATAGAGCGGCTTATACAGCGCATCGAGACGCTGGCATCGGCCCCTAACGCCGTAGCTTCGGAAGGAGAGAAGCATGCTTCATGCCAATAATGCCGTGCGTATTTTCATCCCTCTGTTTAGCATCATCATCCTTGCAGCCATCTATGTGGCACGCCAGCGCACGCTCTTTATCCGGCGCATCTACGGCCTAACGGCCATTGAAGAGGCGGTGGGCAGGGCCACGGAAATGGGTAGGCCGATGCTAGGCGTTCCCGGATTAGGCGGCATTGACATTGTTACTTTACAAGCCGTTGCCATCCTAGCCTATGTTGCGCGTATCGGTTGTCGCTACAGAACCCCACTGCTTGTGCCTGTTGCCGATACAACCCTACTACCCCTGGTGCAAGAGACGCTGCAGGATGTCTACGTGTCGGAGGGAAAGCCCGAACTTTTCGACCCCGAAAACGTGCGCTTTCTCTCGAATCGCCAGTTCTCCTTCGCCGCTGCGGTCGCCGGAACCATTCTGCGAGAGCGCACGGCAGCCTGCTTCTATTTCGGGTCGTTCTATGCCGAAGCCCTTATCTTTTCTGAGGTTGGCCAACAGATCGGGGCCATTCAGATCGCGGGGACGCCCTCGACACTTCAGATACCCTTTTTCATCGCAACCTGCGATTATGTGATCATCGGGGATGAGTTTTATGCTGCCAGTGCCTACCTCACGCGCGATCCGGTTTTGTTAGGGAGCATTGTCGGCCAAGACCTCTGCAAGCTTCTTCTCATCCTCGGCGTGCTGATCGGAATTGCTGTAGCCTCTGTTTGGCCGATCTATCTCCCGCTAATCAAGAGCTTCTTATTAGGAGCAGGATAGTGGACTTGCTGCGAGGGTTCTTGCACCCGATTCATAGCAAAACCCTGTTGGCACTATATGTAGCCGGGGTACTTTTCGCGTGCCTTGTGCTCTTCTTGGTGCTGCAGCTCGTTCCCGTGCCGGCGCGGCGGCATGTTATCCGTTTCGTTACGTTTATCGGGGGGCTTTTCTACGCCCTTGAGTTCTTTTTACCGGTAGCCAAAAGCGGCCCTCACGCCGACCAAAACGTTTTAACCCCCTATACCACCGCCTTCGGGAACATTAGTCAGGCCATTGTCGGCTTTACCATCGGATTGGGGGTGATCAACCTTTTTCAGGTACATCTTGGCCGCCTCGTGAAAAGAGCGAGCGATGCGATATTTAGTTTGGCCTTCTTTCTTAGTTTCTTTGCCATGTTTCTTGTGAGCCTGTGGCACCACAGTCACCCGAACGCCCTCAGCAGAGCGCTGAACCATATTCTGTTCGATGGCCTTCTCCAGTCGCTTGACGCCACCATGTTTTCGCTCATCGCCTTCTACATCGCCTCCGCAGCCTATCGGGCGTTTCGGGTGCGCTCGTTGGAGGCCACTATTCTGCTCGTCACCGCATTGGTGGTGATGCTAGGCCAGATTCCGGTTGGTACCTATCTTACACACACCTTCCCTGCCCCCTTGCGGGTGGAGAACATCCGCAACTGGATTCTCACGCAGGCCAATGTGGCGGTAATACGTGCTATCGCGTTTGGCCTCGATATAGGCGCTCTCGCGATGTCGCTACGGATATGGCTTGGGCTGGAGCGCGGAAAC
>NZ_DATGLN010000174.1:0-1552 GCF_035294165.1 Chthonomonas sp.
GGTCTTCTGATCGGCTTCTGGGGAGACAACGGGGTCTGCTGCGCCGTGGAAAACCCAAAGCGGAATTTTTGCCAATTCGGCTGCCTGGTTTGGGTCGCCGATGCCGCAGATGGGCGCCGCTGCGGCGAAGAGGTCAGGATGCTTGGCGGCCAGCGCCCAGGTTCCGAAGCCACCTTGCGATAGGCCGGTAAGGTAGAGACGAGTAGTATCCACGCGATATTCGCGCTCCGTTTTTTTAAGCATGGCCATTAACAGATCATCATACTGTGCCCACGTATCGCGCACTTCGGGTTTCTGCGGAATGATGACGAGGAAGGGCCAGCGGTCGGCATGACGCATGATATGCGTGCCGATGCCCGCCCCCAACGGTTTGAGGCCATCGGTGCCGCACTCTCCTGAACCGTGAAGGAAGAGGATGGTTGGCCAGGGGTGGTCGCGAGTGTAGTCGGCAGGCACATAGACAAGGTAGCGGTAAGTTGACCCTTGCCATTGGATGGTCTTCAGAAGAAAGCCTTTTGGGGTGTTGTCTGTGCCATGACCTTTGGCCGATGCAGGCATCACCGTTGTAGCGAGGCAGCCAATCACCAAAAGGGTGAGGGCTATAGAGGTACTACTCAACAAGCCTGTAGATGTCATTCACGATTCTCCTTAAAGGTTCGGTTCATTTTTTAAGAGACAATTTTCAACACCGTGGTGGTCTCTTCCTGCTCTCACCTTCATTATGATGTGGGCGTTTGGAGTATGCAGGCTTGCTTACAGGCTTCTACCCCCGCCTCTCCATGCCGACGGTATTGCGCACTGCACTCTCCCTCAAGGGTTGCCCTACAGCCCCTCCCTCTCAAGGCCCCCACCCCCCCGCCCCTCATTGGGGAGAGGGGAGACCAATAAGCTTGCTCTCAGTTTCCCTTGATTAGCTTTTCTACAGCTTAATTAGCAAGACAGCCCCCTTTCTCCCGAATCGGGGGAAAGGAGGGGATAGGGGGCGAGCAAGGTGAGGTTGCTTCTGGAGATTGGCTCTAGAACCGTGAGATTGTCAGCCCCACCCCCTTCCCCTCAGGACGGGTGGGAATGGAAACTTAAGATTTCTCGCCTTCGGCTCGAAATGACAAGTGTCTATCTCGAAATGACAGGTGTCTATCTCACGAGAAATGACAGTCGTATCATCGGCTCTTCAAGGCCGACGCCCTCCCCCTCCCCCCATTGGGGAGAGGGGAGACCAGCAAGTTCATTGGCGGTTTCCTTTGATAACCTTCCCTGTGGAAACTAAACGCTATAGCCCCCTTTCTCCCGAATCGGGGGAAAGGACGGGATAGGGGGCGAGCAAGGTGAGGTTGCTTCTGGAGATTGGCTCTAGAACCGTGAGATTGTCAGCCCCACCTCCATCTCTCAGGACGGGTGGGAATGGAAACTTAAGATTTCTCGCCTTCGGCTCGAAATGACAAGTGTCTATTTCACAAGAAATGACAGGTGTCTCTCTTGCCAGCTCTTCAAGGCCGATGCCCTCCCTTCAAGGGTTACCCCTACGACCCTTCACTTCAACACGCTCTCACTT
>NZ_DATGLN010000175.1:0-4660 GCF_035294165.1 Chthonomonas sp.
TATCCGTAGATTAGAGTTATACAGAGAGACCACCCGTTTTGTAAGCGGCGTAAGCAGCGATAACCCTGTGGTATCGAGGAGATTGTAAAACCCATGCGAAAAGACCGCGACCAACGTAGCTTTTCCGATAACGACGACTACTCTGAAGACGCCTTCAACGACAACGAAAGCGCTGGTGAACTGCAGATTCGGGCGCTTTGGTTGCTCGACGAGATCATCCGTATGACTCCGCGTAACGATGCGCGAATGGGCTACCTCTTGGCGTTGCGCGAACAGCTTATCTCCGATGAGGAGGCGATGGAGCAGGCCAAGAAGGTGATCGCCGAATTCGAGGAGGCTTACAACAAGCTCACCTCGCCGGCCAATCGCATTGCCGTGTTTTTGGGGAAAGTGGAGCCGGAAGAGCAGAAGCCTAAAGCGCGGCGTCGTGGCCAAGATGCCATTGAGGCGGGAAGAGGTGGCCAAGAAGAAAAGACGGATTTGGTGGTGCGTATCGCGATTGGGGATCAGGAATACATTGCCAATGTAGACCCCAAACTGGAGAAAACCGACTTTAAGGTGGGCACCCAGGTGAAAGTAAACGAGGCCTTCGCCGTTATTGGAGACCTGGGGTATGCAAAGGGCGGCCCCATCGTAAAGGTCAGCGAGGTGCTTGAAGACGGGCGCTTACGGGTATCTATGGATGCGCAAGGGCTGCAATCGCGCGTGGTCTATCGCAGCGACGATCTGTTGCACGAGCCGCTGAAGCCCGGATCAGAGGTGCGTATGGAGCCGAATTTCAAGGTCGCGTTGGAGCACTTCCCCGCCCGCGAAACGACAGACTACTATCTTGAAGAGGTGCCTGAACTGCCTTGGAGTAAGATAGGCGGGCAAGAGGAGGCCATAGGGGTTATTAAAGACGCCATTGAGATGCCGCTGCTCTACCCAGAACTTTTCACGCGCTTCGGAAAACGGCCGCCAAAAGGCATTCTGCTCTACGGTCCACCTGGGTGCGGTAAAACCCTTATAGGGAAAGCGACGGCCTATAACCTTACCAAAGAGTACAGCAAGCGTCAGGGCAAAGAGGTTAAAGAGTACTTCATGTACATCAACGGCCCTAAAATCCTCAACATGTGGCTCGGCGAGTCGGAGCGGCAGGTAAGAGAGATTTTCGCGCAGGCGCGGGAGAAGGCCAAGGAGGGGCGCCTTGTGTTTATCTTCATTGATGAGGCCGAATCGCTTTTGCGAACGCGAAGCAGCGGCCGCTATCTGAACATCTCCAACACGCTTGTCCCCCAGTTCTGTGCAGAGATGGACGGCCTGGTAAGCCTGCAAAATGTGGTGGTGATGCTTACCTCTAACCGACCCGACTACATAGACCCGGCCGTGCTGCGTCCTGAACGCATTGACCGTAAAGTGAAGGTGGCTCGACCGGACCGACGGGCCGCACGCGACATCTATCGAATCTATCTTAGCGACGTTCCCTTAGACCCCGCCCTTATTCGGGAGCACAAGGGAGATGCGGAAGCGGCCCTGGATGAGCTGCTCGACCTGGCCACCGACTACACCTTCCGAACGGAGCCGGAGATGGAGTTTTTGGAGGTCTATCTGCGCAACGGAGGCACGGAGACCCTCTACTGGAAAGACCTTCTGAGCGGCGCCCTGATCAAATCGGTGGTGGAGCGTGCAAAGGACTTCGCCATAAGGCGATGCATCGTCAACAACACCTCAGAAGAGGGAATCGGGATTGACGACATTCAGAAGGCCCTGCGCATCGAGTTCCGCGAGAACGAAATTTTCCCGAAGGGCGATTCGTTAGAAGATTGGTTGAAGTTGCTCGACTACGAGCCGGAGAACGTGGCGACCATTCGCCCCATCCGCGCCAGGAAAGGCACGCCGCATTCGCAGCGCAACATCATCTGATAGGTGTAAAGACTTAGGACGTTAGTTATGAACCGACTGTTCGGCATCGAGACAGAATACGGCATTGTGGTAGAGGGGCTGAGCACAGGCGACTGGCTTACCGAAAGCATAGCCGTGGTTCGTAGCTGTGAAGGGCCGTGGGTGGGTGGCTGGAACTATCGGGGCGAGGACCCACGAAGGGACATGCGTGGTTTTACCGTGCAAAACCTCTCCACAAACCCCGACGATGCCCAATTCGACCCTCCCGGCGGCCCCACAATGAGCCGTGAAGAGGAACGCAGCGATAGGGTGTTGCCCAATGGGGCGCGGCTCTATAACGACCATGGCCACCCGGAATACTCGACGCCGGAGTGTCGCTCTCTGTGGGACCTTGTGGCGCACGACCGTGCCGGAGAGCGCATCGTGCTGGCGGCGGCGCGGCGACGGGCTGCCGAAACCGGCCGGGCGGTTACCATCTACAAAAACAATACCGATTTCCACGGAGCCAGCTATGGCACCCATGAGTGCTACCTCATGCGGCGTGATGTGCCCACCGAGACCCTCATTCTCATGCTCTTGCCCTTCTTCGCCTCACGCTGCATCTACGCCGGGGCCGGAAAAGCGGGGGTGGAAAATAACGGTTTAGGGCGCTCCGACCTCTTCCAACTTTCCCAGCGAGCCGATTTCTTCTCCGTAGAGGCAAGCGTGGATACCCTGCATAATCGTCCGTTGGTAAACACGCGCGACGAGCCACACGCAACCCCGCGAGCCTATCGGCGCCTCCACGTGATCTGCGGAGATGCCAACATGAGCGAGTATGCAACGGCATTGAAGGTAGGTACCACCTGCTTGGTTCTGTCGCTGTTGGAGCAGGGGGGGCAGCCGCCGCTGCGGTTAGCGAATCCGGTGCAGGCGGCGAAAGCTATCTCGCGCGATATAACCCTTAAACGCACGGTGGAAAGGGCCGATGGAAAACCGCCGATCACGGCGCTGGAGATTCAGCGACTCTATCTTGCCGAAGCGCAAAAACACCTTCAAAACTGCGATGAAGAGACCGAGTGGGTGCTCTCCGAATGGCAGCAGATTCTGGACGATCTGGAGAAAGACCCCCTTACCACCGCCGACCGGTTAGATTGGGTGGCCAAGTATCAGCTTTTGGAGCCGTTCCGCCAAGCGGAAGGGCTGAAATGGAACGACCCCCATATGCAAAGCCTCGATCTCGCCTATCACAACATAGACCCGGAGGAGGGGCTTTACTACGGCCTGGAACAGGCCGGACAGATGTGCACCCTTGTCACGGAAACCCGCATTCAGGCGGCCATGTCGTGCCCCCCTGCAGATACGCGGGCAGCCATCCGTGGCCTGTTTGTGCAGCGCTTCGCCCCCGCTGTGCGAAGCATCGGGTGGAATGGGGTGCTGTTTCGGTATAACGATGAGGACTATCTCTTCGATATGAACCCTTTGGTCGAGGAGAACGTGCGTCTCCTCAACGAGGAGTTTGCTACCGTCCGCACCCTAGACGATGTCATCGCTCTCCTTCAGAGCCGTCCGGGTGCGGAGGAGACCGTATAGAGCGTGTAGAACGATACCGATGAGAAATCGTGAAGCAACGAAGGAGCGAGAACCATGAGCGATCTATTCCGTATGGAAGAGCGACAGCAGATGCCCATCCTGCCCACTGAACCCGCCCGTAAAGAGGGCGATGGCGGCGGCCCTCAGAAGCCGGATGTAAAACGGCCCGATACCAGCGATCTGCTGCGGCGTATGAAACGTGTAGACCCAGACGCCGCGCGTCGCTACCGACAACGAAGTGGAGAGTAACGTTGTTTGAACCGGCCGCAGACTTTTGGACCCTCTTGGAACGGAGCGGTCATCCTCTAACCCGTCCCCTGACCGCTCCGTCCCTCGCAGGCGATCCACAGAAAACACAGGCGCTTACCGAGGTGCACGGCACGACGGTGATCGCGGTGAAGTTCGACCGTGGCGTGATCAACGTGGGAGACCGACGCGCTACCGCCAACTTCGCCGTGATGTACGACCGTGCCGAGAAGGTTTTGGCCGTTGATGACTATACTCTGCTCGCCATATCCGGCTCCTATGCACGTGCCATGGAGGTGGTGCGCTATCTGCGGACGGCTTTTAAACTCTACGAGCGAACCTACCTCCAACCCATGAGCCTAGAGGGCAAGCTGGCAGAACTGGCCAAGGTGGTACGGGCAGGCCTGCCGGAGGCTTTGCAGGGCATCGGCGGGTTCCTACCTCTGTTGAGCATCTACGATCGTGAGTTGGAAGAGGGGCGCATCTTCTTTTACGACGGAATGGGGGCGCGATTCGAGAGCGCCGAGTTCGGTGCAGCCGGCAGCGGTTCACTGCAGATTCGAGGCGTTTTTGACTATATCGTGAAAACCAAAAAGCCTTTTCATCTCATGACGCGAGAAGAGGCGCTCAAAGAGGCCCTGCTGCTTCTCGACATCGCTGCCGATCTCGATGCGGCTACCGGTGGTTGGTCTAAAGTGCTTCCGTTGGCCAAAACGATCACCGCCGAAGGAATAGAGGATGTGCCTGAGGAGGAGTTGCGTGCCTTGGTAGAGAGCATCGAGACGACGACCAACACGCATACCCCACGATGAAATTTTGCCTTTCGAGGTTTTTATGTACACACCGTTCGACATTAACGAGGCGGTTGCCCAGCGTCGTGAGTTTGTAGAGGAAGGGCTGCGCACGGGCAGTCCGGTGGTGGGGCTTCGCTATAAAGGCGGGCTTCTGCTCTTCACCGTGC
>NZ_DATGLN010000176.1:0-8764 GCF_035294165.1 Chthonomonas sp.
ACTCTCTACTTACCAGCGAAAGCGGAAAGGAGTGCGAGGAGTTATTGTGACGCCACGATTGCTCTCGACAATCGGGGGAATGCGGATAGCAATTCCTCCCCCGCGTAAACGCAGGGGGTCTCCTTGCTATGTTTTTATGAACCGGAGATTAGCCAGGAGGGCCTGCGGCTGCTCGGCACGCTCTCCCCATCTCCTGCAGCGGTGCTGCAAGACTACATCCACCGCAAGCTTTTTGAGCTGCGCTTCGAGCGCTATTTGGGTAGATGCGACCGGCTTCGGAAGGGAGTGTATGCAGCGCTTTGGTGCGCCACCTTCGGCACCCTTCTCTCTTACGGCGTGTATTTCTTTCGGGCGCTCGCTCTGGAACAGAGCCTCTTGTCGTTGCCTATTACCATAGGCGTTCTCCTCCTGTTTGTGCTCTATGTAGTGGGGTTTGCCACATTGGAGCGGTGGTACATCCGTCGTCTCAAGAGTTTTGTACGGAGAGAGGGAGGCACCGTCGTTGCCGCACTCACCTATCTTGTGTGTGAAACCTCGGAGGGCCTTGTTCCCCTTATTCAGAGGCTTCGCAAGGAGCATCGGTGGCATATTAGGCGGCTTGAAGAGTTTATCACCTTTTGTGGGGAGCCGCGCTTGGTGCACGATTTCCTGCGTGCTCGAAGCATCAAAGGACTAAGCCGCATCAACCGGCGTTTTCTCTTAAGCGAGTACTACTCCAACCCTGAAATCTACGCACTGCTAAACCCCTCCGCCTTCGGTGCCGATCCCACCGCTCTATGGAAAGATGGGGTCATCCTTTCTAAGGCGAAATCGGGGAAAACGGGTGAGCTAGCGCGATTTCGAAAGCTAATACGCACCTACCGCACACGGAATCTGAGAACGGTATTTGTCGTTCTTGCATATATCTTCTCTTTACCAATAGCTACTTTTGTGCTACCGCTTATTATATTGTATATCATTGATAGACTATCATCACTATTGCATCTAACATCCTATGTAGGCAAATATGAGGGCTTCTTCATCATCGCCTCCGTTGGCCTGGGTGTTTTAGTGGCCTCATGTCTTATTGTGCCTGTTATGCGCTGCATCGCAAACTATCAGCAGCTCTTCGCACAGCTTGTGGCATCGGCAGAGAGGCTGGGGCAGCGCGAATTCCTTGAGGCGCTTCCGGATATTTTGTGGCTTCTCATCCATTTTTCCCTCGCGTGGGCGCCCGAGAACAAGCGGAAACCATATAACAGGCTGCTGACGATCGCGCATGATCGGCTTCTACGGCTAACCCCTGAGGAGCGCGTAGAGTTGCCGAAAGCGGTTAAGGAGCAACTCTATCGGCTACTACCCGGATCGGGAAAAGAGGGTAAGGGCAACACGGCCCTTCTACGAATGGTTTTGCTGCCCGCGCTTGTGCACGGGATGGGCGTTTTTGGCGATCAGGATACGTTGGTAATGCTTCGGCGGGCACGCCGAAAAACGGCAAATGCCGAGTTGCTCTCGCGTTTAGACGAGGCGATTGACCACCTTACCGCCCTCTACCCATCGCAACTGCTCCGCCCCTCGGCGGCGCCCACCCCGCCGGATGCCGAAACGCTGTTGCGTGCGGCCCATGCACACGATTCTTCTGAGGCCTTTTTGCTACACGCGGTGGGGGAGAGGGGGGAAGAAGTAAATTCCTCTTCGGAGACGGGAAAGGATGAAGGTTCGGCGCACAAAAACGTTTAGAGAGCGCTCTCTTCCGTCCTTTCCTGAGTTTCTGCGAACTCTCTCTCTTCCACGAGGAGCGGCTCTGCAGGGGGCGGGAGCGATTTGAGAGATTTTTTGGGGGTAAGCCCGCGTAGCTTATCCTTGGCGGCGATAAAAGCTTCCCGATAGAGCTGGCGGATTTGCGCTGCGCTCATACGGCGTCCGGTTTCATAGTAGAACTGCATCGCCCGTCCTGCCGTGATCGTTCCGGCGTAGGCGATAGCGGCGCGCGAAACGAACCCCACAACCGGCACGAGGCCGACCAGCTCGCGGGCGATGGCGCGCCATCCAAAGGCGTTGCCAAGCAGAGGGGCCAGCTCGGCCAATCGGCTTTGAAAATCCACCTCTAGCCCATAGATGGCGGCTAAACGCAGCGTCATCATCACCTGGTTTTTGGTAAGGACTACGATGTCGCTGAAGGCGGCTCCGGGAATGCCGATGGCCCCCAAGAGGGGCACCTGCTCCACCAATCCCGAAAGCATGGCGAACTCGGCGTTAACGAGAGCCGTTTGTTGCACAATCCGCCTAGCTACCATGGAGCGGAAGGCGGGAAAGCTGCGGGCTAGGGCGAGGGCTAGGTCGGGTTTGTCTTCGAGGATGCGCTCCAACGTTTTTTCCCAGCCGCCCAACTCCGGAACGCTATATATAGGAACACCTTCGGGTGCGCCCTCACGCGAGCCGGTGAGGTCAATCACCAGATCATGGTACTCCGGATTGCGAGGAAAGCCGTCTTCCTCCTTAAACGAATCGTAAACCGAAAGCGCCGAGGTTCCGGGAAGCACACGAGGTGTAAGGGGCGGCTCGGTTCCTTCGGTAAGGCCATAGAGCGCTTGCACGATAGGCTCTCGCGTTTCGGCGGGGCCTACTAGGCCTAAGTTGAGAGGACGTTGAGCCTCTCGGGCGATTTCGGCCGCGCTAACGCTTTTTACGATCTCCCAAAAGCCTTTAGGCCCCGGCAGTTTCACTCCTGCGCCTTCCACTTTAACTCCTTCGACTACTCAAAGAGGCTATCGGGCATAGGGATATTCACCCGAATGTCTCGATAGGCCGTTTCGCCGGCCAACGTGCCCTGATCGTCGTCCACCTCTATTGTTGTGGGCATGTACAACCCCGATGCCACCTCTTTAATGTTCTTATAGTACCAAATGGAGAGAAGTTTCCCCTCTTGGCTATACTCCTCGCGTTTTAAAGTAACGCGCGTTTTTGGGTCTATCCATACGAAACGAAAGGAGGTATCAAGGCTTTTATCTCGATAGCTAATGCGAAAGACGGCACAAGGAGTGCCTTTGAAGGGGCGAACCCCTTGAAACTCGGCCTCCGTGTAGGAGAGATAGTCAGGCGAGATAAGCCCCATATCCAACAGGGTTTTGCGCTTCCCTGGGCTTTTACCGAGGTCGCGTACGTCCTTAAAACCGATGCTCAGGCGCACGATCTGGGTGGTTTCGTTAATGATGAAAACACCCTTGTTGGCGCCAAAACGTCCATCAAGGCGAAACTTATCCGGCTCTTTATAGCGGACGAGTAGGTCTCCTCTGGCCTTTTGCATCCATTCGTAGATCAGCCCGAAATCTTTATTGATACGTCGGGCTGCTTCGGCGTTATAGCGTACGAGATGGATGTAGGCCTCAAAATCTTGAAGGTTCTTAACGACGTAGCTTTGGATGTTGGGGCTAATCGAATCGGCAATGGCGTCGGGCTGCCCAAACGCCGCAAAAACCGTTAATCCCAGCGCCGAGGCCATAAACGCTCTTCGGGCGGGGTTGTGTTCAAAAGGCACCTTCTTTCTTCTCCTTATCTCCACAAAATAGGGGAGGGTTTGTGTACCCTCCTACTATACGTCCAAAACGCACGCGTTTTTCCCGTGTGACGTTCTTTGCGCCTTTATGCCACCACCGCCTGTTCCTCTCGTAGGGCTGCAATGCGTTCTACATCCTCATCACGGAAGGTAAACATGTAGGCCAGGGCGCAGATCAGCGTGGTGACGGCGGGCAGAATAAACACCGGCGGCCAGTTTGTTTGACCGTTTACGGTGAAGTGCTGTTGTACCCATCCGCTGAAGTAGCTACCGATGACGTTGCCGATGCCCAAGGTAAAGAAGTTGATCATGTTTTGTGCGCTTGCCCGAATGTCGCGCGGGGCCACACGGTCTATATAGAGCTGCTGTACTACCATGACGAAGGCATAGCCGAAGCCGTGCAGGCCCAAAGAGGCCACCACGAGCCATACCGGTTTTTGAAGCGCAAAGATGAGGTAGCGCAAAGGCCAGGCAAAACTGCCGATAAGTAGGCACCAACGCATGCCGAATTTCGGCAACCAGAGCGGCAGCAGCACGCCAAGAGCGATGACTTCGGTGGCCTGGCTGATAGACTTGGTGATGGGGATGAGGTTTCTCGGTATGTGAAGGCTATCGAGGAAGGGGGCGGACAGGTTGTAAAAGAACATGAACTCGGTGGCGGCAAAGAAGGAGATGATGATGAAGACGGTGAAGCCGGGCACCTCGTGAAACAGGCGGAACGCCTCGCGAAAGGCCAGGGGGTCTACCCTCTTCTCTTTAACGGGCGGGGTGTTGGGAAGGATAAAGAAGCAGGTAAAGGCCATTACCAGGTTGAGGATGCCCGTAAGCATCATCTCTGCGATGGGGGTGCTGAGGTTTTCCGCATGGTAATGGGTGAGCCTTGTATAGGCTAAATAGAGAAAGGCGGCCACAATCCACCCGATGGTGCCCGCCGTGCGGATGATGGAGAACTCGCGTTCTCGTATCTTTTCGTTGTTTACGTAGCGGGATACGTGGTGGAGGGTAATCGAGTTGGTGATGCCTAACGTGGGCGCGAAGAAGAGAGACCAGGCCAGCATGGAGGCATAAAGGCCGATGACGGAATGTTGGTGCGCCATGGTGAAGGCCGCAATGGCCGCAAGGATATGGGAAATTCCTAGAAATATCTGACTGGGCATAAAGCGGTCGGCGATCTGCCCGCCGATGAAGGGCGTGATAACGCATCCAAGCCAGAAAGCGCCGAAGATCGCGCCTGTGCTTGCGGGGCTAATGCCTCGGTGTTCCAATGTGTCGCTGATGATAGGCATCCACGCGCCCCAGGCGGCATACTCCCAAAACATCATGAGAATCAGGCGTAACCGCAAGAAAAACGGCATTGGGTTCTCCTCACTCCTCTATTTATTTTATTTTCTCGAAACTGCCCTATTATACACCGTCGCCTAAGCGACTTCCTGCACGCCTCAGGCGGAGACGGGTATACTCTAGCGTAGCGAGGCTCCATAGATTTAGAGGAGGTGTGGCTATGCGAAATTGGATTACCCGCTGGGTGGTTAGTGCCTTAGCGCTCTACATTCTAGTTCAGTTCTACCCAAGCATCCAGATTCATGCAAAGGGCACGGAGTATGTGGTAACCATCCTCTTGGTGTCGGTTATATTAGGGCTGTTTAACTCGTTGATTCGACCCATCATTCTCTTTTTTGCCTGGCCTATCAACTGTCTCACGTTTGGGCTATTTGGGTTTGCGTTGAATGTGGCCTGTTTTTGGCTCCTGGGCACGGTGCTCCCTACTTTTCGTATCACCAGCCCAAAGGCCGCCCTGTTTGGCTTCATCGCGATGGGGCTTATTAGCGGGCTTCTTAACTTCTTTTTGAAGGATAGAGGCGAGCGCAGTTAAACATCGATCCAATGGAGGGAGAGTACATGACAGAGAACTGTGTGTTTTGTAGGATCGCCAATGGAAGCATTCCGGCAGAGAAGGTGTACGAGAACGATGAGTTTGTGGCCTTTCGTGATCTCAACCCACAAGCGCCGGTGCATGTGCTGCTGATACCTCGTCAACACTTTGACACTTTGCTGGATGTGGAGGATACCGCTCTACTTGGCAGGGCCTTGCGCTGCGTGCAGGAGGTGGCGAAGCAGTTAGGGCTTGCCGATGATGGTTTTCGGGTGGTGGTGAACTGTCGAGAGAACGGCGGGCAGACGGTTTATCATCTCCATTGGCACATTCTCGGCGGTCGTTTCATGACATGGCCTCCCGGCTAACGTTCTATTCGGGAGCCGCTAGCGCACGACGACGCAGCGGTCTTAGCAGATGAGGGGGGCGTCGGTCTTGAGGGAAAAAGACGCAATGCGCAGCACCGTCGGCCTTGAGGGGGAGGGCGCCCTGCCCCAGAAAATCGCAAGATTTTCTGGGGACCCCTGTATCGGCCTTGAAGAGCTGGCAAGAGAGACGCCTGTCATTTCGAGCCGAAGGCGAGAAATCTTGAGTTTCCATTCCCATCAGCTCTGAGGGGGAGAACGTTGTCCTTGAGGGGGTGGGTGTCGGCCTTGACAGCACAGCGGACAGAAAGATAGGCGATTAAGAGAGCAATTCAGGCCGCAAAGGCGCCGTCCGCGGTAAGTTTCCGAAGGAGAGCCTACCGAAAGAAACCGAGAGCGAGAGTAAGTTTGCCGGTCTCTCCTCTCCCTGATAGGGGCAGAGGTGAGGATAGAGCTATGGCTTGTTTTATCGCAAGTACGTGCTGTCCTGTATAGCAAAAATTTCTTGGTGATTTGCCTCGATCTATGCTATACTTTCTTCTGCAGAAGGCTGAGCGACGAGAAACGAGTTTAGAGTGTTCAGTAGCCTGAGGGAGGAAGACGATGGAGGATCAAGCACCGGAGTTTCGTGTGATAGACCGTCGTGCTTCTGCTGCAGCCGGCCGCGAGGAAGAGTCATCGTCTGCAGAGGCGTCACCATCCCAGCCAACAACCGATACCTCATCTTCCAAGAGCGATGAGGGGATGCCAAGCCCAGAGATCTTGTTGCCTCTTGTCGCTTTGCAGATGGAAGTAAAACAGCTGGCAATGGCGCTCGTTGGCGTTTTTGATGCTCATGCGTGGCGTGCTTTGGGGCTTCATGCAAACCCTAAGACCGGCCAGACCGAGGAGAACCTGCCGGCGGCACAGCTTGCCATAGACTGTATGCAGTTTCTTTTAAGCAAGATGGAGGGCGATCTGCCGGAGCAGGAGTTACGTGAACTGCGGCGTCGTTTAACCGATCTGCGCCTTAACTACGCCGCTCGTGCCAAATAAAGGTGTGTTCAAGGCCACATCTACCTCTTTGAAACGCCGTTGACGCGCCCACGTGACGATCTGTCTTTCTCTTCTGTTTTGCGGAGGAGAGGCAGGCTAGAGGCAGACACTGTCTTTTTGTGTGCTCGAATACAATTTCGTCTGATGGAGTTTTTCTGCATGACACATGCCGCTTATCAAGGCGCCCATCCTACGGGGGAACAGACGTTGCCACCAACGGTGGCCGTGCTGCTTGCGGCCGGCAAGTCTACACGCATGCGATCGCGGCTGCCCAAACCGTTACATCCTCTTTGCGGTTTACCGGTTACCGCCCATGTAGTCCGTGCCTGTTGGGAGGCTGGCGTCGAACGGGTAGTGGTGGTGGTGGGCCATGAGGCGGAGCGGGTACGCGCAGGGCTTGTGGAGGCGACGCCGGAGGGATGCTCGCTTGAGTTTGTGCATCAGGAGCGCCCTTTAGGCACCGGAGATGCTGTTCGGGCAGCGCAGAGCCTTTTGGAGAGTTGGCCACATACCGTGCTCGTACTGGCCGGGGATACCCCTCTGCTTCGACCTCCTACCCTTCGGCGGCTTGTTGAGGCGCGGGTACAAGCCCATGTGCCTGTGGCCATGCTGACGATGGAGTTGCAAAACCCGACCGGTTACGGCCGCATTATCCGTGATGAGAAAGGGCACGTGATCGGCATTGTTGAAGAGCGTGACGCCACGCCGGAACAGCGCCGATGTCGCGAGTGCAATCCATCCATCTATGCCTTTGATGGGCCTCGGCTTTGGAAGGCGCTCGCCCAACTGCGCCCCAACAACGCCCAGGGAGAGTACTACCTCACGGACGTCATCGGCTGGTTTGTGCAGCAAGGGGCACCTGTAGAAACTGTAGCCATAGAAGACCCCAATGAGGCGCTTGGCATCAACACGCGTGTAGAGCTTGCACAGGCTGCGGCGTTGCTAAGAGCGCGTCTGTTGGAAAACCTTATGCTCTCCGGAGTTACGGTAGTAGACCCCATGAGCACTTGGGTAGACGTGGATGTTACGGTGGGGCAGGATAGCGTTATTCAACCAAACACGCTGTTGCTAAGGGGTACCCAGGTCGGAGAAGAGTGCGTTTTGGGGCCGTTTGCCCGCATCGAAGGCTGTCGGTTAGGGAACCGGGTGCAGGTGTACGCCTCTTGGCTGGCCGATAGCGTACTAGAAGATGATGTACGTGTAGGCCCCTACGCCCAGATTCGCCCCAACTCTCATTTAGGGGCCGGGGTGCGCATTGGGAACTTTGTGGAGCTTAAAAACGCCATGCTTGGCCCACGTGCCCAGGCGTCGCATCTCTCCTATCTTGGCGATGCGGAGATAGGGGAGGGAACCAATATCGGCGCAGGCACCATTACCTGTAACTACGATGG
Organism: Chthonomonas sp.; assembly: GCF_035294165.1. GTDB lineage: Bacteria > Armatimonadota > Chthonomonadetes > Chthonomonadales > Chthonomonadaceae > Chthonomonas. The sequence continues at coordinate 8,200 of NZ_DATGLN010000176.1, forward strand.
CTTTCAAAAGCATCGCACGCAGATCGGCCCTCGCGCTTTTGTGGGTTCACACTCCACGTTGGTGGCACCGGTGGAGATCGGCGAGGGTGCCTTTATCGCGGCCGGCTCGGTGATCACGGCCAACGTGCCCGCCGATGCTTTGGCCATTGCCCGCTCGCATCAGATCGTGAAGGAGGGGTGGGCGGCGGACTATAGGCGGCGCAAAGCCGGCAAAGGGGAGCAGAAGAACACCTCTAAATAGGGTAGATTCTATAAACGAAATTTTTTGCGTTTCGTGTTCGCGCAATAGGCAACCAATTCTGGTTTTGCGTGAAAATTGGCGCATGTAGGGGTACGCGGAGGACGAGCAGACCAGGCTAAAGAGCGGGAGGGCTTTGCCCTGTTTGGCCCGCCACAAGAACATCGCCCAATGAGGCGATATCTGAGCGATTACAGGCCCTATGGCAAGGAGAGAGCGGATGCAAACCAACACCCTGCGCGTTTTCACAGGGAACGCCAACCCGGAGTTGGCGGCAAAAATTGCTCGAGAGCTTGGCATCGAGCTTGGTGCAATACAGGTCAGTAA
>NZ_DATGLN010000177.1:0-9836 GCF_035294165.1 Chthonomonas sp.
TCTGTATGCGGACATTGCGCGAGAGAGAACCGCAAAAGCCAGAGCCAGTTCCACTGTCAACAGTGTGGCTTTGAGGCGAATGCTGATTTCAATGCGGCGGTAAACCTCAAAGCACGGGGCGAAAGTTCAGACGCCCTATTGTGTCGGTCGGAGGCACACGCTTCCAATCAGGCACAAGCCCCTGTGCTTTAGCCAGGGGTATCTGACCTCGAATTCCCCGTATGTATAAGTTTGTATCTAGCGAGAGACAGACATCTACGATGATGCGGTGGGCAGTCTTTTCGTAATCTGGCCCGGCTTTCAAGAGGGCATGATGGAGATGTATTCCGGCAGCTTTTTGGGCGGCAGCTACAGCGGCTTGATTCTCCAGAGTGTCAATAACGTGCAATGACCCGGAATGAGGTGTGAGTTCGGTCACGTCCTCATGGAGTAAAGGGGTTATGCAATAGAGAAGGTAACCGAGCTTAAACTCGTTAAGGGCGGAGGGGTCTTTTTGGACATCGGCCTCATATTGGGGCAGGAGGGTAAGCCATTTATCGGGAGAGGCCTGGATATAGGCGATATAGAGTGCCGGATTGGTGGTGCCTTTGCTGATGGCCTGCTCAAAGGCGGGGGCTGCTTGGCTGAGGTAGCCGCGTTCCAGGAGGAGACAGGCAGGTCGAAGCGAAGGGGACACATAGTCGCGAATGGGCATCTGATCAACTATACCGCCTTTATCGAGAAAACCCGGAGAGAAATCAATATTATCGGATACCGTGATCTGAGAGTAGTTAGTGGGTTTGTAGGGATGGTCTTTGGACTCTTGAAAGGGGAGTATTATGTAGTGATACAGATGCAAGGGCGGCAAATGGTCGGGATTAACCTGTTGTTTACACCCGGCAAGCCCCAAAGCGCAAAGCATGAGAAACCCTAGAGTTGTGAACAACGCGAACGGCCGAGCAGGCATTCCATTATCAAACATGATCCAGCTCCCTTCACTTAGTCTTTTACACGCGCATTCAAACTTTTCAGTGAGACGATCTAGCCTCCAATGTTTGTTTGATCTGGTCATGCCATCCTGAGTAAAAGCTAAACGCTGGGCTCATTTTGAGCTTTGGATTCCAACCGATGCTGTTGACTGCAGATAAATGGTAAACCGCTTCGTAAGCCAGTTTGAGATGCGCATCATCTAGCCGAGCCAGTGAAGGTGGCGAGGCGTAAAATTTATTTTTCTTCGCTAGCAGGTAGTACGCAAAGAGCTTATCTCCTAGGGCACGGTGAAGAAGCATCTCTAAGTTTTTACCATACGGAGCCGCTTTCCCATTAGGGTCTTCCAGGCCACCTAAATCGAACTGCACTTCCATTTGCATGCAGTAGGTGGCTATGAGACAATCAAGGGGTTTTTCATAAGCAGGTCCTGCCATAATAAACGCTTTGGAGAGATGTCGTCTTGCCGCTGCTCTGTAGGCAGCAGCTTCCGGCCCTCCATAGCTTGCGACTTCCCAATTATGATGGATAAAGAGTAGAAGCACGCCGAGCTTAAACTCATTGACAGCTGACGGGTATTGAGCAGCGTCATTTTCATATTTTGGGAGGAGAGAAGACCATTCGGAAGGCGCGGCTTGCAGATAGGCAAGATACAGCGCAGGGTTTTGTGGATCAGCCGCAATAGCCCGTTTAAAGAGCGGAGCTGCCTGGGCTAGACATCCCCTCTCCAAAAGAAAACAGGCTGGATAGAGGCTACGCGGCATATAATCTCGTAACGGTTCTGCATAGCCGAGGACGAAGCCAGGATAGTAGGCGTTCCTTGTTGAGAAATAGTTCTTGTACGGCGAAACTTGGGTTGGATGATAGGGATGCTCTTTTGTGTCTGGTATAGGGGGAAGTGGATGTATTGGCGCAATATGCGGTGGTGCAAGTCTATCAGGTCCAATAGACTGCTTCCATCCGAGTATTAGGTTTATGTCGTCCAGAAAGACGAGCACAAAGAAGAAGTTTTTCATAGGATGTGCTCCTTGTTTGGAATTCTAACACACAAATCGAGTGTTGTCAAGTAAATATCAAAATTATTAGAAAAATCAGTTTTTTCAAAAAAATTGTAAGCTTACCTTATTATTATGCGCTATTCTAAGCGGATTGGAGAACAGTAGATGTATTTCTCATGCTATCTGTGCGGCTATATGCCAAAGCCGTATCTCTTCGGCTGTATTCAAAAAAACGTCCCATCTTCGTGGGGCGGAGAATCTCTCGCCCGTTTGGGCTTGGCATTGGAGGTGTAGCGTGCTCTTAATAGGCGATACGCAAACAATAAGTCGCGTGGAGAGCTTTCCTGCAGCAGAGACAGTGATAGGCGCTACGGCGAACTTGGTGAGGCCAGATGGGAGCCAACAGAGCGGGTTGAGTGTGAGCTGGACGCCGACGGTTGCCGCCACGAGCGTTACCTTCTCTACCCAAGTAACGGCCTCCTTACCTGGGGAATATGCGCTGGTTTGGCAAATCCATTTGGGGGATGGGCAGGTGCTGAACCGCTACCAACGTCTGTTTGCGGCCTACACCAACGTGGGTGACCTCATTCGCCGACGGTTGAATGAAACGAGCCTCGTTTTACCTGAGGCCGATCTGGATGCGGAGGTCTCGTTTACGGTTACCAGTCTTGTAGATCGGTTTGTGCCGTTGCAGATGGCCGGCGGATACGGCGGCTTGGCAGGGCTTGATCAAGACCGTTTTGACCGCGCTGTAGGCCTGTTAACCGCTCTGAGGCTAAGGGCCTGTCGCGCCAAGAGCGTTCCCATAGGGGAGATTGACCGCGTGCAGTTGGGGCAGAACGGTTTCCAGTTTGCCAATGGGCAAGCGGAGGAGCAAAAGCCGCTTGAACAGCAGTGGCTTGAGGAGGCCTTAATAGCGCTCGGACACGTAGGCCCCATTCACACGCTGTATCAAAGTGCGGCCGCCTCTTACAAACCGTTTGTGGTGAGCGGCCCCACGCGCAACGCACAGAGCCAGGGGGCCTTAGAGACGCTGGCAAGCGGTGTGATTCGGCTTTTAACCGATTCATGGCAGGTAGGAACGCCGCCGGAGGACTACGCTGCCGATTATGAGGAGTAGGCGATGGACGCAACGGCCGAAGCGCGACTTGTGGCCCAGTTGTTGGCGCTCCAGGGCAGCCCCACAACGATAAACGGGAGCGCGGTTGGCAACGGCCTGTGGGCGCGAGCCGAACCTAATCGCCTTCAGATGCTGATGGGCGATCTGGTGGCGCAGCAGGCCGTTTATGAGGTGAAGCTGGCCGGAGACCTTTGGGGGCAGGTGCACGTGGGCGACGAGGTGGCCAATGTGGCTACCGGGTTACGCATCGTGGTGCGCTGGGTAGACGTGTCGGACCTCGCCGGCGTGCCGGTAGTGGTCAATGTCCTCGGCATCGCTCTGTCGGAATAGTTTCAATCCTCACTGAGGGGAAGGGCGTCGGCCTTGAGAAAGGCGCAGTGCGCAGCACCGTTGGCCTTGAAGAGCCGATGATACGACTGTCATTTCGAGCCAAAGGCGAGAAATCTTAAGTTTCAATTCCCACCAATTCTGTGGAGGTGGGGGGTCGGTCTTGAGGGATAAGGGGTGGGGCTGCGGAGGCTGGCAATTGCTTGGTGCTAGAGCCAGTTAGCAGAATGAGCTTATCCTGTTCGCCCCCTATCCCGTCCTTTCCGTCTTGCAGACAGCAATGCAGCGGCCAGAGAGATAGGCGATTAAGAGAATAAAACAGGTCGCTGAGGGGGAGGGATAGGGGTAGGCTATACCACTCCTTCACACAAAAGAAAGGAAAGGGCGTTGTCTCCGCATCCCAAAGGGGAGCGGATACTGTTGGCACATTTTCTATGAACGAACTCATTATAAGTCATCTGCTAGACCTGTTACAGGCCGATCCACGTGTTTTTGCAGGAGGCACGATCTATGCGCCGGGGTGGGCCGGAACCACACGGCCCGATCGGGGCCTGCCGGCACAGAGCGGCCGGGTGAACATCTACGATGGGAGTTATGAACCATCGGGAGGCGGGCACCGGCCGGCGATCTATATCGGCCTACGCGCCTTGGAATATGAGGACACGTTAGAGGCTTCGGCCTTGGCGGGGGGACTGGTGGAGTTCCGACGCCTTGTCGTTCCTTTGGTGATCGTGGCGCAAGCAGCCACGGAGGGGCAGGCAAGGGCACAGCGTGACCAGCTTTGCAGCAATGTGCGCCTGGTGTTGGCAAGCCATGTGGTGGAGAGCGGCTACTGGTATGAGCTGCGAACCGGCCTGTCGCAAGCGGCTATTGGAGAAGCGCATGCCTGGCTAAATCGGCAGGGGATGGCGAACGCGGTTACGGTGACTGCCGGCGTTCAGCTTCCGTGCCGCTTTCTCTACGTATGGGCGGTGTAACGCCATAAAGCCCCGTTGTGCTCTGTTGTGGTATGCCTCGCCATCCCAACCGAGGCGCTGCCACGATTCGCGAGATAAGGAGAACAACCTTTGGCATACACAGGTATTACCAGTGCAGTGGGATTGGCCATCGAAAGCCAGTTTTGTCAACCACCGCTTTCCGGCACCAACCCGGCCACGGTGGGCATTGCAGGAACGAACCCCTTGCGTTATATGATAGTAGAGCCGGGCGGCGGGTTTGCCGGCGAGCCTGAGCTGAACCTGGGCGCGGAAATCGAGGGCGATGTCCAACTGCTGAGGGCGCCCATGGTGGGAAGGAAGTATCAGGGAGCCTTTCGTTTCTACGCCGACCCAGAAAACCTGTTCTATCCTCTGCTAGGAGTATTTGGGCGCGACATCGCCTCCACGCAGCAGGCAGCTTCCGGCACCAACCCTGCCGTCTATCAGCATCAGTTCCTTCCAGGCCGACAGATACCCTCGTTCAGCGTGGAGGAGGACATCGGCGACGGCACGTGGGCGCGACTTTCGACGGGGGTTTTGGTGCAGAAGTTAGAGCTGCAGTTGGCACGCCTCTTTACCGCCGAAGTAGCCCTTTTAGCCCATCGGCAGCTACCCAACCGCTATCCGGACGGCAACGGGCATGTTGTAGACTACTTTTTCGGGGCCACTCCCACGCTTTTGCCTCCGGCTATGGGTGGCAACGGCAGCCTCACCGTGGTACGCACGCCGCCACCACCGAGCTTTGTGGATGTAAGCGCCAACGGAGGCGGCCCTTTTGTGTTCGCCGAAATCGCTCATGGAACCCAGGCCGGGTTTGCCTCTGCATGGCTGCAGGTGGATGGCAACCCGATAGCGGTTGACCTATTGGAAGGGAGCCGCATTCTCTTTGAAAGAGAGATTCAGAGCGTGCTGGTGGCCGGCAGCGGCTACGATCCTGGGGCGGCCGTGGTGAATCGGTTTCTCTGTTCCGGTCGGCTTGTCTGCCTGTACAAGGGCATGGATTTGCCCGAAGCGGCTTTGGCCGCACGTCAGGTGGGCTTAAATTTCGCGGTTACCGGCGTTGGCATCGGCAGCACGGGCTTAGGCTACCATATGGAGGTTCATCTACCCAATTTAAGGCTTGTGAGGGCTCCGCTCCCTTTAACCGAGGGAATGTTAGCCATAGATGCCGACTTTGTGGCTTTGCGTGACCCGGTGTTGGGGTACACCGCTAAAGTGACCTTGGTAAACACCGTGAATGCAGCCGGTTTAGGCGGACAACTTGTGAGCGGTTCTGGCAGCAGCGGCTCCTCCCCACAGCTTAGCGGCATCGGTTGGGTGAGCGCCTAGCTCTCCTGTTTAGGAGGGACGTGCAATGCAGGTTCATGTGGAGCGGGTGTTGCGGCATCGGTAGAGGTCGCCATCTTCTCCAATGACCTTGCCTGCCCCTTGCGCAGGTGCGTCGGCATAAACGGGCGCTCGAAAACAAGATGGAAAAGGTAGGCTACCCCCACTATCACCGGTACACTGCAAAACACAACAATCCAAGCCGCTCTTTGAGAGTGAGATAGCCCAAAATAACCCCAAAAAAGCGCCCCCAGAATCGGATAGTGCACTAAATAGAGGCTGTAGGAAAAAGTCCCTAACTTAACGGTTGGGGGTGCATCAAGCCAACGAAACAGACGGTTCAAACGATGCTCCTTTTGCAGAAAGCGTGTGCTTCCGACGATAAAACACATCGCAGCCAAGGCCATTAAGATATTGGTTAGCCAGTCCCCATCGCGTGCCGAGCGAAAGAAACGATGATCGGTAAGAAAATGAGCAATCGGCACAAGCAAGAGACTAATGAAACCCAGCCTGTACCAGGGCAGCTTATCCCTCAAGGAGCGGCAGAAAGGGTCGGCCTCCCAAAAGTTAACGGCAGCGCCGGCCATGCCGAGGGTGAAGGCTACGAGCATCCAAGGGGCCGTCCAGGCGTAAACAGGGAACAAACCTTGATGCAGTATGCCCAAGCTGAGGACGGAGGCCCCAACCACAGGGCCGAGAAGACCAAAGCGACGCCACAGTGGCAGAAACAAGAAGGGAAACAGGAAGTAGATTTGCCACTCCAATGCGACGCTCCACATGGGCGGGTCTATTTTATAGCCGTGAGGCGTGAGGTTATGGATCAGCAATATGTGGGTAAGGGTGCCCAAAGGAACGAAGGGGGGCAGCGCAACACCCCAAGGGGATACTAAAGCCGGGTGTTGCAGGGATGGATAAAGAGCGAGGAGCAGAATAGAAAATGACAAGGCAGCGTAGTAGGGCGGGAGGATGCGTCGTGCCCTTCGTTTGAAGTAGTCCCATACCCCTTTGGGCATATGGCCATCTTGGGTGCGGGCAACGGGTAGCATGAGCACATAGCCGGAAAGGACGATGAACACTACCACCGCCTGATGTCCATAGCAGAAAAAATGCCAATAGAGTTGCTGTGCATGACGCCATGGTGAAGCGTGGGGCGAAGGGGCAAACTGGGAGATATGGTACTCCACCACATAAAGGGCCGCCAGCCCACGCAGGCCATCGAGAAACTCCAGACGCAGACGAGGAGCTTCCTCGTCGGAAAGCACGGGCACGACAGCGCCGTGCCCCACCACATGCCGAACCGGGGCGCCCATCGAATTCATGAATGTATCCTCCCAATCCTACGCTAAGAATAAGATAAAAAGATTATTTGCAGTTAAGCACAGACTTAGGACGGCGTATCGAAAACTCACCGTTTATCTTCGGCTTTGTAAGAAAATTCTTAAGGATTGATTATGCGTGTCCTCATATTCCGTAGAGGAGGTATTGCCCTATGTCTATCCCCTATAAAACGCTACAGGAGGTGGTTCTGCCCAACGGTGAGCGCCTGGTTTTGCGGCCGCTGAATGCGTTTCAGCGTTATGAGGCGCGGTTTCAAGCCGATCTCTACGCTGCCCAACAGCTTTTGCCGTGGGGAGTTGATCAACCGAATGCCTCCGTTCTACAAGCCCAGTTTGAACAGATGCCGGAAGAGGAACGACGCGCCTACCTGCTAAGAGCCTATGAGGAGATGCTTCGGCAAGAGGCTGAAATAAGTTGCCCCCAGCTGCCTCCGCTGCAACGCCAAGCGGAGGAGACGGAAATGGCCTTTGCTCTGCGCGTAAAGGCATGGCAAGAGCAGGGCGAACTAAGGCGTGGCGAGTGGCTGAGGGAATGTTTGCTGGTGGAGCAGACGCGCATAGCCGGCCTAAGCGTTGCCGAGCAGGTGGCGGCTTGCTGTAATCGGTGGCGGGAGCATACCTATCGAGAGGCCTTTGCGACTCGCTTTCTGTTGGAGGCGTTGGCATGGTCGGCGCGGGTGGTCGAAGACCCGAAGCGGCGCTGCTATGAGAGCGCCGAGGCGGTAGCCGACCTGGAGGACGCCGATCTCAACGCCTTGATAGAGGGCTATCTATCGTTGGACACGGTGCGTGAGCCGGAGGTCCCTACATCGCCGCCGCCCTGCTAAGGACCTACGGGCTGGAGGGGATGGCGGCGGCGCGATGGGAGATCGATTTGGAGGAGCCATGGTGGCTTACGGCCGCAAAGGATTGGGGGGCGCGGGTGAAGGCCGTGATGGAGGGGCAAGGGCCGGCCGCGGCGGCCTGGCGCGCCCTCCTATTGCGGCGTTTAGAGCAAGAACCTCCCCATTTTGTCTATCGTTTTTATGAGGAGTGGCGTCATGCAATGGAGACGACTTATAGGGGACGGAACTGAGCCTTCCGCCCTCCTTATTCCGGAGGGGTTTGCATCTAGGGGGCAGCATATTGGCCCTGAGGGCAGAGTGTGGCAACAGGCCATTCATCGGTACGGGCGAGGGGTAAGGACGAACCGATTGGCGCATAGGTCGCCCGTCTCCCTTCGCCCCTTGCTGCAGGCACTTGGTGCGCACACGAGCCTGCAAGTTCGCAGCACGTTGCAAACGGCTTTTGCGGCCTACGGCGTTTTTCAGCAGGGCGAGCAGCATGGGATCACTTTAGGCGGGGTTTTGCAGGGGGCGCTTACCGGTTACGAGGTAGGCGGCCCCGTAGGGGCGTTGGTAGGGGCCGGGCTCGATATTTTAGGCGGTCTGTTCCACCATTCGCATCTTCCGCCGGTTGCATCGCAAAATTTGGCGCAGCAGTTTGGCCCCGGCGGGTTCGACTATCTGGCCTATCGTTATCACTACTTTCATACATTGGGGCCTGTGGGTTCTTTAGGGCCTTTGCCCGCCGCTTCCTACCGGTTAGCGACCCAGTTTTTTCAGCCGGCACCGCAGATAAACCTCTATATTGACGGCGTGAAGACGGCGGTACAGGCCACCATGCAGAAAAGCGTAAGCTTAGGTTCAGCCGCCAACGCCAACGTTTACTACAACGCGGCAAGGCCGATCTAGTTTCAATCCTTACTGCGGGGGTAGGGCTGTAGAGACTGCCGATCTCACGGTTCTAGAGCGAATTGTCAAAGCAAGCCGCCTTTGCTCGCCCCCTATCCCATCCTTTCGTCTTGCAGACAGCAACGCTGCGGTCTTAGCAGATGAGGGGAAGGGCGTCGGCCTTGGCAAAGCAGCGGCCCGTGAGATGGGCGATGAAGGAAACGACACAGGCCGCTGAGTTGCACACCGCGAGGTGCCCCTCTGCAAATTTGGGGAAGGGGGTCGGCCTTGAAGAGCCGGTGAGATAGACACCTGTCATTTCGAGCCGAAGGCGAGAAATCTTGAGTTTCAATTCCCATCAGCTCCGCGTAGATGGGGGGTGAGACTGCCAATCTCGCGGTTCTAGAGCCATTTAGTAGAGTGAGCTTATCTTATTCGCCCCCTATCCCGGCCTTTCCCCCTATTAGGGAGAAAGGGGGCGGTTGTGTTAAGTTTCCAAAGGGGAGCTTATCATAAAAACCTGCCGATAAACTTGCTGGTCTCCCCTCCCCCAATTTGGGAGAGGGGAGTGGGGGTGGGGGCTTGTAGGGGAAGGCCTTGAAGAGCGGATGATACGACTGTCATTTCGAGCCGAAGGCGAGAAATCTTGAGTTTCAATCCCCATCAGCTCTGCGGAGGTAGGGGTAGGGTTGTCAATCTCACGGTTCTAGAGGCAATTAACGGAGCAAGCCTATCTTGTTCGCCCCCTATCCCGTCCTTTCCCCCGATTTGGGAGAAAGGGGGCGGGTGTGGCTAGTTCCCGAAGGAAAGCTAACCAAAGGAAACCACTAGTTGGCTTGCTGGTCTCCCCTCTCCCTGATTAGGGGGAGGGGCGGGGGGGTGGGGGCTGTAGAAGCAGACAGCAATGGAGCGGCCAGAGAGATAGGGCGATTAAGAAAACGACGCAGGCCGCTGAGGGGAGGGCGTCGGCCTTGAGGGGTAACTCTTGAGGTTACCCCCAGCATGGTTGCCCTATTTCTAAGGTTTCAACAGTTTATAGAGAGGAGTGCTGATTTGGCACAACCACCACCGCC
>NZ_DATGLN010000178.1:0-9115 GCF_035294165.1 Chthonomonas sp.
TCCGTTGAGTTTCGTAACGCTTTTTTGTCTGACACGGTACGCTTTTTGCTTACATGCCTCTGAACAATATCTGCCAGGGCGTCCTGTATCAGAAAGTTTTGCAGGATTGGGACAGTCAACTATTGCACATTTCATCCTCTTCGGACTCCTTCCCTAACAAGTGTTTCCCCTCAGAATTCCGGTTAGCCGGAATAACTAGCGTCGCCCCTTGCGCACTGAATAGATCACCCCGTCGATACTCCAACGACATTCCCCACCTCCTACCGCCACACCCGATCATCCTGACTACCAGCCAACTCAGCGTCCCACGACTGGCCCGGCCGCTGTGCATTTAGCTCTTGCTCTAACTCCTGCACCCGTTGGTGCAACAAGCCAATCCAGACCAGTTCACAGACGCACACAACCATCGCCAACAGCGCAGCCATGAACCACAACGCATCCCAATGCATACGCCTCACCCCCTCTCACGCTAGCGATACCGCCACGGCTCATCGGACTGATAACCCGCATACTGATCCTGCATCGGCGCCGGAGCCTGCTGCATCCGATGCGGGTTCACCTGCATCCCTTCATGCCAGTAATACGGCTCCCCATACGCATCCAACGGCGTCTCTTCCTGATGCCGATAGCGCACCAGACGCACATCCTGTTCGACCAGCCGCCCACGCAGCCATACGCCCACCCCTAACGCCAGCAGCACCAACAGACTCAGGCCAATCCACTGCCGATACGGCCACAACGACAGGAACAGAAAGGAATAGAGCACCGTCAGACACAGCACCACCAACGCGATCACCACCAGCACAAACTTCTTTTCCCCATCCATAAAGCCCTCCTTTTCAACCAGCCCGGCAACTCGCCGTCTCACTCCAGGCCGCTATCTCATGCCAGCAAGCCCGACAAAGACGCACCTCAACATGCAGCACAACACCACAAAACGGCACCGGCACCCCTCGAAAGCGATGAAGGCAAGCCTCACACACCAGACGTTCACACCCCATACAAGACGAGAGCCGCCCTGGCCGTACTTCTTCGCACACCGCACAACACACCTGCTCCATCAGCACCCCCCCTCTTAGCACCAGCCCAGGGACGAGCCAGACACACCAACTCGTCCCCGGCACCACTACATCCGGCCCTGAAACTGCTTGTACACCTCAACCTGGGTAAAGTAATCACGCGCACTCTCATAAAGACCCGCGCCAATTTCCTCCCCAGCATAGGGCAGGGGCACCGGATAATCCGACGGAGAAGGACGACTGGCCTCCAGGTCCATCTTTACGGCTTGCCACAAGTTGCGCAATTGATTGCTCATCACCTGCATACGCGGCTCAAACTCCTCTTTGATACGCGTATACTCTTCGCGCAACGCCTCGACCTCTTCACGATAGCTCTCCATGACCGCCTGCCACTGTCCCTCCAACGCTTGCTCCAACGCCCGACGCTGCTCGGACACCCGCTCTGGAAGCGTCCAATCATAGTAGCAATCCAGGTAGCCGCTCAAAATCTGTTCCAGTTGCCCCGGATAGAGCGCCTCCAATGCATCCAACTCCACAGCCCCCTCGCCATGACGCTGCTCGAAACCTACGCGCCGCCGCTCCGACTCCTTGATCGGGGTACGCGGAAGCTGATAGGCTTGCACCTGATCGAGCGTGAGCACCACCGGAAAGAGCCGAATATCCAGATCAAGCGAGAGCGTCCGCACAAAGTACTCGATCTTGCGCGAGACCGCTACCGGCATCGACTGACCCGCCGGGTCAAAATCCGATACATAGAGAATGCGCGACGGCTTGCCCGCCTGCTGTAAGCGATAGACCAGCGCGAGCGTTGCCGTGATACTCATCTCTCCCATACCCGTTTGCAGGTTGGCCCCATAGCGCTCACAGAGCGGTGCGAGCACATCATTCATCGTTGATTTCTCACACCAGACCTCCAGGTGATACGGCTGCACCGGCACATAGCCATCGACGGTATACTGCGGTAAATGGGGAAAATCAGGCAAACGCATGCCCAAACTGTAGGTCGGGCTATAGACACCAACCGAAGGCCGTTCAGAACGCCGATCCGAGGCATAGATCAGCACTTCAGGGGTACGCCGATCATTGAAGGCCCCAGGGTCAACCAGCCGCAGGTAGCGCGCCGCCTTCGAAGCAATGTTCAGCGTGTCCCAGCACTCCACTGTGTTCTCATACGGCTTGCCATTGGGAAACACCACGGAACCAAGCGAGACCAGGTAGTAATGCACGCGACGCAGATGCGCCCGGCTCTCTCCCATCCGATACCACACCTGGGCAAACCATTCCCCCAACGCCCGATCACTGGGCGTGCCGGTATAGAACGGATCATTCTGCGGAGCCAGCACAATGTACTCATTCACCGAAACACCCTGCGCTTTGGCCGTCTGCTTGATCCATTCATAATCAATCCGCTCATGATACCCGCTTGAGGCCATAAGCCACCTCCCTTTCAGAGACAAAAAAGGCATGCAGAGAACCGATCCACACCGATCATCTACCTGTCCTCTGCATGCCACCACATCCATCAATCCACACCCATCACCACCACACCTTACGGGGAGCGCTGAAAATGTCGCCACTGATGCCGAGTGGCAAACACGACCATCACCCCCTGCGCCTGCGCCTGGCGCACCAGAGCCGCCTCATACCGGCTCAACCGCTTGCCCCCACACACTACCAGCGCCCCCGTCACCGGATCGACTACCAGGCTTACCGCACCGCTCGACCTCCCTGCGCCGAAGCTGCCCCATTCTGTGACAGAACCGGGGGTGCCTGATATACCCCCTGTACCGAAGGGTTTCCCCCCGGCTGTTGCCCCCGCACTGGTTGCTGCTGCGCCTGATACCCGTTGTGATACGACGCAACCCCATAGGTCGAAGGCGAAGGCTGTTTCGGCTGCTGCTGCATCGCCTGGAGCTTGCGCCGCTCTAAATCCATCTGGGCCACTGCCAGGAATAAGGTCATCGCCGGAATGCTGGAGACCACAATGCGCCCAATCGTGAGCAAAAGCGCATGCTGATCGAGCGGTATGGTCTGAAAAAAATCGGAAAGATCGAGGTAGGAAACCCCCACCACATAGTTGCAGTAGATCTCAACCACCTCGACCACCAGGCACACCGGAATGTAGGCAAAAACCATCTCCCCAGACATCCAGCGAAAGGCAATGTTGCGGCTGAGGAAGTAGCCCGCTACACCGAAGCAGAAGGCGATCACCGCCCCCTCGATCATGCGTCCCAGATCGCCCGCATGCCGGGAAACGAAAATTTGCCAGATGGCAAAGGCCGAAACCCCGGAAAAGCCCCAGGAAATGAGATGAAAAAAGGCGTTTTCCGCCTTGAGCGCCCACACCTGCGACTGCATCACGGGAAGCCGTTTCGGCTGCGCTCCCTGCGACTGCGTTCCCCGAAGACGCTGAAACCATCCCATCACTCACCCCCTTTCAGAAACTAGACCGTGGCCCCAACGGCCACAACGCGACACACCAGCTTAAGAAAGGCCACCTGCTTGCCCCGCAGCTTCAAGACCTGCAACTGCATCGGCGTATGGCGCGGCGGGAGCTGCGCCTCAAGCTGGCTTGCCAGATCACGCAGCACATCAACGTGCTCGCCCTGGCGCTTACGCTCTTTCAGTTCTTCCAGGAGCGGAAAGCCCTCGGTAATCTGCACATCGTACTTTTCGTCCGTATCCACATCCAGCACCGTCATGTTGACCACCCATTGCGGCTTAGGCGCGCCGGTCCCCTGATCGAAAAAGGTCGTTTCACGCACTTCGCCGCTAATCACATCCGCATTCAATAACATAGCCACACCTCCTAAACAGGCATAATCAGCCAACTCACACCGTCATCATCTCATCTGGAAAGCTCCCCCACGAAGCACCTAAAATGCCAGCGCACCCAGGCACTACTGGCGCGCGCGCCGATCCTGGTAGGCTTGCCAGAACTGCGCGCTATGATAGTCACAAATGCCATGTGACCCATTGCCCAGCTCAAGCCCCTGTTCGGCCAGACACCAGGCACAGTCCGTCCCCCACACCTGCCCCTGGCTCATACCCACCCCTTCCCACGGCTCCACCTCTTCCACCTCTTCCAACTCCTTGTGTTTCCCCCAACCAAACAATCCCATAGACACCTCCCTGTGTCCATCCCTGGACAACCGCGCCTATCCGCATCACACCACCACGAACAGACCATCGATCACGCTCGATCCAGACGCCACTAAAAGAGGAAGTTATCAAGCTCCACAAGCGCGTCCTGTGACGGCTCATCTTGACATGTCGCCTGCCCCTCACACGCCTGTACATAGGCGGTAAAAGCCTCTTCAAGCAGGGGGTTGCGCACCGCCATGCCATGATCGACGAGGTAGCGTAGCCGCCCGGCGACCAGCCGATCCATCACCTCAGCCGTCAAAGTGCACTTGACGGGCATCTCATCGCTGTTGAGCACATAAATGACCGTCAGTCCCGCATCATAGGCAGCTTCTACACGCTTGACCGCAGCATAATACTCGCTATCATCCTGATAGACCGCCTCAAGCTGCACATAGCGCACATAGCGCTGCTCGGAAAGAACTACCGGCCCTTGTCGCATCTCTTCTTGCATCATGCCCTCGCTTTCTCCAATCACTTCCGACTAATAGGAGCCATTCATCCGGCGCGCACCCCGGCCAGACTGCTGCGGACGATAGAAATTCAACCCCACCTTAACCTCTTCAAAGCCCGGCACCGCCACATTGCCACCCGTCGTGGCAATAATGATCGATTTGCCGCTGGCCGACACTCCAAACTCCCGGCTCAAGTCCACATCAATGAGCAAATGATCTCCTTGCACCTGAAACACGACATTTTGCATCAGCATCCTTCCTTTCTCAAGCCCTTACGGCTTACGATAGCGTCTAGTTCATCGCGGAATTCGTAACTAAAACGCACAATTGACACGTCTTCACTCCCCACTATTCTCTTCCCCGGCAACTACCTGATCGCCGGAGCAATCGTAACGAGATCATATCTTTGCCCATATTAGCCGGTCCCGATAGGCCGCCTGTTTGCAGCGTGGGCTACAGTACCGCGCCGCGCGTCCACCGCCTTTTGGCGAGCGTACCCGCTCAAAGTAGCGATGACAGTAGCCACAGAGAGTTTCAACAGTCATTGCTCGTTCCTTTCGTCCAGGGGGCGCTCGCCGTCGCGGTAAAGCGCAATCCCTGATCGTTCGCTGGCCTGTTCCCAGAAGGGAACCTCATCATCCGGTGCCGTGATGGTAAGCTCGCCCCTATCGCTGTCGTATTCCCAATTGGAGAAAAGTGAAAGCGGTAGGCCCTCCACAATATCGTAGAGGAAACGAATGAACTTTTCCGCTGTACTCAGGTCGCCTTTTACCAAAAACTGTTTCATGCTCTCGTTCCTTTCTCGCTCTGGCCTACCGCAAATAGGCCAGAGCGCTATTTTTACTGGCTATCCGGCAAATCGCGTGGAAACAGAGTCAGTCTCCTGCAACATCCGTTACGAATTTCGTAACATGTGCCCTTTTGCGCGATTTACACGAACGCGGCAAACGTCTGTAGCATATTGCCCTGGACACCCTGAACGAGCAGGAATACGGGCTATCCTCCCACAACCACAAGCACACATCTGTATGCGTATGGCTTGCCATCATGAAGCCCCTCCCCGACGCAACAACCGCACAAAAGCCAGATCAGCCGAACGCCGATCCCCCATCGGCATCCGTCTCCCCTGCCACGATGCCAGCGCCGCCGCTCGCACAGGCGGAAGCTCCAAACACGCTGCTGCTGCCACATACTCTCGAAAGAGCCGCCGTTGTTTCGCCGGAGGAAGGGGCCTGCCCCCAGGTCCGTGAAAGTCCCCCGGCGTCAGGTAGACCACATCTGAGGGATGCAGCAGTGGCAGCCCTTGCCAGGCTCGCCAGTGCGCGCTAAAGGAAACAAAGCTCGCTAGCCCCGCCATGCGCTGATGCTCCACATCATGGTTACAGCGCTCGAAGTTCGCGCCGCGCCCCTTGCCACGCTCGCTCATGCATCCACCTCCACCAGCGCCTCACGCCATAGCTCGATCCAGACCCCCGGCGTCTGCTGCGTCATCAGCAACAGATCATTGAGAAGCGCCACCATCTCCCCATCACCCTGCATCTGCGCCTCCTCCACTCCTATCGCCAGGAGGTACGCCACCTGATCCAGTTCCCCCTGTTCGAGCGCGGAGCTTATCGCGCCAATCAACTGCTCCTCCATACACCTTGACCTCTTCTTCGGCCACCGCAACTGCCGCCTGCTGCTCTTCCCAAAACCAACCACACGGCCAACTTGGTACCCGATCCCGCTGCTCTGGATGGCAGTGCCAACACACCCCAACAAACCCGCAACGCCGCACACAGACCGCCCAACCATCAACAAGCGCTACCTTCGCATGGGAACAGTACCAGACCGATCCCGACACCTTGCGCTTCTGCCTTGCCATCACCACACCTCGCCACACTACTCCTGACAGAAGCACACATCCGTAAACGCCAGCCAACACAAGCGACAGCGCAACCCATAGCAAGCCACCTCATGCGTTTGCCGCAAAGGCTTGCCACAATCCACGCACACCACACCCGATCCCTTGCCCCGCACTCGCCGCCCTTCCTCGCGTGCTTCACGTTCTCTGATATCCTGACGCCGCGCCCAACTCATCGACAGTTCCTCCCCATCTGTAGCACAATCCCTTGCACCACTGCCTCCACCCGTGCCAACATCCAGAACGCCTCAGCACCGGTCAGCGCATACGTCATCACCGAGCACGTATCCATCCAGGCCGCAAACGCTTGCGCCCAGCGCGGCAAAGGTCGCCAAAAACAAAACTCCTGGGAAGCGCGTCCGTAGCGCCCCTCATCAACGCCATAAACATGCCCCGTCTCATGCGAGAGCCACAACGCCAGAGGGGACCGATAACACGTCCCAGGATAACCAACCACCTCATCCTCCCGTTCACACAACCAGGCCGCAAAACGCTCCACATCTATCTCTGATGGAGCCATCTCTATACCCCCTTGAGCAACCGCACCCCCTAAGCAGCAGAGGCCATATTGACGATCACCAAACCTAATCCAGAATCTCAAGCACCTACGCACCCATCACCGGACAGCCCCGATACAGACGCTCAAGCGCACACAACACACGAGCACTCCTCTTCTGCTCGCAAACAAAACAACACCGAGAACGCCAGAAAGAACCATCACATCACACACTGCCAACCCCCCTCGAAAGACCACCACCAACCAACTCCACACTTGCCACGCTGCTCAACAAAAAAAAAATTCCCTTCCACCCACCAAGCCCACACAGCCCAGACCCCAGAACAAAGCTACTTCCACACCTCGCCAGACTCCTGCCGCAGCATCCCTATTCAGTTATTAAAGGCCCCAGAAAAGCGATTACATAGCAATCACCCCCTTCATACCTGCTCACACTGCCAAGACCCTTGCAAACATCCCTCACTCACCACCACCAGCAAAAAAAAAAAAGAAAGAAAAATAATCCCAACCTGCTTGTGCCTGCTCGACCTCCCCAGACAGCAGCAGGGACACGGGGAAACCTCATCTAGCGCCTTCTCACATCGTTTGACCCCTGGCTGCCCCATCGCATGCGCCGGCAGTGCCAAACACTAAGCGCCTCATCTTTGCGCCAAACTGTGAACGCAGTCGGCCATTCAGTCGCCCCATGTCAGGTATGTCAGCCCTCCGCATCTATCCGCAGTGGTCCGGCAGCCCTCGCCACCGGACGGTGCCACAATCCTTCAGGCTGTTGTCAAGGTACTCAAGCCCTTATGGCTTGCCATAGAACTGCTTGTTCTATAGTCTACTAAGTAGCCATTAAATTTCAAAGACTCCAATGACTACAAAGCAATAGTAGCATATTCGGGCAAGGGTTGTCAACCTCCAAAGCCTCCAATTTGCACAAAACTTTACAAAGTGATACAATCTCTCTAAGTAAGCAACCGACTTTTTTACAAGGAGGACAGGAGTGGCAAAAAGAACAAAAGCACCCCCAGGCTTTTACACAGCATCCGAAGTCATGAAGAAGCTAGACATAGCTAACTCAACATTTTATTCAAAGTATGTTGATACTGGCGCAATAAAAAAGGTAACACCCCCAGGCTCAAAAGAGGGATATTACCTTAAATCTGATGTAGATAAGATATTGCGGGCAAAGGAGTTATTTATACTCCAATATGCGACTGATGTATCAACCTTTGAGAAGGCACAAGAAGAGGATATACAGGCTATAACTGACTTAGGCATAGAGATATTCGGCAAGCACGGTTCACCCAACTACGAGACACGCTTAGCCCAGTTCCACGCCAACCCCGATATCTTCTATGTTCTCAAACAGGAGGATATAGTTGTAGGCTATCTAGGAATGTTTCCGTTAAAGCACGAAGCCATAGAAGCTATCATGGGTGGTATGGAAGAAGCGAGATTCAGAACCGGAGTCCTTACGCCTGAGAACATCATGCCATTCAATCCAGGTCAGGCTGAAGAGGTGTTTTTAATCATCGCCGTCAAACAGGATGCAAAGAAAAGCACCTTATACGGAGCCAGGTTAATCAACGGGGGTATTGAAGTCTTAGAAAACTTCGCTAGGAGAGGAGTTATTATCAAGCGCCTCTACGGCACCAGCCGGACCAGGCACGGCATCAAGCTAATGAAAGATCTAGGATTTAAGCAGACGACACCCACCGCCGAAGAAGACGACCTGTTACGCTTTGTGCTAGACCTCGAAACGAGCACAAACCCTCTTCTCAAGAAGTATCGACGGATAGTGAAACGAGTAGCCAGTGAGCAACAGAAAGTAGACAGCCGTTCTAGCTAATCAGTTGTTCTCACGTCGGCATCATCGGAGACTTTGAAGGCGATAAGCCCGACAGCAGAAGTTGATTAGAGCGGCTTTTAAAGCCAGCTCAGAAGACAGAAAAAGTGGGCGACTAGGGACTCGAACCCCAGACCTACTGCGTGTAAAGCAGCCGCTCTAACCAACTGAGCTAGTCGCCCATAGAAAAAATCAGGCACCCGGCCCGCTCACGTCACGCCTCGGATGCCCGTCCTGGGTGCC
>NZ_DATGLN010000179.1:0-2972 GCF_035294165.1 Chthonomonas sp.
CTTTCCGCCAAGCGCCCCAACCTTCTGCGCTTGGTGATCAATGTACCGAATCGGGCTGCCTATCAGGCCGTTTACAGCGACGGTAAAACGCTGAGTGTCTACAACTCCAGCACCAATCAGTACTTTGCCAGCCCCACAGCCCCCACTTTCCTGCAGCTTTTACCCCTTCTCCATAGGAAAGCGCAGATTAACTTCGTGCCAAGCCCCCTCTATCTGTTCGCCGATCCAAGCCTTCTCTCTTCTTTTCGGGATTTCAAACAAGAGGCGGAACAGACAATAGAGGGTCATACCTGCCGAGTCCTCTCCGCCCTTGCCCCTCCTGCTCCCTCCCCTTTAGGCCGTCAAACAGTATCTGTTCGTTGGCAGTGGTATATTGATAAACACACCGGCTGGATATGGCGCCTCGAAGGAGTGTCCGAACCGGCGCTGTTGAGAGTTCGTCTGCCCGGGCACCCGCAACCTGAACCAACAAAGGTGATTCTACGTATCGAATATCGAATATTGCAGGAACAGATAGACCCGGAGATACCACAGGGAGATTTTCGCTTTCATCCGCCGCGTGGGGCGACCCCGAAAAAGGGGTCAACCGCTCCGCAAGCGTTACAACGCTCGCCTAAATAAGGAAGGAAATAGAATGCTATGTTGGCAATGACCGCCGCAGCGTTGATCGCCCTCCTTATCACCACCTGGCTTACGCCAAAGGTGAAAGAGTGGGCTGTTCGCCGTGGCGTGGTAGATCATCCTGAGGCGCGACGCATTAACAAGGCTCCTTTGCCACGAGCAGGAGGCATCGCTATCTTTATCGGTTTCCTTGTAGCAGCTGTGCTCGCCATCACCGCACGCCAGCTTTCCAGTGGCAAACACGACTGGACGTTCTCTATTTTCGGCGTTCTCGTTGCCGTTACGGCAGCAGCTCTCTTTGGCCTTATTGATGACCTCTACGACCTGCCTGCCAAGTGGCAAGCGCTTGCACTTATCGTCATTGGGCTGCTTCTATTTCTTATGGGTGTGCGCATTGAAGGGGTATCCAACCCCTTTACCACCATCAACGGCGCCTACAACCCCACCATTAATTGGCATCCTATCGGCTTAGCGACCTCCATTATTCTCACGATTCTGTGGGTGTTCACGGTGGTGAAAACGGTAGATGCTATTGACGGAGTAGATGGCCTTGCCGCCGGTGTATGCGCTATCTCTGCGGCGACGCTTGCTCTCATGTCAGCTCAGCTTCATCCTTCCGACGGCCCCACCCTTCAAAAGTACGACGGCCCCACGTTAGCCTTGTTGGCCTCGGCCATCGTAGGGGCGTGCATCGGCTTTTTGCGACACAACCATCATCCTGCTCGCATCATCATGGGTACGGTGGGGGCTTGGGTGCTCGGCACGGCTCTGGCTGCCATCTCGATTTTGGGCGCCTTTAAAGTGGCAACTGCCGTCTCCGTGCTCGTGCCCATTCTGGTGCTCGGCGTGCCCATTTTCGACTATGTGCATGTCGTCACCCGAAGGGTACTTGCCCGTGCCCCGCTCACCCGCGCCGACAAGCGTCACCTACATCATCTTCTCCTCGCCCGCGGCTGGTCGCAAACCCAAGTCACCTACTTCCTCTATGGCCTTACTTTTTTGCTCTGTCTGTCGGCCTATGCTCTTTTTCAGCTCATGCGAGCGCACTAACGGCTACAAAGCGCCTTTATATTGTTAGCTCACATCATCAAGAAGGTAGCCGCCGCTAGAGGTACTGAACCCCCTATCGACTCGGAGGAGCATGATGAGAAGAAACAGCGATCTGATGGAACTCTTTAAATTATCCATACTAGTCCTATTACTTATTGCCGTTCTATGGCTATTGCCTACCTACTCGAAACAGACGCACACCCCACAATACGATTTCCGCAATTGGGTGCTACTGCATGCAGAAACTTCAGCTGATCCCATTCAGTTTAAACCCCACTCATTGGCAAAATTACTCGTACAGGCAATAAAACAGGGGAAACATACCCGGGTAGATGGTTTTTATTTCTTCGGCCCCTACTTCAACACCACCTCTTCCCCTTTGAAAATCGAGCTGACACTTAAACCCGATCAGAGCTATGTGGTAAAAGCTTATCTGCCAAATGGACAAACGCGAGTAGTAGATAGCGGGCCAACCTCTCTTAGCGTGCGAGCTATAGGCTATATCTACGGAAAGAATCTTCCGATCCTGGATAAACAGGTTGTTTATAATGCCCTGATTGAGAGCTATACGAGACATGCTGGTTTAATGACGGATTATCCGCAGTGGTACTATGATAAAACATATGCCCGTACCAAAGCGTTGACTGGCTATATCACAATACCACCACATGATAGCGAAGGTATTATCTGGATATGGACTCCCATGGTTATTAAAAATAGCGGGCTGGTAGATGTCTATAAGGACGGAGTTTATATCGGTCGCTATAGATGGTTTTCCCAAGTGCCGGAGGTGCTCGCTGGAGGGCCTAAACGTCTACCTCCAAATTTCCCAGTAGACTATTTTATTATTACTTATCCCTGCGGGGCACCACCTGAATTAAAAGCCTATAATAGACTGCATCTCAAAGACATTCAAAGCGCGAATACGCCCTGAACCGTCCATCCTGTAACAGGCTAAAGCTCTTTTTGTCAACGCAATAGGAGGTACTGCCAAGCCCTACCCGCGAAGCTCATCGTCGTTAGAAACGAAGGTGCAGGTATAATCTCATAAGATAGCTAAAAAGGAGCAACGAGTTTTGTTAGACCCTAAACAGGTGGCTGCGCGCGAGGCGGTGAAAGCCGTAAAAGACGGCATGACCATCGGAATCGGCACCGGCTCTACCGCGGCTTTCGCCATTCAAGCGATCGGAGAGCGCATTAAATCGGAAGGCCTCCACGTCCGGGCCGTTGCCACCTCCTCACGCTCACGCGAAATGGCCGCCGAATGGGGTATCCCGCTTATAGACCTCTGCGAAGTGGAG
>NZ_DATGLN010000180.1:0-40271 GCF_035294165.1 Chthonomonas sp.
TGTGGAAGAGGGCGAGCGTGGGGCCTACGAGGAGGATATCGAGGTTGCCATCGTTATCGAAGTCGAGGAAGGCGCATCCGTTGCCGATGGTTTGAAGGATGTTGAGGGGGCGAGGGCCGGGGATAACCCAACGGTAATCTAGCCCCGAAGGGGTGGCCACATCCACAAACCTCGGACCTGGCTCTCTAGACTTGGGTTTGGGAGAACACGCAGAGAGCAGCTGACACCCTGGCAGCGCTAGTGCAAGGAGGGACTGGCCGAGAAGTTGTCCTAGCTCCCTGCGTGTTATAAAGATATTTTGTAAGGAGTTAGTGCCCAGCCGAGCCTTGCCCATAATAACGTGCATAGGGAGGAATTTGTCCCCCACCGCCTGACTGAGAATGCATATATCCTTGGGTATAGCTCTGTGAATACTGCTGCTGTAGGCTTTGAACGTTAGGCTTTTGTGCAGGCGGGCCTGCAGCACGATTGCTCCCTACAGTAAAGTGATAAATTACAAATCCGAGAACGAGCACGGCTACAACGCAAAAAGCGATTGCAACCGGCAAGAGTTGTTTATTCATTTAATAGAAGCTCCCTTCTTAGTTTGAAATAACCGATGATGTGAGTTCTTTTACCCGTTTTTCTGCCACCTTGGCTACCTGCATGTTACCTAAAGCTCGTGCCGCGATAGCGAGTTGCCGGAATGTATCGGCAGCATTCGGGGCAAGTTGTGCAGAAAGGCTAAGTTGATGAAAAGCAGTTTTCAGATCGCCCTGTTTGAGAGCGATTACCCCACGCGCATAGGCACGAATGGCAGAAAGTGAAGGCTCAGTGCCAGAAAGCTCAAGCTGTTTTTGGGCTTCACGCAGTTCATCAGGTGAAGAGCCTTGCCGAGCAAGAAGGCTAGCTAACAAGGCATGCGCCCGATGATCATACGGCAATAGAAAAACGAGTTGCTTGGCTGTTTGTAAAGCCTGGTTGAGTTGACCGTTTTTGATCTGAAGTCCAAGTAGGAATTCTGCGCAGGCGCTGTTTTCAGGATCGGACTGAAAGACCTGCTGTGCTAGGGATTCTGCCTTCTGGGCGTCGGTGTAAGTGAAGTTTGGTTTTGTAAGGAGAGCTCTCGCCTCACCGAATAAAATATCCGACGGAAGAGGATGCTTTATTCGATACGCCCAGTAGGCTTGAATTCTCTTTCGAATGGGATTGATACGCTGAGGATGCCACTTGACCGTGGCATCATACTCAATTTGGGCAGAACGCAGCCGATTGAGACCCAACCAAGCATTTCCAAGGGCCTCATGCGCGCTCGGATTGGCCGTAGCGATCTGCACGGCGCGTTGAGCCAGAGGAAGCGCTTTTTGAGCAAAATGAGCATCGGTCAAGCTATTTGCCGTAGCAATAAGCACTTGGGGTGCATCGGCGGGAAGATGCAGAGCCTCTGCCCAATTCCGTAAGCATCCATCCACGTCTCCTCGCTGTGCTAGAAGCTCTGCCATTTTTCGATGTAGAGTTGACGATTGCGGATGCACTCGCAAAGCATCATAAAGTTGTTGATAGCGAGCAGCCCCCTTTTGACATAGAAGATAGAGATGCTGCCATTGCGCTACTTCTTTGGGTAGGCCGAGCCTTTGGTAAACCTCTCGCAACGTTAGTGGTGCTGTCGGATCGTAAGGGTAAAGCTGATAGGCTCGGATAAGGGGAGCCACCGCCTGCTGGTAGTTACCCAGTAGAAAGTAGGCTCTCCCTTCTGCAAGCCAGGCTGCGGCATCCTGAGATGAAAGCTGAAGGGCTACTTGCGCTTGCACCAACGCCTCGCGTAGGTCCTGAGAACCGGTACTATGCTGAAGCAACCATGTTGCAAAGGCCTGCCGTATGGCCTCTTGATGTGGCGCTAACTGGATCGCTTCAAGGAACTGCTTGCGTGCCGCTGTCTCTTGATTTGCTCTGGACAGAAGCAGGGCTAAGGTAGCGCGATTGGCCCCATCTCGCGGATTAAGGGCCACAGCCTTTTGCGCTGCTTGTAAGGCCCCGGTGTTATCTCCCAAGGTCTCACGGGCTAAAGCCAAATAGGCCCAAGCTTCTCCTAGTGTTGGGTCAAGTTGCAAGGCTTTCTGCAGCTCATCAGAGGCTTTATCCATAGCACGTTGGCTTACATAAAACTTGCCCATGAGATAATGGGCTTGAGCGGACTGGGGATGGGTGCCTACATATTGACGCAGTTCACCAAAAGCTGCGGTCACCAGACCACTGCCCAGCAAAGCACGTGCCCATTCATCACGATATTTCGGATTATCCGGGTCTAACCCAACAGCATGACGCAAAACGGGATCGGCATGAACATAGTCTCCTCGTTGGTTGAGCTTTAGGCCTAAATAATAGAGAAAGATAGGGTCTACACGGTGCTTTGGGAACTGCCGAATCATCTGTAATAGCGTCATATGGCGATAACGCCATCGAAGAAACATGGGACTAGACAGTAAAGCCCAGACCCCAAGTAAGACTACTATGCCTATGAGAGATAAGAAAAATAGGCGTCGAAGCACTATGGAATAGCCACTTATAATTGCTAAGTTGCTTCTCCTATGACCATCTGCCGCACGTTGCGTTATCATTCGCTTAAATGTACCTTATAGAAGAGTCAACAGGAGGACGAGCTTTCTCCTCCTGTTGACTCAGACCATAGTCTTTTTTATGGGTGGTTGCGCAGGATATCCTGTGGTGAATTAATCACCGCATTCATGACGTTAGCATCCACCGACTTCACGTGACCATCGGCAAACACAGCATTGAATTTGCCGAAATGGCGCGCTGCAGGCCGACGTCCTCCATTGCGACAGCTACCGAAGTCCTCCTGTTCTGGTATCCCAAAGTCCCAGTCCACGGATCCGTTTTCCTTCCATATCTTCGGATGCATATTGAACGGACCAGGCCCATCAGTACCACATCCAGACCAGCTTCCGCTTCCTGGAATATCGAAGTTGGGATCGGCAGCCTTATTTTGAGGCGTTCCGAACTCAGCAGCATCCGCAACTGCCACCAAATTGGCCGGAGAGTAGAGGCTAGCGAGTTTAGCACCAGGAAATCCGCCGTTTCCACCGCCAAAATCCACCCAGCCAATGGTTAGTCCGCCGAAGGGATTGTAGCCGTAGCTTGTTGGGTCCCATCCTGACCCGATATACGGATCATCCGGGCAGTTAAAGATGCCTCGGGCTTGCCCGGTAGCGGCGCTATAGGGCATACCATCGCCATATTTTTGTACATACGGCTGAATGCTAATGCGCCAAATACATTTCTGAGCATCGAGTGATGGCCCACCCCATCCGCAAGGGAAGGTCTCGTCATAGTCTTGGACATACATATCTATACCAAGACCGATTTGCTTGAGATTGCTGGTGCAGGTAATGGCTCGTGCTCGCTCTCGCGCCTGTGCGAAAACAGGGAACAGAATCGCAGCCAGAATCGCTATAATGGCGATGACCACGAGCAATTCGATAAGCGTGAATGCATTCTTCACTTTCATGTTTTTTTTCTCCTATCTATTTTCTGCCTTCTAGTTGATTGATAGTACTGACTGCGAAAAGACGATTAGGCCGTGTCACCATAAACAAACTCTACAGGTAGCACCACCTCCTTCTGTTGTTCTTTATCTCGCCTGGCTATCTGCTCCACTAAGAGGGCAATAGCCTGGCTTGCAACATCGAACCAAGGCGCCTTGACGGTCGTTAACCGATGAAAGAGACTTCCCATTGTTCGGATACCGTCATATCCTACCACCGCAATATCGTTTGGAACGTTCAGACCCCTGTCACGACAGATCACCAGCGTATCTAGAGCAGACATATCATTCCAACAAACGACCGCAGTAGCCTGGCTG
Organism: Chthonomonas sp.; assembly: GCF_035294165.1. GTDB lineage: Bacteria > Armatimonadota > Chthonomonadetes > Chthonomonadales > Chthonomonadaceae > Chthonomonas. Next base: position 3,860 of record NZ_DATGLN010000180.1, read on the forward strand.
CTAAGCAGTAGCTCGCAAAAAGTATCTACAGCCTTATCGTTATGAGCAATGTTTTCTGGCCCTTGCCACGTGGTAACTCGCATACGATAGCTTTGGGCACGCTCCATAAAACCATCGTAACGACGACATACGGATACGAGTGGACGGTTGCTTGCTCGGTAGAGCACATGCGAATGCTCCTTGTAAGCTAGGTGCTCCGCCTGGAGCTTGCCCCCTGTAAAATCATCCACAACTACCGAAGGCAAACTTTCTATGGCATCGGCAAGAGCAACAACCGGCAAGTGCGATTTTGCCAGAAGAGTTGCTAGCGGATCATCAGCAGAGGTATGGACGATAAGTCCATCTAGGCGCCCATCTACTAGTTCAGCATAGATGTCCTTTACGGAGCGACGGGGAAACGTCCCGTGAACTAATAGATCGAGCCGATGCTGATCACACCCTCGCTGTAATCCTCCTATGATCTCAGAATAGAAGGGCAAACTAGCGTTCAGGTACCCAAGACCGCCATAAAATCCGACAATGCCTGTTCGCTTCTTTCGCAGGGATCGGGCGATTGCATTTGGAAAGTAATCCAGCTCCGTAGCCGCTTGCAAGACCCGCTGTTGTGTAGCATTTGAAACTCGAACGTGAGTCATGTTTCTGTTGAGAACAGCAGAGACCGTCATACGACTAACGCCAGCTCGCTTGGCGACATCCTCTAACGTCACCATTTTGCGCCCTTTGTTTTCCTCTTTCACCGCTCTATCCACTGATTTATCGGTAAATCTAGATTCATTATAACAAAGGTTTGGTCAGCTGTCAAGGAATGAACCAAACTTTTGCATTATCGTTCTACCCCTCATACCTAAAACCCTGCAACTCGTTAGCTTTACAAAGCGGACTCAACCGTTTGAATGTGTTTTCATGGAATTTTGGTGACCCCCATTATGCGTTAATAAGTAGCGATAGCGCATTCTGAGGAGATCGGCTCCATGCCCACCTGTCATTCTCTCCAACCAATCTCTATCGTCAGGAGATACCTTCGATATGTCTCCGTGGGTTTCAACCGCAAGTTTATCTACTTGCTTCGCTGCTAAATCGCCATGATCTAAATAGTCTCTATAGAGGTACCGGTTACCTGGAACTGGAGGATGGGGATTGGGAGCCGTAGCACGCCCCATAAAGAATAAGAAAAGCCCCAAAAGCAGCACGACACCGATTACAAAGAGCTTTATTTCCTGTCCTTCCGCGTTTTGCATTTGCTCCCTCCAACATAAATCTCCTCAGCGCCCCATGTCGAAGCTGGTATTATTATAACATGCTGACTTGTGCCAAAGGAGCCGCTCATGCAAATAGAACTGCCAAGCCACCTGTTCACCTTCCCTGAAGTGCCTCTGCCTACCGTCTGGAGTGTGCGTCAAATAGAACGTACTCCTGCCTTGCCCCCAAAACAGATAGAACAGCGTACCCGTGAAGCCCTAGAGTCGCTGCTCGCATCTCGGTCGCTGCCTACCCACGCCTCGGTTGCCGTCGGCGTGGGTAGTCGTGGCATTGCCAATCTCGCCCTCATCGTCCGAACGGTTGTCGGCGTGCTGAAAGCGCATGGGCACTGCCCCTTCATCGTGCCCGCTATGGGCAGTCATGGAGGAGCGACCGCTCAGGGTCAAACAGAGGTGCTCCATAGCTACGGCATTACCCCAGAAAACGTTGGCGCCGAAATTAAAGCCACCATGGAGGTCTCCCCAATTGGAGAACTCACAGAAGAGGCCGAAGGCTATAAAGGCTTCCCCGTTGTCTGTGACCGCAACGCCCTCCAGGCCGACGCGATTCTGCTGATCAACCGCATCAAACCGCACACCGACTTTACCGGCCCCATCGAAAGCGGTATAGCAAAAATGCTGGCCATCGGGCTTGGTAAACAACAGGGCGCCGAACGTATCCATCACTACGGAGCCGCAGGCCTTCGTGACCTCATGCCCCACGTAGCCCGCTTTATGGCCGCACACCTTCCCGTCTTAGGCGGCATCGCGCTTATCGAGAACTCCCTCGGGCATACCGGCGAAATCCATCCAGTTCCCCCTCATGCCATCGGGCGAGCGCCGGAGCAAGCCCTCCTCGATAAAAGCCGTAAGCTAATGCCCCACCTGCCCTTTAGCTCTCTTGACCTTCTACTGGTGGATGAGATGGGAAAAAACATCAGCGGCTCCTGTATGGATACGCATGTCATCGGCCGTGCCGTTATGCCCTCCATCCCCGAATCCGAATGGGATGGCCCCAACATCCGCCTCATCGCCGTTTTTGATCTAACCGATGCCTCTCATGGCAATGCTGCAGCCTTTGGTCTTGCCGATATGATCACGGAACGCCTTGCCAAAAAGATCGATTTCGTCGCCTCCTACATCAACATGCGCACCAGCGGCGAAGGCGGCATCCAACGTGCCCGATTGCCCCTTATCCTGCCTACCCCGGAAGATTGCGTGCGTACCGGCATCGCGACCTGTGGCCGAGGCGACTGGACAAAAGTGCGCCTTGCGCGCATCCGAAACACGGCCGATCTGCAAAACCTTGAAATAAGCCAAGCCCTGCTTGAAGAGGCAAAAGCGAACCCAGATCTCGAGGTCGCTGCGGTGGGGCATCCCCTTGACCTAAGCCGACCGCTTCCTGCCGGACGATAGCACAGCTTTACAAGTTCGTTTTAGAAATGGATGGCCAACTGGGTGGTGAACACAGAGTTGCCAGTAGAGCGTGACATGTCCAGCAGAGAAGAGGAGCTGTTCCCGTACTGATACAGCAACTGCAACATGGCATTGCGAGTGAGGTTTAAACCGGCTCCCAGTGTGATAAACTGCTGCGAAGGAAGAGAGCGTCCACCTAGGCCGGAAGCGGCAGAAAGATCGTAAAAAATGCTCTCAAAACCCGCACTCAGATGCAAGCCCGGCAACGGATCCCAAATGACGCCTGCTCGCCCCCGATAGACTCCATTCAACACCATGTCAGAAAGAGCATCCCGGTTGTTTGTGTTCATCAGAATTTCACCCATCAAATAGCTCTGAAGCGAGCGAGACAGCCGTAACGAAAAACTGGTAAACGGCCCCTCCAAAAGGGCGCTGTTCGGTAGCAGCAGGCTACTGGCCAAAAGCGAGTTATTGTCAAGCGCAGGGGCTACAACCTGAAAGCCTAACTCCGCACTTGCCGGTCCATTGGCATACCCCACATGAAAACGGTAGGCATTGCCCCCCAGCAAGGAATAGCTGCTTCCCTCCAGGATCGGCACTAAATTGCGTAATGCTTCGGCCTGCAGCGTAATGTTAGATAGAGGGCGATAGGTAAGGCGTGTTATGTAAGACAACGCCCCGGTGCTAGGAGGAAGGAGCGGGTCAAGCGCAGTCGCATCACCAAGTTGCATCTGCAGTTGTGCGGCACGCGTCAGAGAGAGTTGAAGTGCAACTCCAGTGCCAGAAGCATTGGACAATCGCAAAGTGTTCGCCAGATCCGTGAGATTCAATGTGGGAAGAATAGCCTCACCAACGGCTCTAGAAGAGGGTGATCCGCCAACCGCCTTGGAAGAGGGCAAAGGTGCTTCGAGTAGGGGGAGTTGGGGGTCTACGTGTGCGGCCACTTGAAAAGCGGGGGCAGGTCCCGAACCTGACGCGGCAGAGCTTGGGGAATTGGTAAGAGACGCTTCTACGGCGGCAACACTAGCTTCTGCGGCAGCTCGCGTCTCCCCCAGCATCTTCAACTCCGGCTCAAATTCGACCACCAGACGCTTAAGTGGCTCGATCTCTTTGAGGGTAACATGTGTCGCCGAGCTGGCCACACTGAGCCTATCCAGAGCACGCTTCAAGGCTACGGCCAACTCATAGCGAGAGCGCAGAGACTTGCCCTGAAAATAGTCGCTTGGATAGCCGGTAATCGCCCCCTCCTGTTGGAGGGTCGCTAGTGCCGCATAGGCCCAGTTACCGGAAGGCACATCTTGGAAAGGATTCGACGCCTGTTGTGCCAAACCCATCCGCGCACCTGCCAGTAGAAGCAGAATAGCCCCCAAAAGAAGAAAGCTATGCCAATGTAAACCTGCTCTTTTGACCATCTCCACCTAGACCTAGGCGCTGACTAACCAACGACATGGTTTTTAAAAACCCTTGCACCCTCTATATAATACTGGTGCCGCTGTCGTTCTGTCAACAGAATTTTTTGCCCCCATTGCTTTGAAATCAATCGTTCAACAGAACACGCGCACTATGTCCCGGAATCATCACCGCACTCACCGGTCGTGTCATTAATTGCCCGGTCGGCATACCAGAAGCAGGAACAGGTCCGCCTCCCTTTGCCCCCACTAAATACTCGGTACGGCCTAAATCTATCTTTACGGGCTGAGTACCGGGATTCACTAAAACCATCCCTCTGGTGAAGTCGCGCCGATAGACTCCCCAGGCTGCATCCCAGTTGGCCGAAATCGTCCTTGCCGGCTCCGAAAGAGGCACGCCCAGCGGCACCGTGTATTCTGGATACCACGAGAGGGTGCTGGTATCGAACATATTAATATACGTATGATGGCCCTTAATTAGTAGGTACGAGCCGATAACAAACCACCGAGCATCGTAATCCGAATCGCGTGTGTAAGATTGGCAGATCACGATCTTGTCGGCTCGAATGAGGGCTAAAAGACGGTTCATCTGAAGGTGCCAATCGCTTGGCATATAGTAGTTGCCCGGCCCCGCCAGCGCAAAACCCTCATTCATTCCCCCATCTCCAACCGCGTAGTCGGTAGTGTCCCACGCATTCACTAAGCCACCTAAATTCGGCAGATAGTAAAAGTGTTCTGGCTGGTCATGTAAGGACTTGCAGCAGTAGGCACCGTACAAATTGAGATTCGGTATCCAGTTTTGCTTACACGCTTCAGCACTGGAGAACCAAGCAAACGGCGGGTTCACCTGGTTCATAAGAATATCCTGCGTATAACTATCGGCGAACACCCCATCGTCTTCATTATCGCGTAGTCTCTTCAGAGCCGTCTCCGCCCAATACTTAGGCCATTTGGAAATGGGCTTGCCGTTCCTAAAGAGGATGTTCATCACGTCCCAATGATAGACATTTTGGGAAATGGGGCTTCCGTCGGCAGCCCTTAAAAACCAGTTTGGATGTTGTTTTATGTAGCCAAAATCGTTCGTCCAGCGCTCTCCATCCAAGAAAGCTGCCGTTCCGGCCCCCACAGCAAGCTGATAGTGCAGCACAATGAAATGCGGGTTCAACTTGCGAATCATCTCTGCCCAACTGCGGGTCTCCTTTTGGGTGCCCACATAATGGTCTGCGATAAACCGCCACTGAGCCTGGCTCAAAGAGGCTGCCGATGGCAGCTGATCGGAAAAGACGACGATCCTGTTGGTTGTATCGGGAAAGGGATGCGCTTCGGCACCAATCGGCTGTAAAGGGCGCGCGGCCACCTGCCCCAAAAGCCCAATCCATCCCAGGAACATTATCGTTAAGGGACAACTTCGACGGTTCATAGCGCGTGAGAGGTGTGAGACGATGTTGGCGAAACCCATTCAGTTACCACCTCCGCGCCATTCGGCACTATCTACCCACACGATTCCTGGTGTTAGGCTGCGTTTATGGCCGGTTCTTATATCCATCACCCAGAGAGGCGTTCCCCACACCACGCGCTCGGTGCCGTCCCGATGTTTCCCATAGGGAACAAGGTCTCTATCGGCCCACATGACCTTCGTCCCATCCGGTGACCATAATAAAAACTGTCCATCGGTGATAGGTTTGGCCTTTCCCGTGTTCATGTCCACATAATAGAAACCATATAACGGCCTAACGGTGCTGTTTCCTTCATCGCTCCACAGGACAAGATGGCTTCTGTCTTGGGGAATCTTTTGCAATCGTGCAACGCGAATATCTTGTAACGATATATAGGCGCCTTCTGGGGTCATTTGCGAGGGCTGAAAGCGAAGCCGACGCTCTATCTTCCCATCTAATCCGATTGTGCAGATTCCCGGAACGGTCTGTCCGCTATCGTCAACATAATCACAAGCTCCTACAATCGTGCTGTTATTCCACCACACGGGGCAGTCGAGATGCGTTTCCACTTTAATCTGCTGCTGGGTAACTAGGTTGATCAGCACATCCGGCTTGCCGGAGTCGGGATCGGCAGAAACATAGAGATATCGCCTATTTGGCGACACCACCGCATTGGGGTTTTTCTCCCAGGGTGTTAACGTATGCTGCCGCCCGGGCAACGTGTATAGCTTGCCGTTGACGATCAATGCGCGGCTATCCTCAGTCCAAGAGAAGGTTAGAAAACCAAAAGAGGTGATCTTAGCGATTCGCATCAAATGGTGTCCCCTAGCGTCCATCACATAGACGGCGTTCGCATAGGCATTGCGGCGCTCATACTCACGATCAAAAGCAATAAAACGGCCGTTTGACGACCATAGTGGGCCGGTATCGTCTGTAGAGCCATAGGTTAACTGAATACGTCCGGAGCCATCGGGGTTTATTCGATAAATATGAAAATGGCTTAACCGATGACTATGAGGCGGAAAATAGTAACGTGCCGCATACACAATGTCTCGCTCGGCTCTAGCCCCAAATCCGAAGCCGCTCAAAAGCAAGCTAAAAATAAGAGTGAACGCCCTTTGCATTTGCCTACACGCCCAAAGAATCAGGATCGGGGTGAGGTTCCTCCTCACCCCGTGGACAGCAGTGACCCAATTTTTCGATCCGAACGTACTAAGAGCGAGAGACGCCGGTTAGATTCGTGATGGTGCTTGTCCGCACGGTTATGGCGTGGAGCTGTTGAGGAGACAACACACCACCGCTACCGTAGGGGCTGCTGCCGGGCATTCCGGGCATCGAGCTACCTCCAGCAAACGGCGGCCTCCCCCCCATTCCATAGGGCGAAGAGCTGCCGCCATAGGGAGACATTCCAGGATAGCCCCCTGGCGCCCCTGGATAGCCGCCCGGCCCACCGGGGTAGCCACCGTAAGGAGACCCACCGCCATAGGATGGCCCTCCTACAGGAGGCCCCCCCGGCTTCATGCCTCCCTGGCGTCCACCGTAAGGCGCTCCTCCATAGGGCATACCTCCATAAGGCGCACCACCCATTGCATAGGGCGAGGAGATACCCCCCATCCCGGGGGGACCGCCTGGCATGCCCGGATACCCACCTTCAGGAGGCATACCGCCCGGCCCCCCATAAGGCATCCCATAGCTGGTAGTGGTTAGACCACTGGCCGTGGCGTTGTTGATCTGGGCGGGAGTATCTCCTTTTATCGTCAATGTACTAACCATCTTTACCACACGCCCGGCCGTGTAGGCAAAGTAGATGTCGCGCTCGAAGGTGATTTTGGGCTTTTGAATGGGAATGCCGTTGAACATGATCGTGTCGGGCAGCTTCGCCGTCTCCGTAGTAGAGTCAAACGATTGATGAATCTTGGCTGTTGGGTAGCCATTCTGCCACTCCAAATCTACCAGGCGACTGTGCAGCGTCACTTTAGGCTGATCGCCCGACGGCAAACCGGGGATATCTATCCGTTGCTCTGGAGTGATCCACCTCTCCCCAACGGAGACGGCGGCCTCCGGCAGCGTGGGCAGGTTAAGCGCATCTAACTCCAAAATATTGGGTTGGGCAGACGCAGCTGCTCCCTGCTGGTAAGCTGCCAACCGGCCTTGCGGCGCGGAAACGGTTCTCACAGAGTTCGAGTCGACCTCATAGTGAATCCTGCCCAAGGCATCGAGCAGCTGGTAGACCGAAGAAGGCAACTGATTTTGTGGGTAGGTGAACTGCTGTCCACCCTGCATCAGCGTTAATGCGGTAAGTTTGTCACGCACAAGCGCTTCTGGCAAAGGTTGCTCGATATCGAAAAGCAGCTTGCTTTCAACCGAAGAGAGGGGCACGTCGCTGCTAGAGCCGGTTTCCGAAAAACCTCCCACAATCACCGACGAACTGTCGCGGCTATAGTGAAACTGAAAACCCTCCGGGAACCGATAGCGTAAGCGCAAAACAGAGGGGCCATTATGAATGATATTGGCGACGTTGACGCGGATGGAAGTCGAGCCGAGTTGGACGCTGCCGTTAGCCTGATCGGGCGCAGGGCCGAAAAGCACCAATCGCACCGTGTGCTCACCATCCGAAACCCCCAAATCCTTTGTAGCCCAGATATAGGTGAAGGGCTTATCGGAGTTCCGTTGTGGATAGACCGCAGCGGTGAACTTCCCATCAATGTAGACGCTAACATAGCCCTCCGGCGGGATGCTGGCACGCGGCACCTCAATGGCCACGTTCTCACGAACGGTGGCACCATCCGGCGGGCGAATAATGGTAAACGGTATCCCCTGCCCGCGCGCCCACGGCGTCCCTAGCAAGCATATAATAGGGAGCAAGTAGACGCCTAAGCGCATCATGCTACGGTAGAACATCGTCAACGACCCCTCCTTCAGAAATCTCTTGCTGCTTCCGAACGTGTATTTCAGTGTATCATAGTTCCTTGTACAAGTCAAGCACTCATTTATCCTATACGGCAGAGAGAGGACAAGGGAAAATTTTGGATATTTTTATCCAAATATTGACTCTGCCATCTCTAATGTTGGATACTATTTAGTAGTGAAAACCGTTCGAAGGGTTCATTGCCCTTCGTCTTTTGGGAGGTAAAAACATGGAATACCGTGTGTTAGGAGAAACGGGGCTTAAAGCTTCCGCCGTCGGTTTTGGGGTCTGGACCGTCGCCACAACCATGTGGGGCATCAATGACGATGAGGTGGGCATTCGCCTGCTGCGTCGCGCCTTCGATCTCGGCATAAACTTCTTCGATACCGCCGATGTCTACGGCGACGGAAAGGGCGAGACGTTGCTCGCCGACGCACTCGAAAATCATCGTCATGAGATCGTTATCGCCACCAAATTTGGCTACGATTTCTACAACTACCCTGGCGTTCAGCCCGGCCAGAGAGAAAGGCCTCAAGACTGGACACCAGCGTTCGTACGTCGCGCTTGTGAACAGAGCTTACAACGTCTGCGCACCGACCACATAGACCTTTATCAACTTCACAACCCGCGCCTCTCCGCACTTCAAAGCGACGATCTTTTTGCCACGCTCGAAGTGCTTAAGCAGGAGGGAAAAATTCGCTCCTATGGTGCAGCCTTAGGGCCGGCGCTGCGACCTGAACGACAGATAGAGGAGGGCCTCTACAGCGTCAAAGAGCGCCGCATGGCCGTCCAGATCATCTACAACATGCTGGAACAACAGCTCGGTGAGCCGATCTGCCCGGCAGCAAAAGAGGCCGGTGTTCCCGTCATCGTGCGTGTTCCCCACGCTTCTGGCATTTTGGAAGGGCGCTACACCACCGAAACCACCTTCGATACAAACGACCACCGCAGCTTCCGCCTCACCAACGATCAGATGCGCCAAGAGTGGCTTATCAATGGGCTAAAGAAACTGGAAAAGTTGCGCTTTGCTGCCGAATCGGCAGGCCGCACACCTGGCCAGATGGCCATCCAGTGGCTGCTCGCTCAGCCTGCCATCGTGTCGGTATTGCCCAACATCTACGACCATGCTCAGTTGGAGGAGTTCGCCAAAGCACCCGATACTCCCCCCTTTACCCAAGAAGAGCTGGACAAAGTGGCCGATCTCTATGCCAACAACTTCTACCTAGAGCCGACGGCAGCTACCCCCTAAAAGAAGCTCGGCTTAAAGCGCCAAACCATCTATGTCATCTCCGCACCCTTAGGGGTACGGGGAAGGGGTTGAAACTTGTTGCTTGATTCGGGGTCTAAAAAGGAGGTGATGCATCGTTATTGATTGTTGCGAAGGAAGGAGCAAGGAGTTGGTCATTACCAGACTACGGTTTGCACGGACGATATCTACGCGCGGTACTGCAGTCAAAATGCTATGCATCCTGCTCAGCGTGGCCTTTGCCTATCCGGTTCAAGCGCAGCTTGGCCGCTCGCGTGCACCAAGTCCTTCCAAACCAGCCCAAACTCCCACCATTCCTTCTACTCCAACTCTCAATCTTATGCCACTGCCAAAAGTGATCTCGGCCAGCAGAAACATCAAATTGTGGGACACCAGCGGCCAACCTACCCTTCAGATCGACCCGAATACCGGCGACCTTAACGCTTTGACACTCGGCACGAAAGACGGGCAGCAAATGCTGATCTCCGGTGGAGCGGATGGCGTTGTACGCCTCTGGAATCTGGCCTCAGGTGCACCCGGCGACACACTTGCTGTGAACCATGGCCCTATAACCGCACTGGCTCTTTCTCCTGATAACACGATTCTTGCTGTAGGTGCCGCCGATGGTTCCATTAGCCTTTGGGCGTGGCAACAAGGGCGTTTGCTCGCTGCCGTGCCAGCCCATAGCGACGCGGTTACAGGCCTCATCTACGCTCCCGATAACCATACCCTCATTAGCGCCGGCGCCGACCGACAGATTCGGGTATGGCTGTTGTTCGATAACGGACGCAGAATCGTTTTGCGCTCCAGCATCCTAGCCCATGACGCCCCCATCACCGGCATAGCCCTGCTTGCCGGAGCTACCCAAGTCGCCAGCGTCTCCGAAGATGGCTATCTGATGATCTGGAACCTTGCCACAGGAGCACAGATTCGGCGTGTTTTCGTTTGCGAACGTGGTGTCACCGCTCTTGCCGCCTCCCCCGACGGCAAAACCCTGGCCACCGGCGATTCCAACGGCCATATCCGCCTCTGGAATGCCGCGACAGGAATGCCCCTCGCTTTCCAAGGGAATCTCCCTCAACCCCCCCGCACCCTCCTCTGGAGTGCCGATGGCACTGTGCTCATCTGTGGCGCTGCCGATAATACTCTCAGCTTCTGGAACGTAAATACAGATAAGCAGGTCGCCTGTATCGCTGCCCATGACGGCCCGGTACGGGCGCTCGTACTTGCACCCTAATTTCGATCCGCTAGCAAGGAGATGAACAATGGAAAACCGTGGTCGTACCATGGTCGAATTCGCTTTCTATAAAGTTGACCCCGCTTGGCGACGCCAACCCGATGAAGTTCGAGAAAAAGACAAGGCCGACTTCGCCTGCGCGGTGGAAGAGGCCGCCGACGAAATGATGATCCGTAGCTACTCCCTTACCGGCATTCGAGGTGACGTAGACCTCCTGCTTTGGATGGCTTCACCTGACCTCGACCTCCTGCGAAACCATGCGGCTCGCTTTCTACGAACCGGCATCGGCCGCTGGATGACACAGCCCTACTGCTTCCTCTCCATGACGAAAGCCTCCCAATACAAAGACCCGACCGCAAAAAACGAACCGGAAGGGCGTCGCCTCATCATCCGCCCCACCGGGCGCAAATTCCTCTTTGTTTATCCTTTCGTCAAAACACGCGCCTGGTATCGAATGCCTTACGAGGAACGCCAGAAGGCCATGGCGGAGCATATAGAGCTTGGGCATAAATATCCGACGGTTAAACTCAACACCACCTACTCTTTTGGCATTGATGACCAAGAGTTTGTGGTTGCCTTTGAAACCGACATTCCGGCCGACTTTCTCGATCTTGTACAACATATGCGGGAATCGGAGGCAAGCGCTTATACCCTTCGGGATACCCCAACCTTTACGTGCGTACAGGTGCCGCTGCGTGAAGCTCTTGATGCAATTGGCTAAATATAACGCCCTCGCCACAACATGCAGACCATAATAACACGCGAAGAGCAGATTAAAGCCTATGCTAAAGAGCTAGGCTTCGATCTTGTCGGCATCGCGGAGGCCAGTCCCTCGATCTTTCAACGAGAGTACCGCGACTGGCTTGAAAAGGGATATGCCGGTCAGATGGACTACCTTGCCCGCAATCTGGAGCGACGGCTAAACCCTCAAGAGCTTCTGCCCAACGCACGCTCTCTTATCGTTGTGGGTATGAACTACTATGCCGACACAGAAGAGGGGCCGGGAACTCCTCCTGCGCGTCCAAACCATGCCATTTTCGCCCGTTACGCTCGTGGGGACGACTACCACGATGTGATGACAAAACGCCTCTACCAACTTTTGGAGCACATCAAAAAACACATCGCGCCAAACGTCTCCGGGAGAGTCTATGTAGATGCAGGCCCTCTACTCGAAAGAGAGGTGGCTCAGCGTGCCGGTCTCGGCTGGTTCGGCAAAAACACCATGCTGATCCACTCGCGCCGTGGCTCTTATTTCTTCCTCGGCGCTCTGGTAACCGATCTCGACCTTGAACCCGACCGGCCGGCTGAAGGCCACTGCGGACGATGCATGCGTTGCATCGAAGCCTGCCCTACGGGTGCCCTTATCGCTCCGTACCAACTCGATGCTCGCCGCTGCATATCCTATCTCACTATCGAACTAAAGGAGGCCATCCCCGTGGAGTTGCGCCCCGCGCTCTCGGCCAATGGCAACCGCGTTTTCGGTTGTGACATCTGCCAGGAGGTCTGCCCTTTCAACCAAAAGTTCAGCACACCCACCACAGAGCCGGCGTTTCAGCCCCGTGAGATCACCCAAAACAGCCGCTTAGTAGACTTATTGCGATTAAGCGAACCGGAGTTTCGAGAAAAGTTTCGAAAAAGCCCGGTGAAACGTGCAAAACGAAGGGGGTTGCTGCGCAATGTCGCTGTTGCTCTTGCCTATAGCGACGATCCGGAGGCAGAATTCGCACTTCAAAACGCCGCCGAACATGACCCCGATCCTCTCGTACGAGAGCACGCTGCTTGGGCGCTCGATACGTTAAGAAAGCGCAAAACCACCTCATCACGCCCTCACCCAAACCAGGCCTAAGCAAGCCATTGGCTCCCTGAGTAAGAGGCATCTCATCCGCAAAAAGATACCTACATAAAACTTCCTCTTGATTTTCCTATATGGACGTGATATAATCGCATCTAGTTTCCAGGGAACAAGTCAGAACAGGAACGAAACGGGGTCGCTCAACGCCATTATCCTTGATTATGATGACAATAGAACCCCGAAACAACCTAAGGGAGACACGCATGACAATGAGCTGCTTAGAAAACAGCATCCTGGAACGTGGCATAGCATATAAGAACGAGGGCCAGTACGATGAGGCTGTCGCTGCCTTTAAAGAGGTCTTGGAAAAAGACCCCAATTCTTGCGACGCACATCATCAACTCGGCCTTGTCTACGGCTTTACGGGTCTCTTCGACGAATCGCTCGAAGAGCTTCAAAAAGCCGTGCAACTTGCTGCCGAGCGCGTAGATATCCGGCTCGACCTCGCCCTCACCTACTCTATGCTCGGCATGTACGACGAAGCGACGGCGGAGTTCCAGGAAGTGCTGCGTCTTGACCCAAATAATAAACGCGCCACCGATAGCCTGAAATTCATCAAGGAGATGCTTGGATAGCGAACGCCGCATTGTCCCGTGCTGCCTCGCCCTCTCGCCAAGGTGTGGCTCGCTTGCACAAGTTTCCTAACTGGTTCCCGCCCGTTTTTTATCTCTTACTTGCCGCCATCTTCCTCTACCGCACGACCTTTGTAGGGGATGTTTTTTTGCCTGCCGGGTTGCTGGGTACTATCGCGCCCTACCAGACTGCAATTCACACCAAATCGCTGCCACCCTGGAACCCGTTGCGCTGGGATGGCATCGCCCAGTTCTATCCTTGGCGCCTGTTTGCCGCCAGAACGGTTCGATCCGGATTTTTGCCCCTATGGAATCCCTACCAGTTCTGTGGAGCGCCCTTCGTCGCCAACAGCCAGTCTGCTGTCTTCTACCCGCCTAACCTCCTACTCGATCTTTTTCCAACGACGATTGCATTCAACCTTAATGCTCTCCTACACCTCACCCTCTGTGGCTGGTTCACCTACCTGTTTCTCAGACAACTTAGGTGCTCTCCCCTCGCCTCCCTGCTTGGCGGCTGCATCTATGCCTACTCGGCCTGGCAAGTCCAATGGCTCCAGCTCCCCACCTTTCTCGCCACGTCGTGTTGGTTTCCCCTCCTGCTAGGTCAACTTTACAGGCTCCTGCGCACGCCCGATTCCGCCGGCACCGCCCTTACCTCCGCTGGGGCCTCCCTCGGTCTTATGCTGTTGGCCGGCCACTTACAGATCGCCTTCTATGGCCTATTGGCTGCCTTTCTATGGGCGCTCGCCCTTCTCATTCGTACGGCACAGGAACACAAACCCATCGGGAAACTGCTTGCGCTATCGGCCGGGTTTTTTTTACTCGGTGGCCTCCTCTGTTCCGTTCAGCTTCTGCCAACATTAGAGCTTTCGCGTCTATCCCACCGCGCAACCCAGGCCACAGCGGCCGGTTACCAAGAGTACGTCGCCTACGCCCTTCAACCCTACGAACTCTCTACCCTGTTTTTGCCAAATCTCACCGGCAACGATTACGATCCGCAAAACCATTATTGGGGCTTTTATCTACAATCTGCCGGCAACTCGCTGGTTGCTGTACGACATAACGCCGCCGAAACAGCGCTCTATATAGGCATTCTTCCTCTGCTTTTGGCTGCCGTGGCCGTCTATCGCGCGTTGCATCGCCGTTCCCCAAACTATCGGGCGCTGTTTTTCGCGATTCTCGCGGTGTTCGCCCTTCTCATGGCGCTCGGCACCCCATTGAACGCGCTCTTCTATTTCGGGATTCCAGGCTTTGGCGCTTCTGGGTCGCCGGCGCGCATTCTGGTGCTCTGGGCCTTCGCCATAGCCTGTTTGGCCGCGTTTGGTTTAGACTATCTTCTCGAATCACCACTCGAAAAGCCGCCACTCCTCGCCCTTTTTGTGGCGCTACTGGCCAGTCTTGGCATCTGCCTTTTGTTGGTCTCTCAGGCACTGTCGGCGCCGCTTCCTGGCTTTGACCTGCTCAATGTGCCGTCCTTCGCTCAAGCGCTCTCTCGTATACCCTATGATTGGGTTCGCCTTGGGGTCGGTCTTACGCTATCCGCTATTCTCTTCTGGAGAACACAGCGTCGCCCTCCGCCAGGCTCCTTTCGTTTCGCTCTCGGCTGTCTCGCTATCACGATCGCCGACCTCTTTTGGACCGGTATGCCGGTCAACCCGGTTGCCCGTTCAGCTTGGGTCTATCCTCTCACGCCAGGCATTCGCTATCTTCAAACCCACCTCGGCCATGAGCGTATATTCCCCATAAATCGGTTCTGGAGCCTCGATAACCCACCTCCGGTCGTCTTACCCCCCAACGGGGCTATGGTCTACGGACTGCGAGATGTGCAGGGCTACGACTCCCTATTTCCTGGTCAATTGAAAGCCTATGCCGACCACTTTGCGCGTCCCAATCGTTTCGGCGTAAGCGACGCTAGCCCCCCAGAAGTAGGTAATATGGTGTTTTTTCAAAACCCTAACGCCCCTCTTGTTCCAACAACCGGTGCTCGCTATGCGGTGGCCCTACCCACCGACAACCCTGCCTTTGCCGATGTCACCCTTCCCCCTCAAACACCACCGCTGCCGCTCTCAAGCGATGACCTTACCCTCTATCCTCTATCCTCTGCGCTACCACGTGCTCGCTTTGTGTCGGACAATCCCAATCTCCCAAATCCATCGGTAATGTATCTTCAAGACCTCCCTACCCGCGTATCCTTGCAGGTTGCAGCTTCTTCCGGCGGCTTGCTTATTCTCGCCGACGAAAACTATCCCGGTTGGGAAGCAGCGGTAGATAAACATGCGGTGCCTATTCTCATACCACCAGCATCTCAAGGTTCGCTGTTTCGCGCTGTACGCCTCTCTCCAGGCAACCACATCGTCGCATTCCAGTTTCGACCTTCAAGCTTTAACATCGGGCTTTATCTGAGCTTAATAGGCATTTTGTTCCTCTGCTGGGAATCATCCAAAAACCTATTCCGAAGTCGCAGAAATGTATAAGGAGGAAGCGAATGTCTGAACCAATGGTATTGCACAGTAAACAGTACGTCTATTTTGATATGATGGATCCGCAGCATCATCTTCACAATGCAGAGTATCTTGTGCTCTTTGAGCGGGCACGCTTTGAGCTGTGGCGTGCTCTCGGAGAAGGGGCTTACCCGGAGAATCCCGATCTCGATTGGCCTTATGTGGTCGCTCGCAACGAGATCAACTACAGGGCACCGGTGGAGCATATTCAACCGGTGGATATTTTTGTGACGGTGAGTCACATTGGCAATAGCAGCCTCACACTCTCTTTCAAAATGTATCGAGAAGATGGGGAACTGGCCGCAGAGGGCCTCACGGTGATAGTAAGAGTAGACCCTCAAACCCGCCGCCCACGCCCATGGTCAGAGAAGTTCCGATCACTCATCGCGCCCTACTGTACAGACGCGAAAGATGCATAGGCCGGTTACGTTCGTGAAGGGCTACTCGCGAGGCGAGATGATGATGCGTCGGTCTGGCTCCTCGCCCTCACTATAGGTACGCACATCGGGGTCATCGGCAAGCGCTTTATGGATAATACGGCGTTCATGAGGGGGTAGTGGCTCTAGCTCTGCCTCCTGGTTCATGGCTTTCACCTCTTGCGCCAACTCCAGGGCGCGAGCGCGCAACGCGGCCGCCCGTCGTTCCCGATAGCCGCCCGCATCTAGCACAAGCCGCAGCTCGCCACGAACGCGTCGTACAAGAATGTTATTGGCGATGAATTGAAGCGCATCGAGCGATTTTCCCGCATGCCCCCAAAATCGTTGGGCGTCTTCCCCCACAAGCTCCACATAAAAGTAACACCCCTGCATCTCACGTCCTACGGGACGCACATCATGCGGCAGCCGATCGCATATCTCGTTCATTAGCTGTAGGGCGATCCGCTGCTGCTCGTTCAGAGCCTCGTCATCTATATGGTCGCTCATCTGCCCAGGTCCTCTCCTTCAATGGGTTAGGAAACCGACATTATCTCTTCTTACGACGTGGACGCGGTGCAGGCCGTGCGCTTGGAGAACGCGAGGGCGACGAACCCGCCGATTGAGGTGCAGTAGCGGATGGTGCAGAAGTAGATTGGCCATCGCGCGCGACACCTTTTCCGTTCTCCCCTATCACTTTCAGGGTAATAGCTCCGTTTCCACCTGCGGCCTGCGCCAACTTCGTGGGGCGGTAGATGTAGTAGTATTGTTGAGCCGCGGAGATGAGGTTTAACGCCAGCCAATAGAGTAAGAACGCGGAAGACCATCCTTCTTGATAGAAGAAGTAGATCATGATGAAGGTCATGATAAGTGAGCTTGTCTGCTGTTGCTGCGCCATCTGTGGATCGCTCACAGGGGTGAGCTTAATGGAGAGATACATACTTGCCGCATAGATCAACAACAGCGGAACATCCATCTCCGCAAGGTTATGAGCTACAATGCCGGGAAACCGGTCGGCCAAATGGCTGCCTATCCACAAAAAATGCCCGTTGGCAAAATGGATTTCATAGGCACGGATCCACTCAAACATGAGGATCAAGAGAGGATACTGAATGAGCATGGGAAGACACGAGGCAAACTGGTTCACCCCATGCTCCTTGTAAGCCTCCTGCACTTTGCGAAACATCACCTGTGGGTCGTCTTTATAGCGCGTCTGTATCTCACGAATGATGGGCTGCATGCGCTGCATTTCGCGCTGATTGGCGTAGATGCGCAGCATAAGCGGAAAGGTGAGCGCCCGCACAATGATCGCCAATAAAACAAGAGCGAACCAGTAGCTGAAATCGGGTTTGCGTCCTGTTAGGGCGACCAGAGCGTCAATAAATTTGTAGCCTAAGCTGTGCGAGTTACGCCGGTCTATGCGTTCGTCAACAACCTTCAACAACTGGTCTACCTGCGGATTCTGAGCGACTTTCGTGTTGGCAAAGGAGCGCTTCAGCTCGATAAGTGCCTGTCGTGCAAGTAAATCGCCCTGGGCGTGCTTTTCATCTAGCTCATGAAGGGCCTCGGGTGTGAGATGATTGGGATCGACGGCATGAATTTGCGCCGGCGTACCGTAATAGTTCGGATTGGAGGTAAACTGCGCCAACTCCCAAAGCGCCTCGGCAGCAAGCTCCGGATTACGGCTCGCATTCTGGTTTTTCACGGCCATAAAGGTACCTACAGCGGCATCGGGATCGATAGCTTCAAGTTGGCGTGCGTGTTCTAAAGTATAGGGGGGTATGCCTTGAGGGCCTCGGTTGCACCCCGTTAGTAGGGCACCGAGAACAATGAGAACAACACTAAACACCAAGAAACGCTGTGTAATTTTCAACGACAATCTCCTCATAACTTTATGCGGATGATGCGATAGCCATCCCTACGGTACCGGATCGTACCCTCCTATCGAAAGAGGGTTGCAACGCAAAATGCGTCGTATCCCTAATGCCACACCGGTGTAAACCCCGTATTTTTCGATAGCCTGTATCATGTATTCGGAACAAGAGGGGTGGTAGCGGCATACCCTTGGGCGATAGGGACGCGTCGCTTGATACAGCCTGACCAAGCCGATCAGCCCCTTTCGGCCGAGCCAACTTATCCGCCCCAAAAGGTTCTGCTGCGCCACTCTAACTTCCTTGTCTCGCTCCCTCACGGCTACACTCCCCCTCAGCCTCATCGAGAACACCGGCCTGCTGTAAAACCGCATTCACCGAGGTTAGCACGTCCGACCATGGTTTCTTTAACAGAGACGATCTTGCGATGAACACAAGGTCATATGGCTCTTGTTTCAGCCTATTTATCTGTAGACGAACGGCCTCGCGCAAGCGCCGACGCAGACGGTTGCGCACCACAGCCTTGCCGACTTTCTTGCTTACCACAAACCCGATGCGCGGATGCGGTGGGTTTGGAACGTCATCCTCGTTGCGTTTTCGTAAATACAGCACCACATCGCGGTTTGCCCACGAACGCCCCTGCCGATAGACGGCCTGAAAATCTTTACGAGCACGTAGGCGCAACGGACGCGGCAACATGGTTGTCTCTGGCAAGGTGGCATTCTGTAGTGCATACGGACTGAAGGCGCGAACGGTTTCCATCTTTCAGGCTCCTCTTCGCGCCTCCGTTATGACTCAGAAGCCCAAACGGCACCCTTAGTGAACAAGCAGATGACGCCCCTTCTGCCGACGCCGACGCAGCACATTGCGCCCATCGTGCGTGCGCATCCGGCTGCGAAATCCGTGCACACGCTTGTGTCGTCTGTTATGAGGCTGATATGTTCGCTTCATTTCCTTTGTCTCCTCACGAACAATTGTCTCCTATTATAGCATGTTCAGAGCCTTTTTCGGAAGAGACGTTCGCCATTATCGCCATACTGAAAACGCAAACGCCAGGGCATCTGAACCGACTCCCAAATAACCCGCCGTGTCATCTTCGAGCGTCCATGGCGCCTATCGGTAAAAACGATGGGCACCTCCACAATACGCAAGCCCGCTCGGTAAGCCCGAAAGACCATTTCCACGGCAAATGCATAGCCCTCCGAAACCACCTCCTCTAGGTTAAGGCGTTGTAGAGCAGAGGCGCGCCAACAACGAAAGCCCGATGTGGCGTCCCTAACTGGAATGCCGGTGATGAGATGGACGTAGAAGTTAGCCCAGCGGCTCAGCAGCACGCGATGAAACGGCCAGTCGCGCACACCGCCTCCTTTTACATAACGCGATCCTAAAACAACATCCGCTTCCTCAGCAGCCCTAATCAAATCGGGCAGGTAGCGCGGATCATGCGAGAGGTCGGCATCCATTTGAACGATGTACTCATAGCACCCCTCCTGTAAAAGGCGCGAAAAAGCCTCACGATAGGCACGACCTAATCCACGCGGCCCCTCCCGCCGATAAATGCAAAGCCCTTCATACTGAGGACGTAGTCCCTCAGCTATCTCGGCCGTACCATCCGGCGATCCATCATCTACAACCCATAGGTGCGTCTCGGGCAATGTCGAATACACCTGCCGAACGATCTGCTCGATGTTCTCCGCTTCGTTATAGGTCGGTATAACGACCACAACCCTCTTCAAGCGCTTACACCTCTCATCCCTCTGCGTTCAGCAAGGAGAGCCAACGTCGGGATATAGCCATTTCGTTCCTATTCCATGCCACACGGCGCGCCCTCGCTCTTCAGAGGCCTCAGCATGAGGTTGCGGATGATCTCTTCAGGCGAAAACCCTTCAAACAGCAGGCAGTGCAAAGCCTGGCTCAGAGGCATCTCTACCCCATAACGTTGCGCAAGGCTGCATAAAACACGCGTTGTGGGCACCCCTTCGGCCACCTGCCCGATCTCGCGAAGCACCTCTTCGAGCGCTTTCCCTTGCCCGATTCCATATCCCACTCGATAGTTGCGTGACAAACGACTATGGGCTGTGGCGATAAGGTCACCTACTCCGGAAAGACCGGAAAAGGTCTCCGCTTTCGCTCCCTGCGCTCTGCCGAGCCGGATCGTCTCCATCAAACCGCGCGTCATAAAGGCGGCCCGCGCATTATCGCCATAACCGAGGGCATCGCAAACCCCTATACCGATGGCGATGGCATTTTTTACGGCTCCTCCCAGCTCTACCCCCACCACATCGGTGCTGGTATAAACGCGAAAAGTGGGCACGGACTGTTGCGCAAAAACCTGCTGAATGTGGCGAGCGGTCTCCTCATGAAACGCAGCCACCACGGTAGCCGTTGGGACACCCCGCGCCATCTCGACGGCCAAATTGGGCCCCGAAAGCACGGCCAGCCGCTTCTCCACCTCCGGCAGCACTTCCATGAGAACTTGGCTCATGCGAAAGCCCGTCCCCTCCTCCAGCCCCTTGGTGGCAGAAAGCACAAAGGCGCTAGGCGGTAAGAGAGACCGAATGGATTCGGCTACCGACCGCACCGCGTCGCTCGGCACGGCGAAAATAACTCCCTCGGTTTCCGCCAGAGCTTCCTCCAGACATGAGGTAACCTCGATACCCGAAGGCAACGGAAAACCGGGGAGATAGCGACGGTTCTCCCGCTCACGCTGTAACGCCTTAGCATGCTCTTGGCTTCGCGCCCAAAGGCAAATGCGGTGGGCATTGTCGGCCAAAATAAGGGCCAACGCCGTCCCCCAACTCCCTGCCCCTAAAATAGCCAGGCGTCTCTCTGCAACCCTTCGATCCGTTAGGGAAGCCAAGTCTTCTCTCTCCATGCCGTTAACGCAAAATTCCGTTTCCATAGCAGACGGCCTATAACCGTCCAAATAGAGCCGTCTTAGGCGCCGTCAAAGTCTACCCTAATTTCCAAAACTGCGCCTCTCATGCAGCCATCTCTATGCCACCGAACCTTGCGACGCCGGATGCCCCCGCATTGATGAGAAGGGCGTCAGCCCTGATGGCAAGCCCCCATCTTCAGATGTGTAGTTTACAACAGACATTGGGCAAGGAGCGATGGCAGCCTTCATCCACAACGCAGCATTCTGTTCTCTGAGGCAGCAGTACTTAAGCAGAGAACGGCAGACGGACCCTTACACCACCGGCCCGCTGGCCACTTCATACTCGCCCTGAATGCCCTTGACGATGTGCGTAACCCTGCGACGCCAGTAGCTGCCGAAATAGGATGCCAAACGCACCGCCTCCTGGGGATAAACATCTATCAGGTTGCGGGTTTCACGCGGGTCTTCCTGAAGGTTATACAACTCATCTGTCTCCCCTTCCGGCCGCTGGATATAACTCCAAATGCTATCACGAATGCAGCGATCCACCCCAGCATAGTAACCAGCAATTACGGCCTCCCGATGCCTATCCTCCTGCCCCAACAAAACGGGAGCAAACGATCTTCCATGCATCGAAGTAATGCTGTTCTTTAATCCCACCAGTTCAAGCAGCGTCGGCAGAAGATCGGGAAACTGTACCAACGCTTTCGTTCGGCGCGGTGTGCCGTTTGGCAGACGCATCAGAAAAGGCACCTTAAGTAGCTCCGAGTAGAGCCTATCCGCTCCCTTTAAAAACTTTCCGTGATCGGCCAACGGATGCCCATGGTCGGCCAGTAGCACAACGATCGAATCGTCAAAATAGCCGTTCTCGGCTAGACATGTAAATAGCAGCTCAAGGCAGTGATCTACAAAGCTCACCTCGCCAGCATAAAGCCCGCGAATATGGGCTATCTGCTCCTGTGTAGCCCACATGGTGGCCTGCCCACCCATTGGCATAATGAGGCGTGGGCCTCTGTAAGCAGGGTCGGTGTAGGTATCAAAGCGTTTCGGCGGATCCCAAGGCTCATGAGGGTCAAAAGAGTCGATCCAGCAGAAGATTTTCTCATGGCACCGGTTTTTCTTCAACCAATCGCAGGCCTGCTCAACGACTTTGGCAGGAAACCAGTCGGTCTCCTGAGTAAAATCGTCGGTGTTTGCCAGAAACTGTGCCACCAGCTGACGCCATTGAGGAGGGTAGTTTTCGTTGACATAGGCCATAACATCACGTCGTGTAGGAGCGGAGTTGTAGGGGTCATACTCCTGTCCCCTAATCCAGTGATAGGCATTAAAGCCGCGATGATAGTTCATTCCAGGAGCACGATAGTGATAGGTATCTGAGATAAGACCGCAAACATACCCCTCCTTTCGCAAAATCTCGGCCATCGGAATATCGGTCGGCGCAAGCGGTTGCCATGGACGATAGGGTAAGGAAAACTGGCCGGTCATCAGCTCCATTCGTATGGGGATGGTCGGCAGACCACAGGGATATGCGTTTTCAAACGCCACACACTGCTGCGCGAAAGCATCTATATTAGGCGTTCGACAAGCCGGAATTCCCTCAAAGGCCGGTTTGCCTTGATGGTAGAAACTGACATGATCCTGACGAAGCGAATCGAGGCAGATGATAATGATGTTCACACGCAGTCTCCATAGGAACTTTGTATTTTGGGGTAAGTTTCTATGAACTCCCAAGCATTCCCTGCCTAAGACATCCTAGTCGCGGCAAGAGATACGAACGCAAAGCCCCCTCTCAACGGACGCACATTGAACAAAAATAAGCCCTAAATCGCAACTTATGGAGCAAAGTCGCAGTTAACAGCCCTGCGCCCAGGGAGCGGTCTTGATGATCTCTCGCATGGCCTCCGGGGTAAAGCCCAGCTTCTCCGCGCCTCGGATAACATCCTCGAAGTCAACGCCATAGCGGTTTAGCTTGTGTGGATCGCAGAGGCCTGCTATGTTCAGCCTCTCGATGGCCTCGGCAACGGCCTGCTCGAAACAGGACAGAGCTGCAGGGTTTGGTTGCTCCAAAACCGCATCAAGCATCGCTTCACATCGCGCCCAGCCTGCCATGAGGTCTTTGCGGTCTTCCGCTAAATAGCGCGTGGCCAAATGAGGGCAATGGAGCCGCCGTGCCATTTCGGAGAAACTGGCGGCTGCAAAATAGAACATGCTGAGGGCGGCAAAGACGGGAAAGCAGCGCATCGCCTTACGGCAGGCGGCCACATAACGTGCCGTGAAATCGGCCTCGGCTAACGCAACCTCGGCGTATGCCGTCAAGGCGTGGGAAAGGGAAGGCTCTTCTAGACCGTGCTCCCAAATTGCGGCCAGCCGAAGTATGCCCAGCAGGTTGAGCGGAAACCCGGTTGAGAACAACGGGTCAATAGAAGCCATCGCCGAAGGCAGCATAACCCAGCGCTCTCCAACCACGCTCTGGCTTCGCCATGTCAGGCTAGGCACGAAAACAAAGGGTCTTATCGGTTGCGCCTCGTCGAAAAGCGTTTGAAGCGATGGATGGCGGGCCAGCAGCCGCTTCCATCCTCCTTCCGGGTCGGCCGCCACCTCCAATTGCAGCGCCAGTGTCTCATCAAGCGCGGCGCCGGCACTTATTACACCGTTATTAAATCGCAACACCCATACCCATCCGCAGTCGAAAAGATGATGTACGGCCGCGTCGTCCATAGGATAAGGCTCTGGATGAGGCAAAACGAAGTCGGGAACGCTTTCGCATCGCTTTACGCCGGTAAAATGGGTATAGACCGCCTGCGTTTTTGGATAGTTGGAGAAGCCCTTATTGGGAATAGCAAAAGCGCGCGCCAGAAACCCTCGAGGACCGCTTGCATCTACCAGAAACCGGCAGGAAACTGCCATCGGCTTGCCTAGCCGTTCCCCCTCAAGCCGCCATCCACCGCCCGGCTGCTGCTGCAAACGAACGAGGTCGGTGCGGTCGGTATACTCCACGCCCATTTGTTGAGCCTCTTCCACAAGCAGCGCATCCACATCGGCCCGGTACCAATGCGTGTCGGCCACCTCATCACATGGGCTAGCGGCCACCATCAATTGAGAGGCCGGATTGGCAGAGGCATTGCACCGACGCCCTTCGATATGTTCAAAAAAGGTAAACCCGCGTTTTAGGCCACAGGCGACGTGGGGATAAGTACGTTGCCAGCTGCCGTAAGCGCTCAAAATACGCAATACCGGCAGCTCGTAGCGCTCTGCGGTCTCTTCCAATAAAAGGTTGAATAAGGGCGATGTGGACTCACCTATAGCAAAACGAGGATGACTCCCCCGTTCTATTAAAAGAACGCGATAGCCAAGGCGCCTGGCGATCATCCCCAAGATCGAGCCGCCGAAGCCCGAACCCACGATCGCTATATCAAAATCCATCTCCGTCTTTCGAACACCTATCTCCACATCCATTTTACCTCTCGGCCACAGCTCGAGCACGAACTAGGAAGGATTTACCAAAGCAACCAAACAAATTTGAGATAAGCAACCGGTGTGGCATGCCTAAACAGTAACCTTTTTCCAACTGCCGCCACGAAACAGTGCAAACATCAACAGCCCTGTGAGAATGGTGCTTACTGCCATAGAGAGCCATGCCCCATGGGTCTGCAAGCCTAGCCGGAAAATGAGCCACCAGGCCAGTGGCAAACGGATAAGCCACATGGTAAGGATGGTAATAAGGGTAGGCCGCATAGTGTCACCCGCACCCTGCAGACCACCCGTCAACACCATGGCAAGCGCCAAAAAAGGCTCGCTGAAAGCGTTGACACGCAGATAGTCACTTCCCAAAGCGATCACACTCGCGTCGCCGGTAAAAAGCCCTGCAAAGGAACGGGCGCAAAGATAGAAAATGGCGGCCATCATCGTCATGATGCCCACCCCCTGCCACATGGCTGCATAGGCGAAACGCTCCGCACGTTTGGAGTCGCCCGCCCCCAAGCTTTGCCCAACCAGAGCTTGGGCCGCCACACTGTAACCCACCCCTGGCATAAACGCAATGGCTTCAGCCCGTATACCGATGTTGAGAGCGGCGATGCCGGCGCTCGCAGTGGCCGCCCGCGCCAGCATTCCTGTAAACGACATCATTCCCAACTGTCGGATCACCGCATTGACCGAAGCGGGTATTCCCACCCGCAGAATGCGTAGCCACCAACGAGTATCCGGTAAAAGATGTTCGATGCGATAGGCATCCGGCAAACCGGCAGGCTTACCAAGCGCCACAAGATAGAGCGCGGTGCCCACCGTAATCGAGCTGGCCAAAGCCGTGCCCGCACCGAAGATTCCTAATTTCGGGAGGCCCAAATGCCCGTAGATAAGCAGCCAGTCGAGACTCATGTGAATGGCGATCATTGCCCACTGAATACGCAAAGGCGTTCGCGTGTCGCCAAGCCCCCGAAAAACGCCCATGAGCGCATTGAGGAGAAAGATGCAAGGCGTGGCCAGCAAGGCCACATGGAGAAACTGCTCACAGAGCCTCGCCGACAATGCATCGGCTTCACCCCCCAATAAAAGATGGGCCATGACCCCACGAAAACCAAAGAACAGCAAACCGAACAACAACCCCATGGCCAAGCCAAGGGTCAACGATTGCCCCGATGCCTGTGCCGCCTCCTCGCGTTCCTTCGCGCCTACAAACCGGGCTACCAAGGCCGTCGAGCCTACGGACACGCCCATCGCCAACGAGATCAGCAGAAAAATAACCTGGCCGCCCACTCCGGTTGCAGCCAGCGCTTGGGCTGCGTAGGGCAAATGCCCCACGAAAAGCGTATCCATGAGGCCGTTGAAGGTCTGCAAAAGCATTGTGGCCACGGCGGGCCAGGCTAGCTGCCAGACCACCGTGTGCACCTCGCGCCCACTTTGGGCCGGTCGCGCCACCAAATGCGTTTCGATGGAAGCTTCCGCGGGTTCAGAGACCGGCTCCAGAGGAAAGGCCTCCTCGCCTTGCAGACTCAACGGTTTCTCCTAAGGATGCAACCTACAGGTTGCGCATGATGATGCCTAAACTCTTTGCGTCGAGGCGGTTGATGTCGGGAAATTCAAACCGGTTGCCGTCCACGTCCGTAATTAAGAGGCGCGTAGAAGACAGTTCCTGAATGTTATCGCGTAGATTACGAACGACAAACTCCTTTTCGCCACGGTCGGTCTCCACACGCCAGTAGACCGCCCCGTACTCTTCTTTCACCGAGATAACGCGCTCTACAACGGGCACAAAGTAGCGCTTCTCTAACTCTTCATCCAAAATTTGGCGCGATTCGGGGTCTAGGTGGGATGGGTCTACCAAAATGCCAATATCCTTCCCGGCCCCATCCAAAAAGCCGATATAGTGGTCGGGGTCGGAAAGTGGAAACGCGCGAGCGGCGATGATACGCAGATAGGTGCACTCATCCTGCAGCGTAAGGCGGGTTACGCCTCCGGTTCGGAAAAGCTTTATTCGCTTCGGGTCGAGTATTCGCAGTTCATAGGAGGCCGTTGGTCGCTCCGATGAACTCTCTAAGCCGTTTTGCGATGCGGGCATTCTACCTTCTCTCCTTTAGAGAATTGGATGTGCAACTCTGCATATCCTTCAGGAAAACGAGCCTCTCGTTGCTAGTCGCTCTTCCACTCCTCCACCCGAATCCAGTTAGAAACCTCTACAACCACCGGCAGATGACGAATGATATCGAGCGCTTCCCGAATGGCTCTGCAGGGCGACTCGTGCATCACCCACACGATATCGGTCTGTTTCCCCTTGATGGTTTTTTGGATCATCGCCTCGATGTTGATGTCGTAGTCGCCAAACACCTTAGAGATAGCCGCCAGCACACCCGGTCGATCATGTACCACCATGCGGATGTAGTGGCGCGTCTCCACCTCATCTATGGGCAGTATCGTGCGTCGCTCAAAACAGGTGCAGCCCACGCGTCCGGTGGCGCCAAAGCGTAGGTTACGACAAGTATCTATGATATCGCCTACGACGGCGCTGCCCGTGGGGCCTGCTCCGGCACCTCTGCCGTAAAACATCACGTCTCCAACAGAATCGCCCCGTACAAAAACCGCGTTGTACACATCATGTACGCTGGCCAAAGGATGGTTTTTCGCCAAAAGTGTGGGGTGTACACGCACCTGCATGCGCTCCTCACCCACACGCCGAGCGATGCCGAGCAGCTTGATGGTATAGCCAAGCTCTTCTGCATAGGCAATATCGGCAGCTTCGACATGCTCGATGCCCTCCACATAAACGTCCTCTACGTTAACGCGGCTCATAAAGGCGATAGAGGCCAAAATGGCGATTTTATAGCGCGCATCATGGCCGGCGATGTCGTTAGTGGGGTCGGCCTCGGCATAACCTAGCGATTGCGCCTCTTTCAAAGCCGTGTTCAAATCGGTCTTTTCCTCGGCCATGGCCGTTAGAATGTAGTTCGTCGTCCCGTTGATAATCCCGATCACCTCTTCGATTCGGTTACCCGCCAAACTGTTTTTCATCGGCTGGATGATCGGAATCCCTCCGGCCACGCTCCCCTCAAACTGAAAGTCGAGGTTGCGCCGGGCGGCCTCCTCCATCAGTTCATGACCGACACGGGCGATCATCTCTTTGTTGGCCGTTACCACCTGCTTGCCCTTCTGCAACGCTCGCAACACATACTCGCGAGCCGGTTCAACCCCCCCGATCAACTCGCAGATGATGTCTATCTCCGGGTCATCAATCACCTCGTAGGCATTGTCTGTCAGCAGGGCTGCATCCACTGTCACCGCTCTGGGGCGGCTCTTGTCGCGCACGGCGATTCGGCGCACCTCAATAGGCAGGCCGATTTTTCGTTCAATGGCATGACGATTACGCTGCAGAAGGGATAGGGTGCCGGAACCCACTACCCCTAGCCCTAGCAGCCCAATACTGATTTTCTCCTTCTGGAAGGGATGCATCCTCACTCCTTAGAGCCTTCTTTTTCTATCTATGAATTATCGGTCTGAATCACCATAAGCGGCGTGCCGGCCTCTACTAATTGACCATCCTCCACTAAAATAGCCACCACAACCCCCGCATATTCCGACTTAAATTCCGAAAAGACCTTCATGGCCTCAAGCACGCCAACTGTTTGGCCTATCTCCACGCGATCGCCCACATTGACAAGAGGCGGGGCACCGGGCTTTTCCGAACGATAAAAAACCCCCACCATCGGTGAGGTGAGACGAACGTGCCCAGGCGCCTCTTCGGTCGCAGCACCGCGACGTCCCGCACGCTTTGACGGAGTTGCTGGAACCGCTTGCGGCTCCGCCGGAGCGGGCGCCGTGATCATCGGGGTGCTTACCAAAGCGGCAGAAACTTTCGTCTGCTCTGCGAAAGGCCCTCTTACCCGTAGGTAGCGTCCCTCCTCTTCAATCACCAGCTCGGCTAAACCTCGTGACTCCACGAGTGCAACGATGCGGGCGATCTCCTCTAGCTCAAACCCAAGTATGGCCATAGGAAACTATCGCTCCACCTGGAGAGGCAACATCATGCGCTAAACCTTCCTCCTTGCAAATTTGGAGACATCATGACGAGTATACAACCTAACGCACAGAAAATCAAGAATAAGCACAGGCGGCGCGCATTATGCAGGAAAGACAGCACCACAACGCTCCTTTAACACATGCCGAATGCGTTCTACCGCAGCGTTCACTTCAGCCTCTGTCAGCGTGCCCGTCCCGGAGCGAAACGTAAACGAAAGCGTCAGACTTTTCCATCCATCCGGCAACGGTGGGCCTGTAAAGACATCGGTTAGTCGAAACGCCTCCAGAATGGGAATCTGCAGCGTTTTCAGCGCCTCCTCTACCTCCCCATAGGCCACATGGAGAGGCAAACGGGGTGCTAGATCGCGCACGACTGCAGGGAAGCGCGAAGGTGGACGATAGCGCTCCTCCTCTTTAGGCATAGCTGCCTGTAAAGCTTCCACGTTGAGTTCAAATAGATAAAGACGTTCACGAAGCTCTAACTCTTGGGCAAGACGCGGGTGCAGCTCTCCAAGAATGCCATCGGCATGAGACGTCTCGCCTAGCCGCAGGAGAGCCGTACGGCCGGGATGAAACTGTGGAAAGCGCTCCGGCTGCTCAAGGGGAATGAAGGTGGCTTGATCGATTCGTAGCGACCGCAGGAGTTGCTCCACAACCCCGCGCAGCAAGTAAAAGTCGGCCGGCTCCCGTTTGCCATGGTGCGTCCAATCCGGCGCGTGTAGGGCGCCATAGAATAACCCTCCAACAGCGAGATACTCCTTTGGCTCCATAGTTCCTTCTGTCGTTTCTTCCCATTGCCAAACACGCCCTACCTCGAACAACGCTAGATCGGACTGGCCACGCGCCAGGTTGCGACGCGCCGTCTCTACCAACAGGGGCAACAGAGAGCGTCGTAATAGGCTTACCTCCGACGAGAGCGCGTTGCGCACCTGTACCCGCCTCGCAGCGTCATCCGGTGCATCGAGGGGTGAAGGGCCGGATAGGCTATGGTTTACCACCTCCTGTAGTCCACAGGCCACCAAGGCTGTCCGGATACGCCGCAGTAACTTGCTCTCCTCGCTGTCTCCGCCCGGTGTGGTGGTTCCAACAGGTAAGCGCTCAGGGATGGCTTCGTAGCCATGAATACGCCCAATCTCCTCGATAAGGTCTTCCTCTAGTTTCAGATCGGGCCGAAACGTGGGAACTTCCACCTGCAGTGTCTCTGCATCCCCTTGAAGTGTGGCCGCGAGACCAAGCCGGCGCAAACAGTTCAAACAGATTTCGGCCGATACCGGCACACCAAGCAGCAGCGAGGCGCGTGCAACCCGTAAGGTTAGTCGGAGCGGTTGAACAGGGAGCGGATAGATGTCCACAACCCCCGAAACGGCCTTCGGTTGGCCGATCTCGGCGAGCAACTGGCAGGCCCTATCGAGAGCGCGGAGCACGCCGTTAGGGTCTACAATGCGCTCAAAACGATAGGAAGCTTCGGTGCGAAGATTCAACTGCCTACAAGCGCGACGCACGGCCAGGGGATGAAAATGGGCTGATTCCAACAGGATATCCGTAGTAGCTTCACTCACCTCCGAATTGGCTCCGCCCATCACACCTGCCACGGCCACCGGCCGCTCGGCATCGGCGATCACCAGAATATCGGGAGTTAACGTGCGCTCTTCCCCGTCGAGGGTCGTGATCGTCTCTCCCGCTTTCGCCCGGCGCACAACAATGCACTCTCCATGAAGCTTCTTGAGATCGAAGGCGTGCAGCGGCTGTCCCAACTCTAGCATCACATAGTTGGTCACATCCACCACGTTATTGATAGGGCGCTGTCCGGCAGCACGCAGTCGCTCTTGCATCCATTGGGGAGAGGGGCCAATACGCACGCCCCTCACGATTCGAGCGGCATAGCGTGGGCAAAGGTCTGGTGCCTCTATCCTTACCAACGTTTGTCGAGCGGCCTCTCCACCGATTTCCGACGCGGGAATGGCAGGCAGGGTGAGGGGGAGATTGGTAAGCGCGGCGATCTCTCGTGCCACACCTACCATCGAGAGACAATCTCCGCGGTTGGGCGTAACGTAGAGGTCTAAAACGGGCGCAAGAGGGCTTTCGGCGGTAGGCTCTAACTGCACCTCTTCCACCTCCAGCCCGCCCATCGTAAGGCGAGTCGCCAACGATTCGGCGCTCTCCTTGATCTCCACAAAATCCTTCAACCACGCTAAAGGCGCACGCATATCCTGCTCCTTCGCTTAAAACTGCTGCAAAAATCGAAGATCGTTTTCCAAATAGAGCCGCAAATCATCCACACCGGTTCGCAGCATGTGAATGCGCTCGACACCCAGTCCAAAGGCAAACCCCGTGTAGCGCTCGGTATCTATGCCGTAGGTGCGGAGAATGTTGGGATGGATCATACCGGCTCCCCCTATTTCAAGCCAACGTACGTTCCCGTCGGGCATGCGCCAGGAGATTGCATAGTCCACCCCTGGCTCAACGAACGGGAAGAAATCGGGGCGAAAGCGCACCTGCGTGTTAGGGCCAAACATCGCTCGGGCAAAGGTACCGAGAGTGCCTTTTAGATCGGCCATGCTCATCCCTTCGTCCACCATGAACACATCCACCTGGTGAAACGTGTGGTGATGCGTCGCATCCACAGCCTCATAGCGAAAGCAGCGGCCAATGGTGGCGATGCGGAAAGGAGGACGGCGTCGTTCCATGACTCGCCCCTGAATGGCGGTGGTCTGCGTGCGCAGCAGCTTGGTCTCCGTTATGAAGAATGAGTTCTGCTCATCCATGGCCGGATGATCCTCCGGATAGTTAAGGACAGCAAAATTATAGTGATAGTCCTCAAGTTCCGGCCCTTCAACAAACTCGTAGCCCATGCCGATCAGCGTTTCGCGTATCAGCTCGGCCGTCTGGGTAAGCGGATGCAGACGCCCTGTCGGCAATGTACGACCTGGAAGGGTAACGTCAAGGATTTCGCGGCTTAGGCGCTGCTGCAATTCCTGCTCTGTAAGGGCAGCACGACGCTCGCGAATCAGGGCCGTGAGGGTTTCGACGGCCTCGTTGATCCGGGCACCAAAGAGAGGTCGCTGCTCTTTAGGCAACGTCCCTATGGAGCGCCTCAACTCGTTTAGCCCTTTATTCCGGCCTAGATATCGCGTTTCGACCTGTTCCAGCTCGGCCAAGTTCGGCGCGGCCTCGATGGCCGCCCGAGCTTCTTCCACTAATCGGCTAATTGGATCGCTCACGTGATGAACCTCTCAAGAAAAACGCCTCGCCTCCTGCAGGGGTTTGGGAAATCGCAGGAGAGGGCGAGGCGCTTTGGCGAAATGGCAAAAAGGTGCCCCGATTAGGCGGCATCTCCTGCAGCGTTGAGGGCACTCGTCGCCTGCGCGACAAGCTGTGAAAACGCTTGCGGGTCATGAACGGCCATATCGGCCAGCACTTTCCGATCGAGGGCGATGCCGAGACGTTGCAGCCCCTGAATGAAACGGCAGTACTGCAACCCTTCCGCTCGACAGGCAGCGCTGATGCGCGTGATCCAAAGGCGACGAAAATCGCGCTTGCGGGCGCGCCTATCCCGATAGGCGTAGTTGCCTGATTTGAGAACCTGCTCGTTGGCGGGGCGGAAGAGGCGATGTTTCGCCCCCCAGTAGCCTTTGGCGGCCTCGATGATCTTTTTATGGCGTTTATGAGTGATCGTGCCACGTTTAACGCGCGGCATAAAACCTACTCCTTCCTTTTCTTTTTAGCTTGATAAGGCAGCCGGTTGCCACACTAAAGCGCCGTGCCGAGCAACCGCTTAATGCGCTTGCGATCGCCCTTGTAAAGCTCATCACCGGCAAGAAGCGCCCGACGGCGGCTGCCATCTTTCTTGCGCATAAGGTGGTTTAAACCGGTCTTACCATGCAGCAGTTTACCGGTAGCCGTCTTTGTGAACCGCTTGACAGCGGTTTTCCTGCTTTTGAGTTTCGTCTTCATAGTCCCTTTGATGAGGCGGGGCTAGAGAGCCGCCTTTTTGCGTTTTAGGTTCGCTCGATATATTTAAGCGCTGGTTTTAGGGCTTAAGATCATAATGAGCTGCTTGCCCTCTAAAACCGGAGGTCGCTCCACTTGGGCGCAGTCGGCAAGTTGCTGAACGATCCGCTCCATCGTCTGCTTGCCTAGTTCCGGCCGCGTGATGCCGCGCCCGATGAAACGGAAAGTGACCTTCACCTTATTGCCCTCTTGCAGAAAGCGGGCGATGTGTTTGACCTTGATCTGCAGATCATGGTCGCTGATCATGCCCGAACGAGGGTCAATACGAACGTCTTTTACCTCGCCTTGCTGCCGCTGCTTCCTCTGTTGCTCCCGTTCACGCTTTGTCTGCTCATACTTAATGCGACCGTAGTCGCCGATTCTACAGACAGGAGGCTGCGCCATAGGCGCTACCTCGATCAAATCCAAGCCCTTTTCTTGGGCGAGTGCGAGCGCGTCTCGCACGTTCATGATTCCGAGCGCTTGGCCATTTTCGTCTATCACGCGCACATCGCGCACACGTGTTTCCCGAGGCCCGCGCAGAATCTGCTCGTTAATACGCAGGTCTTTGTTGATGTCTGCAACCTCCGTTTCGAACCTCACCCGACATTGCGGCCGGGTGCGACGTAAAACGGCTTCCCCAAGTTATTCCCATAGAGTTTGGCGTAATATACCACTCCATCACGTTTTTGTCAAGGACGCCTCCACGAGGCTTGCCCTATGCAGCGTTTCCGCGAAACATCTTGATGCCGTTTTGCCATCTATTCCGTCTAAATCTATGTGTGTGCAAATCTACCAGCATTAGTATCGGTACCACACAAGCTTTTACGAAAGACTATAGGGCAACCGAAGCAATCTAGTTGCCTACGCTCCATTCAAAAGGTTTGCGGCAGTCAACTACTGCTGCCTCAAGACAGCAGCCTTGCTCTGGCGCGGCAGACGAATCTGTCTCCGAGCAGTACGGCCGGTTTACTGCGGCCCGACGAGCAATATTGCCCGCCGCAATCACATCTGCCAGGAATGTCACCTCGAAAGCGAAGCTGAGAGGCCCTCGAACCCGCAGGATGTGCATACAAACGAAGATTGCGTTCTACGGTTCTCTTTCGCACAATGCCCACAGTTCGGGCAGGCGCGAGAGGTATTACGAGGATCAACATAGTGGACAGGAACCCCTTTCAACGCAGACTTATAGGCGATAAATGCTCGAGGGGAAGGGCGTCGGCCTTGAAGTGAGAGATCGCCGGTTTCTTGCCGCTTTTTCTATGAACGCACCTTCGTGCTCGATAGGTTCCATCGCTCCTGCAGAGAAACAGCACCCTATAACACGATGCCATTGGAGGAGCAGAGAAAAATGGTCTCTGAAACGTCTGGTCATGCCTGCTTGAAGACGGCCAGCAAGCCTATAAGAGAAAAGTTCTCACTAATATTGCGGTGGCGACGTAGGGCGATAGTTCTTTGCTGCATCGCCCTGCTCATCGGCTTGCTAGCCCTTTTTCTCTTCAGCATGTGGAGGCTACGCGCACAGAAAAGCACCCTCCTTGTCCGCTCTCATGAACTGATCGCCCTCCGACCAGGCGAAAAGTACTACTGGGCCTCGTCAAATGAACTTGTGGTCTGTAAAAGTATCCTTCGGATAGAAGGCGCTACGACCAGCCACCCCAAAGCGGAATGCACCCTGGCACCAGTGCGGGTGTTGATGGTGGATAGCGGCAAAGTTTTTACGCCTTTACCAGGCCAAGTCTACACCCCCAAGCTAGAGCTAGATATTCGTTCTGCACCTCATCCAACGCGATTCATCGGCTTGGTTTATATAAACGGCAAGCTTGTTCGACGCTTCCCCATTGCACCGCCAAATACGCCCGCCTTGCCCGCCTCGTCCTCAGGGTCATCCATAACCTTCCCTATTGGCTTCACCCCAACATACGCCATTTACTCTCTCACAGATGAGATCGTGCCTCAATTTGCCGAACGCACCTTCATCCTCTATGATAGAGCCGTTGGTGGAGCCGTCAACATAACGCTCTCGGACATCATCTATCCGCCTAAACTTCAGCCGATGCAAGACAACGGGTGGTCTCTGCAAATCCTGAACTCGATCCCCGAGATTTTTGCCGTTTTTTGCGATCGAAATTCTAACCAGGTCTTCTATCTTACCAACCACACTCGCCCCTCTTCCATCTTTCTGGCGTGGCTTCATCATCTCTTTCCACGCTGGGTACCCCCTTCCCCCACCACGCATGTTATTAGCGTCTGGCTGGGTGCCCCTCATCAAAAAGGGTCTCTGCAGCTTGGGACGGTCGTTACATCAGTCGCTGCCTCACTTCCACCGCTCTTCGGCCCTCCGCCAAAGCGCAACGTCGCCATCAGCCTCATGGTTCCTTACCCTCCCTATGAGGCATGGCCACGAATGTTTTACAAAGTTCCCGGTCGTAACGCCATCAGTTTCTACTACAAAGGCCATGTCTACCTGTTGCCGTTGCCCATCGCGAAAAGCAAAGCAGGAGAATAAGACCGTTTTCTTGAAACAAAGAAAGGAGCAGAAAGCACATCTATGGAACCGATAGCCCAAACGACATTCCGCAAACGCAAGAGTTACCTCGGTGTTTGGCTTTGCGCCTTCTTGTTGGTGTTTATGATAGGTGCCGTCACCTTCTCGCTTCTTGCCCACTTATTTAACGACCCTAACACCCTGCTCAGAAACGCGCGACGCCTAACCCCTATCCATCCGGAAAATGGGGAGACATATGTCTGGAAATCGTCCCACCAGGCGGTGATCTTGGTAAGTAGAGCCGCCAATCCGAGCAACTCCACTATGCCAATACGCCTCTATGACATGCGAAGCCATCAGACGATTCTGCTCCCCCAGAATGATGTCCTATTAGACTTCGGCTTAACCGAAGCCATCGCACGAACCGCCATGCAAGCAGCAGACGAGCAGGCCCATCTCGTCCTCTATCAATCCATTGGCAAGTGGCTGCCGAACAATGTACAGGCACGTTGGAACATAGGGGGGTTCGGTATAACCATACATGCCTCTTTCTCTCCAACTCTCAAGGCCCCTACGCCACCTGGTACCACAATCATCGGCTGCGTTATGGATACTTCTCAACCCAATGTCTATCTCACAACACAGCCCGTACCACCTCCGCCTTTTCTTGTGTGGCTCAAGCGGATGATTCCGAAACTGCCTATTCCCCAGAAGACTCTTGTCGTTCTGTGGATGGATAGTCGGCAAAATGGGCAGTTGCGAAAATTGGGTCAGCTCGTTGTGAACAGGCTACCTCCCCAAGGCAAACTGTTAAGTAGTACAACCGATCCCCTAGACCTTCGCGAGGTGCCCGATGCCAATGCCGTCAGTTTCGTTTATGACGGCTGGCTCTATTATTTACCATTACCAACAAATCTACATCCGTCCGATGCTGCTAATGAACGTGTCCATAATGGAGAGACCGATGATGAGTAACAACCCTGCAACCATAAGTGGCAAATGGGTCGTTTTATTCCTTCTCTGCCTAGGATAACCCTGGTCATCTTATTCGCTTTCGGCTCTACTATCTTCCGCTCCCTGCGCAATAACGCCTAAGGAGCACCGAGCCTGTCGCCCTTAGGGCCTGGGCTTTAGTTGACCCAACATCTCATAGACGCGAATAACGGCCTGATTCACGAGCCTCTCGCCAGCACCTACCTCTATCCAGGCCGTTGGCCCGCTCGCTCCATACCCTCCATATGCCGCCGCGCGAATGGTGGGAAAATAGCCGAAGTAGCCGTTCGCATAACCCAACAACAAGCTGTCCGGAACCGGGCAGCACTCCCGCCAAAGCTGTTGAAACGCAACGAAAGGTTCCCCGGGAACGGTCATAAGCGCCAATCGCTTCCCGATAAGCACGGTGGTTAGAGGCACTTGACTTTCCCGCTCCATGCGCGGCGTAAACCAAC
>NZ_DATGLN010000181.1:0-4666 GCF_035294165.1 Chthonomonas sp.
AACGAGGTGAAACCCAACGATGAGCTTGCCGGAATGGCGCAAAGAGATTGACCAGATTGACGAACAGATTTTGCACCTGCTGAATCGCCGTGCAGAGCTTGCCCGTCAGATCGGGCATGCCAAATCACGAACGCGATCACATTATTTTACCCCAGAAAGGGAGCATACTGTTTTTCGGCGCTTGGTTCAGATGAATCCCGGCCCGCTAGAGGCACAGGCCGTGCGGGCCATCTATCGGGAGATCATCTCCGCTTGCCGTGCGCTTGAAAAGCCGCTCACGGTGGCTTTTTTAGGCCCGGAAGGCACCTTCAGCCATTTGGCTGGCATAGCGCGCTTCGGCTCCTCTTCGGAGTTTGTGCCGGTGGAACGCATTGCCGAGGTGTTTGCGCAGGTGGAGCGCGGCCTCTGTGATTACGGCGTGGTGCCTGTGGAAAACTCTTGGGCCGGCGCCGTTCCGGAAACGCTCGACTCGTTCCTAAACTCCAATCTTCGGGTGGTGTGGGAGATCTATCAGCCGATCTATCATAACCTTTTGTCGCGCTGCACCACATTGGAGGAGATAAAAAGGCTTTACTCGCACTTTCAACCGTTAGCCCAGTGTCGCCAATGGCTGCGTAACCACTTGCCCCATGTGGAGGAGATAGAGGCTTCGAGCACGGCAAAGGCCGCCGAACTTGCCTCTCGCGACCCAGAAAGCGCGGCCATCGCCACCTACCTTGCGGCAGAAAAATACGACCTACCCATCCTGTGTGAACATATCGAAGACGACCCCACGAACCGTACGCGCTTTTTGGTGCTGGGCTACAACGAGCCAGAACCCACCGGTAAAGACAAAACCTCCCTCATCTTTACCGTGCCCAATCGAGCCGGCGAGTTGGCCCACGCGCTTAACGCCTTCGAGAAGTACGATGTGAACCTCACGATGATTGAAACACGGCCTACCCGCAGCGCCCCATGGCAGTACTTCTTCTATGTAGACCTTCAAGGGCATGTAAAGGACATCGCCGTTTCTAAAGCCCTCAATCTTTTGAAGGAGCATTCGCTGTTTGTGCGCGTGCTTGGCTCCTACCCAGAGGCGAGTTGAACTGTACCCTTTCTGCCCCTTGCCTCCTACAGGGAGCACCTGGCGGTGGGCGCCTCTCAAAGCACCTATCCCCATTTTGGGAGCGGGTAGAGCAGGCTCGTTCGCGGTTGCCTACGATATGCTTACCTTTGGAAAACAAAACGCAATAGCTCCTTTTTCCAATAAGACATAATAACCCCCAGCGGCCTATGATATTTCCTTACCCCTGTCTCCCTGGCCGCTGCATCGCCGTGTGCCAGCACCTCCCTAACCGCTGGGAATGGAAATGCAAGATTTCTCGCCTTCGGCTCGAAATGACAGTTGTTTATCTCACCAGACAGCCCCCTCTCCACCTATCAGGGGGAGGGGAGACCGGCAAGCCGACGCACGGGGTATAATCCTGCAGTATGGAAACTGCCTCTGAAGCGCCGATTACAGGCGATCTGCGCGAACGTATTGTTACCGATCTGCTGGCATGGTATCTGCAAAATAAGCGCGACCTCCCTTGGCGTGGCGCTTCGCCCTACGGAGTTTGGGTCTCAGAGATCATGCTGCAGCAGACCCAGGTTGCCACCGTTATCCCTTACTATCTTCGCTTTATGGAACGTTTTCCCACGGTGAAGGCCTTGGCAGAGGCACCCTTTGAGGAGGTGCTTCGCTATTGGGCGGGGTTAGGCTACTACGCGCGTGCCCGCAATCTGCACAGAGCCGCCCAAATCCTCGTTGAGCGCTACGGCGGCGAGCTGCCAACAGAGCCGGGCGCCATTGAAAGCCTGCCCGGCGTAGGGCGTTATACAGCGGGCGCCATTCGCTCCATCGCCTTCAATCAGCCCTATCCTCTCGTAGACGCCAACGTAGCCCGCGTGCTGTCGCGCCTGTTCGGCGTAAGCGGCAACTTGCACAGCGCCTCCACGCAAGCGCGTCTTTGGCACCTGGCGGAGCAGCTTGTGCCCGCAAATGAACCCGGCGCCTTCAACCAGGCGCTCATGGAGCTTGGCTCCCTCGTCTGCATTCCCTCCGATCCGCGTTGCGAACGGTGCCCGCTACTGGCACATTGTGTGGCCGGTAATGCCCCCGATCCAACTGCCTGGCCGGAAACTCCCTCCGGTAAGCGCTCGATACCGGCCGTTCACAGCAGCGCCCTCATCTGCAACGAGGAAGGGGCCTTACTTATCGTACAGCGCCCACCGCATGGCCTTTGGGGAGGCCTTTGGGAGTTCCCGCGTGTGGTGTGTGCAACAGGGGAAACGCCCCTTGAAGGCGCCCACCGAGCCGCCCGTGAGGTGGCCGGTCTGGAGGTGGAGGCCCTAGAACCTAAAACGTTTAGAGCCGTTCAGGGTCAGGTTGCGCCGCTTACCCGAATCAAGCACGGCGTGATGCACTATCGGATAACCCTCCACGGCTATCTCATGCGCCCCACCACCTCAGTGGTGCCACAGGAAGAGCGGCCCAAGGCATGGGCAACCTCGGAAGCGCTTTCCCGCTACCCTATGCCGGCCCCCCAGGCGCAACTGCGTGAGGCGGTCCTAAATCGTCTGCATACCCCCCTACATAACGCCCAACCCTGCCTTGTTTTTGAGGAGACGAACATCCCACCCTATGCCAAAAAGCCCTAACGAAGTGCCCCAAAAACGGCGGCTTACCCCGCGTGCCCTGCTCGAAATCAAACGGCTGAGTTGCCCACAAGTTCACCCGGATGGGCATAGCGTCGCCTTTGTACTTGAGGAGGCCGACTTTGAAGAGAGCCGCTGGAACCGCCATATCTGGCTGGCCGAGCTGTGGTCGCCACCCGACAACGAAGAGGAGGAGCCAGACGAAAACGTTCGCCAACTCACCTTTGCCAAGGAAGGCGAACGCGAACCTAGATGGTCGCCAGATGGGCGCTATCTCGCCTTTCTCTCCGAACGCCCAGAAGGCGGACAGGAAGAAGACAATGAGGAGGAAGAACGAACCTCACAAATCTGGATTCTGCCTTTGGAAGGAGGGGAAGCCTTCCGCCTTACCCAGGCAAAGGAGGGTGTCGAAAGCTATGCATGGTTCCCAGATGCCGAAACCCTTCTTTTTCTCACCGCAGAGCCAAAGCCGGAGCCTATCGCCAACGCAAAGCGCGACTATCAGAAGCAACACATAGACTCGATTGACGAAACAGAGCCGCGCCCGCGGAAGCAGTTTTGGCGCATACACATTAAGGAACGAAAACCTCAACTCCTTTTCACCGCCGACCCCGGAGTGGAATCGTTTGCGCTGTCGCCAGATGGAACCTGCCTCTGCTATATAACCAACCGCACGGGCGACCCAGACGATGCCCACATCGCCGACATCTATCTGCTAACCCTTCCTGAGGAAGGTGAGCCGGCAGCCCACCTGCTTAGCAATCGGGAGGGTGGCAAATACCATCTTCGTTGGTCACCGGATGGGCACGCAGTCACTTTTCTAGGTTGGCTCGACCCAAAGCTCTCTTATTCGCGCGAAAGCCTTTTTGGAATGCGCATCCCTGCACCGCTCTTGCCGCCCGTTGCTCACTCCACAAAGTTACCCTCATGGTTGAACAAACTGCCCGAGGCGCCCGAATATGCTCTGTTAACGGACTACGACTTCGACCTTTCCTGCTACGAGTGGTCTCCTAAAGAGACCGCAGTTTTCGCTTTGGCCAACGTGCGCACGGGCAGCCAATTGCTTCGTATTGACGGCACCACCACTCCCTTACCGGCCCCTTCGGACGTACCGAGGTTTGAGTTAGCGCTGCAGCCAGAGGGTGGCGTAATGGCATGGATCGAGGAGAGTGCACAGGCTCCGCCGGAAATCTACCTCTACGAGCCTCAAGGCCCCATACGGCCTCTCACCAAGCTCAATGCGGCGTTTACAGAGGAGTATCTCTTGCCAAAGCAAGAGGTAGTGTGTTGGAAAAGCTTCGACGGGTTAGAAATCGAGGGTGTGCTTAC
Source organism: Chthonomonas sp. (assembly GCF_035294165.1). GTDB lineage: Bacteria > Armatimonadota > Chthonomonadetes > Chthonomonadales > Chthonomonadaceae > Chthonomonas. The sequence continues at coordinate 4,006 of NZ_DATGLN010000181.1, forward strand.
CTATCCTTTGGACTACGAGAAAGGCAAGCGCTATCCTCTTCTGCTGCTCATTCATGGAGGGCCTAAGGGCTGCTCGCAAAATTCCCTACGAAGCTATGGGATGCATCCGGTTTGGGCTTCCGAAGGCTATCTGGTGCTGCGCCCGAACTACAGGGGGAGCGAGGGCTATGGCAACGCCTTCGCCATCGCCAATCGGCGTGACCTCGGCGGCGGGGACTACAAAGATATTATGGCCGGGGTGGAGTGGTGCATTGCGGAAGGTTTGGCCGACCCCGAACGCATGGGGGTGATGGGAGGCTCATACGGAGGCTACATGACCAATTGGATCATCGCGCACACCAACCGTTTTAAAGCCGCCATCTCCCTTTTCGGCATCTTTCACCTTCAGACCGACTTCAGCAACTCCTCCTACTCGCGTTGGGACTACGAGTATCTCGGAGCCTACTATTGGGAAGACCCTGAAATCTATCGTCGCCTCTCCCCTGGCACCTATGTAGACCGCATTCAAACGCCTACTCTCATCATTCACGGTGAAGAGGACGACAACACCTTCATCAGCAACTCCAAAGAGATGTACCAGGCGCTGAAGCACCGGAAAGTGCCGGTACAGTTTGTTCGCTATCCGCGTGAGGGGCATGGGCTAGATGAGCCGAATCATCGG
>NZ_DATGLN010000182.1:0-4869 GCF_035294165.1 Chthonomonas sp.
AAAGCCCATTCTCGGTGTGGATGTTTGGGAGCACGCCTACTATCTAAAGTACCAAAATCGCCGTGCCGATTATCTCAACGCTTGGTGGAACGTCGTGAATTGGGACGAGGTCGCCAAACGCTACGAGGCGGCGTTAAAGGGTTAAGCTCCGAGAGGCTTCAGGGCGCTCCTTGCGGAGCGCCCTGTGCTGTTGAGACTACTTTTTAGGAGGGTGCGTTTTCGAGGCTGCCTTATGCGGCTTTTCCTCCGGCAAAACCACGGCGGAGGTAAGCGTATCCCCTATCTGCAGATGCTCCACCACATTCATGCCGCGCACCACTTTGCCGAACACACAGTACTTACCGTCGAGGAAATTGTTGTTGCTTAGGTTGAAATAGAACTGACTATCGCCGCTGTTGGGGTCTTGGGTGCGGGCAAGCCCCACCGTACCCTTGTTATTGGGCAAGCCGGCTTCTAGAGGAACGGTGGTGCCGGAACCGTGGGTGCCGATGGCATGCGCGGCAAACTCGCTGGGGGGCAGCCCCTTGGTTTCCGGATCGCCCAACTGCACCACAAAGCCCGGCTCGACACGGTGCACCTTAATGCCATTGTAGAACTTTTGGCGCACAAGCGCTAAGATATGAGCGACCGTTTTGGGGGCCTGTTTCGGAAAAAGCTCAATAACCACGGTGCCTTTTTTCGCAAACTGCAGGGCCACTTCGGGGTTGGCCGCAAAGGCTAGGGTGGGGCACCTGAAACTTAGGACAAGGAACAGGGCCGCTACCCCTATTCCCTTTTGGACAAGCAAGCGATTCACAGAAAACCTCCTGTAAAAATTAGTGGATGACGATGCTTTGGATGCGATCGCCCTGTTGGATTTTCTTCACCTGATCCATCCCCTGAACGACCCGCCCAAACACGCAGTAGTCGCCGTCCAACTGTTTATTATCCACGAGATTGATGAAAAACTGGCTATCGCCGGTATCGGTGCGCGGTGCGCTGAGCGCCAGGGCGATGGTGCCAGGCAAATTGGTGAGGTCGTTCCTCTCGAAAGGAACGGTCTGCCCCGATCCGCCGGCGCCTAATAGATACTTCATGGCCACCTGTTGGTCGCTAAGGCCGCGCAGCTTTCTGCCGTCAACTTTTTTGGAGGCCGGATCGCCCGCTTGAGCCACAAAGTCGGGTATGACTCGGTGAAAGAGGATTCCGTTGTAGAACCCCTCCTTGCAGAGCTTTACGAAATGGGCTACGGTTTTGGGGGCTGCTTTCGGATAAAGCTCTATCTCGATGGGCGCCAAGCCCTCCACCTGAAGCGTGGCGTGAATGGCGGTGGGTTCGTATTTGGCAAAGAGCTGCTCCTGTTGTGCAATGGGCAGTTTGGAGCTTTGCGCCGACGGAGCTGGGGGGGTTAGTTGGGTGGTGTCGGTTTGGTCTTCGGGGGGCAGTTCACCTCCCGGATGCACCCGAGAGCTATAGGCGGCTAGGCCTAAGGCAAACACTACCAGCAGAATCAGCACAACGATCGGTCGGTTGCGCATAAAGCGATCTCCTTCAAAGATATTCTTTTGAATGAGGCCTCTGCTTAGGAGAAGGCTTTGCTAAGCCATAATGTATACGGAGAATAGGTTGGCTCTAAGTGCCCAATGCGGCGCGAGGCCGAAGTGGAGGAACGAGAAACAGGTGGGATACCGGCGCTTTAAAGGTGGGATCGATCTTCATGCCCATACAACGGCTTCCGACGGCGATCGGTCACCAACGGAGTTGGTTCAACTTGCCAAAGAGTTAGGTTTGGAAGCCATCGCCATAACCGATCACGACACCGTAGAGGGGGTGGAGGAGGCGCTGGAGGCAGGGCGAAAATATGGCATTGAGGTTGTGCCCGGCATTGAGATAAGTGCCGTGGTGGACAAAGGACAGTGTCATCTGCTGGGCTATTTTGTAGACCCCACCGATGCCCAATTGAGGGAGCGACTTGGGGTGCTGCGGGCTGCACGCGATGCCCGCAATCGTGCGCTTGTGGAGCGGCTGAACCAGATGGGCATTCCGGTTACGCTTCAGGCCGTTGCTCAGGAGGCCCAAGGGGAACTTTTGGCCCGTCCCCACTTCGCCAAGGTGATGGTGAAACTCGGCGTGGTTTCGAGCGTGCAGGAGGCCTTTGACCGCTATTTGGGCGACGGTGTGTTGCCGGGTATCTCAAAAGAGAAGCTTCCCCCTGAAGAGGCCATTGCCCTTATTCACCAGGCCGGGGGAGTAGCCGTGCTGGCACACCCGAATAATTTGAAACGTAGCCCTGAAGCCATCGAAGAGCGGATTCGAAGCTATCAAGCGATGGGTTTAGACGGTATCGAGGCACGCTATAACGCCCATACGCCGGAAGATACGGCGCGCTATTTGGCGCTTGCCGAGCGGTTAGGGCTGCTCACCACGGGCGGCTCGGATTTTCACGGGTATTCGGTAAAGCCGCAGGTTCATCTCGGCCACGTGGAGGGTGACCGTCCCGCCCCCTATGCCCTGCTGGAGTCTCTTCGTCTTCGCGCAGAACAGCGTCGGACTTCATGCTAGCGGGTTCCTGTGGATCAGCTTATCATGGGCAACAACGGTGTGCTCCACTAACTTGCGCCGAGGCATCCGTAAATCGGTTCTAGAACCGGTTTCCACTTAACCGTCAGTTTCTACAGCCCATCCCTCAAGGCCGACAGTGCTGCGCATTGTGCCTTTCCCTCAGAGCTGGTGTAAATTGAAACTTAAGATTTCTCGCCTTCGGCTCGAAATGACAGGCGTCTATCTCACAAGAGATGACAGGCGTCTCTCTTGCCGGCTTTTCAAGGCCGACGCCCTACCTCTCAAGGGTACCCCCTACAGCCCCTCACCCTACCCCTCTCCCCATTGGGGCGAGGGGCACCTTGCGGTGGGCAACTCAGCGGCCTGTTTTATTCTCTTAATCGTCTATCTCTCTGGCCGCTGCATCGTCAAGGCCGACGCCCTTCCCCTCATCTGCGAAGACCGCTGTGTTGCTAGAAGAAAGAAAAACGCCCCATCCTCACCTCCTATGCCGCTGTAGATGGAGTTAGAGGATGGGGCGTTTAGGCTATAGAGTTAAGCCCTTAGTCTCTGGTGAACATGGCGTCGGTAACTTGTGATTGATGCAGAGGCTTCACATGCCCATCACCCCACACAATGTTCGCCAGCCCGTGCTCGGTGATGGTTTGAGTTTGCGTATCCACCGTTTTATGCGAGTCGACGTGGCGAAAATCCATTGTAGGGGTACCATACCATTGGCTCGGTGGGTCAATCGCTGGGGTCTCCACCATCTGGCCGTTTCCTCCGTACCAAGGGGCGTTGTAGTAGCCCGAATCGGAGAACATGATCTTGTCGGCAGGGGCGCTGAGCGAAGCCAGGGTGGCCGGGTTGACCGGCGGCCATAGCTGCCCGCTCATACAGGCGGTGTTCATGTAGCAGTCCGAGCCGAGATAGCCCCAGTTGTAGCCATAGCCGATGTCGGCTCCGTAAAGCAGTTGCCCTGTCCAATCGGGGCAGCGCTGCATCTCCTTGTTTTTCATATAGGGGTAGAGGGGGCCTTTGGTTAGGTCACAGGTCTCGTTGGGGTAGGTGCCGGTAATGTGTCCCATCCAGTATTCGGCTCCGGTGGCATCGTAGTAGACATAGAGGGGAAAGGTCTCGTCGTAGTCTTCGAGATACATTTGGGTGGCGAGGCCGATTTGGCGCAGATTGGAGGCGCAGCTGATCTGCCGGGCCTTTTCTCGCGCTTGGGCGAAGACGGGGAAGAGAATGGCTGCCAGTATAGCTATTATAGCTATAACCACTAGCAGCTCAATTAAGGTGAATGCGCGCTGGGCGCTCTTTGTAAAAAGTTTGACTTGCATACGGTTCGCTCCTTTCGTCGTCTTGGGTTTTGTTCGGTCTGGCCTTAGAAGAGGCAGATCGGACTTCGAGGAGCGAGGAGGATGCTCGAGGGATGTACTATTGAGGCTGAAAAGGGATACGAAGTTGCCAGTACACGTTCGTGCATCACACCCTCTCTCTCGAAGGGCATACGTGATGCGTCGCAGGCGGGCATTCGGGCTTACCCACACCCGAAGGTTTGGGGTGGGATACCGCAGCGGGACTGCGCCGGATTCTCACCGGACTTCCCCCGTATTTCAGCCACGCGATGACGCGCAGCCACTGCGACTATGAAAATTGTCAAGGGGCTTTATTATGACGGAGGGAAGGGACTTTTGTCAATAGAAAAGAGCCTCTTGCCCAAGGGCCTTTGCAAAAAGGAGCGGTTTGAGGTAATTTAAAGGTGCTCGCGCCTGTAGCTCAGTGGATTAGAGCACCAGTCTTCGGAACTGGGTGTCGGGGGTTCGAATCCCTCCAGGCGCGCTTTTTTGCAGTCCATCACCGATGCGGGAAAGGGAAGGAACGGGCCAACTGTTGGTTCCCCCATTGTAAGCCTCTAATCCCTACCCAAACTGGGAGCGGTCACCTCGTGATGAGCGCCTCAAGGGCGATGGTGCTGCGCACTGCACCTTTTCCCTCAAGGGTACCCTCTACAACCATCACTATGAACCAACCTGCACCGTAGGGGCAGGCTTTGTGCCTACCCAATAGAACACGGCAATCCAATTGGGGTAACCTCAAGGGTACCCCCTACAGCCCCACCCCCTACAGGGAGAGGGGTACCTCGCGGCGGGCGTCCTAGCGGACGGCGCCTTTGCAGCTTGTTTTATAGACCTACGGCTAGGGCAGGATCACATTTTGGGTCACCGGCTGGTTGGTAGATTGTAGCGTGACCGACTGGGTGACACTGCTGCCATCGGGTAGGAACACCACAATGGTATAGCTGCCTGGAACTACCCAAAAGCTGAAGGTGCCTGTGCTGTCGGT
>NZ_DATGLN010000183.1:0-1515 GCF_035294165.1 Chthonomonas sp.
TTCTATTACAGAACGAGGAAAGAAAAGAGGATGATGCAGCTTCAGGAGATTGTTGACGGATTACTGTGGCCAATCTGGCGTGGTGTGCCGCCGGCCTACAAGAAGAAATACTCACGCACGATTTGGGAACAATTCGAGAACCAGATCCGCTCGAGTGCCTATAGCTTCAATGGGGCCGCGATTAGTTAATCGCGGAAATAACTACAAACACAGGTGCCTTTTACTGCGCGGCATGCTTCAATGGGGCCGCGATTAGTTAATCGCGGAAATATCACCGGCATTGTAGTTAGGCCCAGGGGTTGTCTGGCTTCAATGGGGCCGCGATTAGTTAATCGCGGAAATGAGAGCCTGCAAACTGGTGTAGCGCCGCGTTCGCTGCGCTTCAATGGGGCCGCGATTAGTTAATCGCGGAAATAGCTCCCTCGCTATCCTATTCAATTTTCAAATACCTAGGCCAGCCATTTCGAGCGGCTGTCAACATTTCCTCTGCCGCCGAGCAGTTGGGACCATACTCGATTTGCAAATCCTTGATAAGCCTCATCTTATAACCTGCGAGCGGTTCCGGCCTTGTGTTCACCACCTCGCCGCTCGCCCTCACCGCGTAACGAAAACGGGATATTTGGGGATATCACCATTTAACACCTGAGCCAGCAGGCGCACCTGCAGCTCTAACAGTCTACGATAGCTTACCCGATAGCCAAAAATGGGATGGGTAACTAAAGTATCCATGCGCAGCTCATAGGCCCGGTAGAAGGCCTTTCGCCCCTCGCTTGTCAGCGCCACGCTCTGGCTCACGCACACAAAATCCCGTACCGTAACCATCTTGGTGTTGATCGCTGTGATCACAGCCGAATCCACAACAAGCGGCCGGAACGGCTCCATTAAATCCAAAGCAAGCGCTGGGCGGCCGAACCGGGGTTGATGATAGAAGCCCTGCATAGGATCGAACCCGGCTGCATAACACGCGATCGTCAAATCTTTCACAAGAAGGCTATAGCCAAGCGATAGCAGAGCATTTACGGCATCGCGCGGCGGACGCCGGTTTCTTCCCGCAAAGTCGAAGCGGAACACGGGAGGAAGATCCTCTCCTGCATCGTTCTTCAGAAGTCCCCCAAATGCGCCGAAATAAAGCCTTGCGGCATTGCCCTCTAGACCGAGGAGGGTCTCCATCGAGGTGCACTCATCCGCTCTCTCGGCCATCTCCTTGAGTTCGCGCAGTACGTTTTCCTCTGGCTCCACATGATTTCGCAGCAGAAATGTCCTCTGGTTGCGAATCTTACCTGCAACGAGTTCACGCGCTAACCGCTTACAAAACGAAGGCTCCTCGGCCGCAGCAAACTGACGCTGCCTGAGAAAGACGTTTTTCGTGCAGAGGCCGGTCGTAATGCCATAGAACCAGCCGCCCATGGAGAAATAGCAGATGGGAACTTCTGCCTCGCAGAGCGCCTGTACCGCCTGCGTAGAAAGCTGAATGTTTCCCATAATATTCAACTGGCAGATCTCGTTGAGCCGGAT
>NZ_DATGLN010000184.1:0-24016 GCF_035294165.1 Chthonomonas sp.
TACATCGCTGCCGATCTCGCTGCCGATGATGGGGAAATCGGGATGCGACTCGTGAAAAGAGTCGTACACCCCATACGAGTAGTTGATGCCCTGCACATCCAGCACATGCGAGAGGCCATATCCCCATCCTCCGTTCATCGCCGCGGTGACGGGGCGGGTGGGGTCGAGGGCTTCAACGACCTTCTTCATCGCCGCGCCCATGCGCTCTCCCGCCGGTGTGCCCTGAATCCCCTCTTCGTTACAGAGCGACCAGAGGATAATGCAGGGATGGTTGCGATCGCGACGCACCATTGAGGCGAGATCGGAGAGATCGGGGTAGGGTGCGTTCGGTGGTGTCTTTGGTGTGTAGACGTCGCCGAGGTGCCGGTTCTCATCCATTACCAACATGCCCAGTCTATCACAGGCATCAAGCAGTTCCGGCGCAGGCGGGTTGTGAGAGCAGCGGTAGGCGTTGCTGCCCATCTCTTTCAGTTTGCGAATGCGCCACTCCAGCAACGAGTCGGGCATGCCGATGCCCACGCCCGCAAAATCTTGATGGTTGCAGGTGCCCTGTATCTCTACATGCTTGCCATTCAAGAAAAAGCCTTTGTCGGGGTCAAACCGAATGGTGCGCACGCCGAAATGGGTCTCGTTCCCATCCACGATGCGCCCATCTCGCAAAACGCTTATCTGCAGCTTATAGAGGTAAGGGCTTTCTAGAGACCAAAGATGCGGTGCATGGAGAGGCAGTAGAACGGCCACTTTTTGCGTGCCGTTCGGAGGAACGCTCGCCGTGCTCGCCGTTTGGGCAACAAGGCGGTTCTCCGCATCGAGCACACGAAACTGCAGGCGGCACGCGGCCTCGGCGTCGGTGTCGTTCTCCACGGTGGTGTGCACATTCACCTGCGCCATGTCGGGGTGCTCCACGTCGTCCCCAACCACCTGCGGGTTCACAAAGGTCGTCCACTGCGCAATATGCACGGGGTTTGCAACGATGAGCCACACATGGCGGTAGATTCCACCTCCTTCATACCACCATCCCTCGTAGTTACCGGGGTCTACATGTACGGCCAGCACGTTTTTGCCACCGAAGTTGGCGGCTTTAGAGATATTGTAGAAGAAGCTTGTGTAGCCACTAGGATGGTTCCCGAGAAATTTACCGTTAAGCCAGACATCGCTATCTCGAAAGACACCTTCGAAATAGAGCCAGAGGCTTTTGCCTCTATCCGATGCCGGCAGATAGAAGGTTTTGCGATACCATGCCGGCGGCGTAGGCAGAAAACCGTGAGAGACGCTCGCTTTCGGGTCGAAGCGCCCCTCGATCACGTAATCGTGGGGCAAATGCACGATGCGCCAGGAGCTATCGTTAAAATTGGGCTGTGAGGCTCCGCTACCTATTTCGGCGCCTTTGGCATAGCCCAAAAGCACATCGCCCAAAATACCGCCTGGGCCGCCCCCCACGTTATCCACCTGCACGGCCAACAGATTCGGGCCGTTTGGGCGCCACGCTTCGGCCAGCGGAACGACAAAAGGCTCCCCATAGCCCTCATGGTAGTACAACTTTTTGCCGTTTAGGTACACCGTACCGTTATCATCCACGTTTTCAAAGAGAAGGTAGAGGGAATAACCTTTAGGCGGCGGGGCGATGGAGGGCAGCGTGGTGCGAAACCAGGCAAAGCCCACCCTTCCCTCGAACACATCGGTGCCGGTTTTTACCGGTTTCCAGCCGCCCGTCGAGGTATCTAGATGAGGGTCGGCAAGCACCTGCGCGTCGCCGGCCCCCTCCTCTATAGGGAGGTAGACCCAATCGGTAATAGGAACGGTTTGCTCTAAATGCGGTGTTGGCTCGCGGAAGAAACGCCAATCGGCATCGAAGAGGATTTTCTGCCGTTCTCCAAAAGGCGATTCGGCACGCGCTCTGTGTGCGGCAAGCGATGGTAACGGAAGGGAGAGGGCTACGGCAAGGGGTAGCAGCAAGAGAGCTTTCTGAACCTTCATCGGCATGATGCTCCTACACGAAAGTTTTGCACTGCTAATATTTTTATAAAAGGACTGTTTTCTCCTGCTACCAAACGTTTGCTATGGACTGCACGGGAAATGGCCGTTGAGACAAGCGGAACGCCGCTCCGCTTAACAGGCTTCGATTGCGAGCAAGCTAGGATGCAGGGTAAGCGTGCAGGATAGCCAAGAAATCGGCCGCTTTTAAGCTGGCCCCTCCCACCAGGGCGCCATCTATCTCCTGTTGCGCGAGAAGGTCGGCGGCGTTCTCCGGTTTCACGCTGCCGCCATACTGCACGCGCACGGCAGCTGCGGCGTTGGCTCCGGCTACCTCGCACACGGCGGTGCGAATAAGCCCACACACGCGGTTGGCCTCGGCGGCGGCGCATACCTCGCCCGTGCCGATCGCCCAAACCGGTTCATAGGCAAAGACGATCTTCTGCACCTCCAATTCGCCGATTCCCTCCAAAGCCGCGCGCGTTTGGGTTCTTATCACCGCGTCGGTTTGGCCGGCCTGGCGTTCGGCCAACGTCTCGCCAACACAGCAGATGGGAGTGAGGCCGGCGGCGAGAGCCGCCCGTAGCTTTCTGTTCACGGTGGCATCGCTCTCCCCAAAATAGGCGAGAATCGTTGCATCGAAATCCGGCTCCGGCACACCGAAGCGCCCACGGCGTTCGGAATGGCCTACAATGACATACTCGCACCCTACGTCCACGAGCATACCTGGGGCGATCTGGCCGGTATAGGCCCCCTTCTCCTTCCAAAACAGGTCTTGAGCGCCAAGTTTAACGGGGGTATTGCGCAACAATGCTGCCGCCGTGCTTAAAGCCGTGAATGGTGGGCAGACGACCACCTCACAAGGTGGCTGACTTTCCAGACGGTGCAGTAACTCCTCTAGCAGGCGGCGAGTCTCCTCCAAGGTGCAGTGCATCTTCCAGTTGCCGGCGATCACTCCTCTACGCATTCTTACTCCTTCGTTCTATTCGATTTTAATGTGGCTCTACTTTATATTCGAGAGGGTTGAAAAGGGTTAAACAAGCTCTTCCAACCCGTGCGTGGAGACCAGTGCGAAGCTGCGCTCACCGTACACCGGCGTGCATTGGCTTTGATTGAGCCGATACTCCTCGTCAATCACAAACGTAAACGCCTCGGTGAGACGGCAAAACCGTTTCAGCTCGGCAACCTCTTCGGGGGTCTCCGGCACGATTCGTAAGATCAATCCAACCCGTCGCCCTTCCTCATCCAACACACAAGGTTCTCCAGGACGCATTCCGAGTATCTGGGCTTTCATGCGCGCTCCTCTCAACAATGACAGACACCGCTAAGCGGTTTGCCTGCTTTTTGTGTTAGGCTCTCCCACCCACCATCAAAACGAGGCTAAGGGTGCTTAAGACGGCATCTCGACGCTAAAGATATTGTACCGCAAGGTGAGGCGCTCTGTTTCAGAGAGTTGCCCACTGTTGACAGTTTAGTACGCTAGAGGATAGGCTGTAGGGGTAGGCGCAAAGCCAACCCCTACACACGAAACTGTTCTACAAGGCTACTAACACAAATCAAGGCGTTCACACTTAGGGGTTAAGCCTTTCGGGCGGCAAGAGGCTGGCAGCCTCCTTATCCACCAGCCAGAGCAGTTCCCCATCGGCGGGGCGAATACCCACGGCAGGGCAAAGCCAGATGGGCGGTCGTTCTACCAGCACGCTGTGCAATGTTTTTGCCTTATTGCCACCGGCCACCAAAAACACCACCTGCCTTGCAGCATTAATGAGCGGGAAGGTAAAGGTAATGCGTTCAACGGGCGGTGGTAGCGTACCTGGGGGTGTGGCCACCACCAGACGCTCCCTCTCCGCAAGGGCGGCGGCGCCCGGAAAGAGAGAGGCCGTATGGCAATCGTCGCCAAGGCCTAGAAACACCAGGTCAAAACGAGGCAGTGTCTTGCGGTCGGGCAGGGCAAAGAAGGCCAGCAGCAACTGTTCGTAATGCTCGGCGGCAGCTTCTGCGGTGGGCAGATCGGTGCGCACCGCCAAAACGTGCCCGGTAGGCAGCGGCAGGGCATCGAGCATGGCCTGTTTTACCATGTGATAGTTACTCCGCGGGTCATCATGCGGCACAAAGCGCTCGTCTCCAAAAAAGAGGTAGACTTTATTCCAATCCAACTGGGCAGCGCGCTCCGGCTGTGCCAACAGCGTGTAGGTTCTTTCCGGTGTTGAGCCGCCGGAGAGGGCGGCCACAAAGCGCCCACGTTCCTCGATGGAGCGATGGGCTATTTGGAGAAAGAGATCGGCGGCGCGCTGCGCCAACTGCTCTTTGTCTTCACACACAAAGATGGTCATTCTAATTACCTCGAAAAACAGCTAGGAACAGGAGCGTGAAAGAGACTTTCGCTTATGTCATTCTGGACGGATGTCTCAAACGGGCTGAAGCTCATTGCTTCATACGCAAACGGACAGTTAGCGTATTCACTTAACCGGTTAAGCATGAAGATGAAAAATCTTCTACTTCCTTCTAGCGCACTGTTCTTTATTGTACCCTGCATCTCCATTAGATTGCAAGCAGGTTCGCTTTTGTTCCAGGTATGCTAAATATGCACCTAATTTCAAAAGAGGAAGAGTTTGATGATGCGTTCCGAAGCGAGATGGGATGTTAGTACCTTTGGGGAGACGATGCTGCGGCTTAGCCCGCCGCACTATGCACGGCTTGAGGAGGCCACCTCGTTGGAGGTGCGAATCGGCGGTGCCGAATCGAATGTGGCCGTGGCCCTCTGCCGTCTTGGCATGCGAGCCTGTTGGTGGTCACGCCTTCCCAACACCCCTTTAGGCCGTCGCATTGAAAACGAGATTCGCCGTTGGGGTGTAGACACTTCCGGCGTTATTTGGGATTCGTCCCCCAAGGCGCGCGCAGGTCTCTATTTCCTAGATTTTGGTGTGTCGCCCCGCGCCACAGAGGTCTACTACGATAGAGCCTCTTCCGCAGCCAGCGCCCTAGGGCCGGAGGATGTGGAAGAGGAGCGCATCGCCCGGTCACGCCTACTGCATGTTACCGGCATCACCCCGGCTCTCAGCCCCCGATGTGCCGCGGCCGTTCGCTACGCCATCGAGGTGGCCAAAAAGGTGGGCACACGGGTCAGTCTCGACACAAATTACCGCGCCCGTCTTTGGTCTGTAGAGGCCGCGCGTGCCACCATCGAGCCGCTGCTTCCTCAAGTTGACCTGCTTATTGTACCTCATGAGGAGGCACAACTGCTGTTTGCGATGGCAGAGGAGAAGGCGCAAATGGCGCGCGCTCTTCACACCCGCTACGGCGTCGTGAACGTGGTGGTGACCTGTGGAGGCGAGGGAGCCTATGCCTTTAGCCCTTCCGGTGAGCATTTCGCCGCCCCCTACCCCATTGCCCATGTGGTAGACCGAGTGGGCGCCGGTGACGCTTTCGATGCCGGAGTTATCTTCGGCTATCTTCAGCAAAATCTCCCGCTCGGTTTAGAGATGGGCATGGCCATGGCCGCCCTCAAACATACCATCCCCGGCGACCTTCTGCTCTGCACCTTCGAGGAGATCGAGGTCGTGAGAACGGCACACGGCCAGGCATCAACCCCCTCCATTCGCCGTTAGGACGCATAAGGATCGGCTTCCTCCTCCTCGGCACTTACAGACTCTGTGCGTACTCATCCGGCAGATGATGCCGTTGCGTGTGTATAGCCTGAAGGCTGTAAAGCGTTGTGATGCTACATTTCGGGCTATTGTAGGGAAGTAAGGTGAAAGATGTGTAGACGGGGTTTCACGTTAGTGGAGTTATTAGTGGTGGTAGGGATAATCGCGTTATTGGCAGGCATATTGTGGGTGGTATTTGCCCCGGCACGGGCGAAGGCTCATCAGAGTGTGTGCATCTTCAACCTGCTACGTTAAAGACCGTCATATCTTTGACTGCCCTAACTTTTGGCTTGACACCAACATTTCGCCCCAGGAACAAAAACAATTTGCTTCCATCTATTAGTGGCCTTTTATCTTTGAGGGCGCCCACTCCATGCCGAAAAGCATGTGGTTTAGCACGCGGATAGCAAAAGAGGGTATTCGCCCCATCACTACTTTCTGCGAGGAACACAACGATTTCAAAAGCATAGTGCAAGTTCATCCAGAACCCTACCAGGTAACAAAACGCTAGATTGTGCTGCGGTTGAATAATCAAGTACAAACGCTTAAGGTACCGTATGGTCTCATGATTTAAGCAATTGGCCCTAATCTTTACATGACGAGAGGATCAGCCCTTATCTCTTCTTATACCAACCTAATACTTAGGAAGGTATCTTGCCATGAAACGCACAGTTCGTAGCATTGTTTCCCAACTCTACTGGAAGTTAGAGGAGCTTACCTTTAGCCTTGCAGCCTGTCAACCTCTGCCCAAACCCAAGCTCACCCGACGGACGGCTGCACGAGCCTTGTTGGGAACCGATTGGTTTCTGATGGGACTACAGGCATTAAGAATATGTCAGCGACCGTTTCGGGCTAGGGAAGGGCGTGCGCATACAACACCAAGAAGGTTTTGACATTATCTTCAACCCTGTGACGGCAGCCGACTTTGCAAAGCCACACTAAGGCCGATGCCCTTCCCCTTGCCAGATTCAGGAGGCCTGGCGCATGGCATCTTCCGTACTGTCGGTGATGAGGGTAGGGTCAATGCGTTTTAGCACCGTTTCCTCATCCACCACGCACTTTTTCACGTTGGATTGCGATGGCAACTCGTACATCACGTTCAGCATAACCTCTTCGATAATGGTGCGTAGGGCACGGGCACCGGTGCTACGTTGAATGGCTTCACGGGCGATGGCACGCAGCGCGGCTTCGGTAAACACCAACTCTACCCCTTCATACTCGAAGAAACGCGCATACTGTTTTACCAAAGCGTTCTTCGGCTCTACCAGAATGCGCATGAGAGCCTCTTCATCCAACGGGTCGAGAGTCGCAACCACCGGCAGGCGCCCCACAAATTCGGGAATGAGGCCGTATTTGAGAAGGTCATCAGGCATTACATGCTGGTAGAGATTGCCCTTTTGCGAGACCCGGTCTTGCTTATCGCCGATGTTGGCGCGAATGCCCATGGTGCGATTGTTAATACGACGCGAGATGATGTCGGTGAGGCCCTCGAAAGCGCCTCCACAAATAAAAAGAATATTGGTGGTATCTACCTGAACGTACTCTTGCTGGGGATGTTTGCGGCCCCCTTGAGGGGGAACGTTGGCGATGGTGCCCTCCAGAATTTTTAGCAGGGCCTGCTGCACCCCCTCTCCGCTTACGTCGCGGGTAATGGAGGGGTTTTCGCTTTTACGGCTGATCTTGTCTATTTCATCAATATAGATAATGCCCCGCTGGGCGTTGCGAATGGTCTGTTCAAGCCCGCCACTGGGGTTCATGTTTTCGGCAGCCTGAAGCAACTTCAGCAGAATGTTTTCCACATCCTCGCCCACATAACCGGCCTCGGTAAGGGTAGTGGCGTCGGCGATGGCAAAGGGAACGTTGAGAATGCGGGCGAGAGTCTGTGCAAGCAGGGTTTTACCGGAACCGGTTGGCCCAATAAGAAGGATATTGGACTTTTGCAACTCCACATCGTTGCTTGGGGCGTTGATGCGCTTGTAGTGGTTATAGACCGCTACCGAGAGCACCCGCTTGGCGCGCTCCTGCCCCACCACGTACTGGCTGAGTATGCGGTAAATCTCTTTCGGTTTGGGGATGGAACCCCAAGCCGGCCCCACGCCCGGAGTGGCTTCCTGACCCTCACGGGCAATGATCTCGTTGCAACGTTCTACGCACTGAAAACAGACGGCGCCGTACATGCCGGCTATCAGCTTGCCCACCTGCTCTCGCGTTTTGCCGCACAGCACGCAGCGGTTTTCAGACCTCTCAAAAACTCTCGACAAAGCTCTCTCCTTGAAACGGAAGGGTTCCGTTTTCTAGCGTTCGTTCTTATCCACAATCTTGTCTATCAAACCGTATTCCAGCGCCTCTTGAGGCGACATAAAGTAGTCGCGGTCCATGTCGCGCCGCACCTTATCGGTCGGCTGATGGGTATGCCGAGCAAGTATCTCGGTAAGCACGTCTTGCATGCGTATCATCTCCCGCAGGCGAATTTCGGCATCTTGAACGGGGCCTTCATAGCCACCGGCCACCGAGTGAATCATAATTCGGGAGTTTGGAAGCGCATAGCGCTTGCCGGCGGTGCCACCGGCCAACAGAACCGCTGCCATCGAGGCCGCCATGCCAACACAGATGGTGGCCACATCGCATTTAAGCATCTGCATGATGTCGTACATGGCCAGCCCTGCCGAGACGCTGCCACCGGGGCTGTTGATGTACAGCTCGATGTCGGCGTCGGGGTCTTCACGCTCTAGGAAAAGCAGTTCGGCGATAACAAGGTTGGCAAGGTGGTCGCTTATCGGCTCCCCCACAAACACGATGCGATCGCGAAGCAGGCGCGAATAGAGATCGTAAGCACGCTCTCCTCGGGCGCTCTGCTCGACCACCATGGGAATCACGTTCTGCGGTGTCTCTATTTTCCGTTCCATTATTTATTCACCCCCCTCTGCAGTGGCGATCTCCTCCTCTGTCTCTTCTTGGGGCAGGTCGGATACCTCTACCTCTCGAATCGTGTTGTTGGCAAACAGAAAGTCATGGAGGCGCTGTCGCACCAGCGCGTCGGCCAGTTCCAATCGCTTCCGCGGGTTTTGCCGAAACTCCCCATACTGTTCTTCCGTAATTTGACCTTTTTCTAACATATCGTCGAAGGCTGCATCAATATCCTCCTGGTCAACCTGCAGCCCCTCTTGGGTGGCGATGGCACGCAGCACAAGGAAGGCCGCAATGCGATAGGCCGACTGTTCTGCAAGCGCCCTCTGATGCTCCTCGGCCGTTTTGCCGATGGCCGCCAGATACTGCTCATACGTCAGGTTACGCTGTTGCAGCTCACGTGCCAGCGATTCGAGGCGAGATTCCATCTCCTCCTTCACCAGGATTTCCGAGAAGTTCACCGTAGAGTTCTTCACGATCTCGGCGATAAGCCGCTGTTCGGCAAGCTCATTACCCAGTCGTTCAAAGTAATCTTCCAGCTCCTCTCGCACGCGGCGGCGCATGGTCTCAACATTCTCATAGCCCAGCTCTTTGGCGAAGGCATCGTTGACCTCAGGCAGTTTGCGCACGTTGATTCCGATTAGCTTTACGGTATAGGTGGCCTGCTTTCCACGTTTGGTCTCGTCGGGGTAGTCATCGGGATAGGGCAGAGTAAAGGTGCGCTCCTCACCGATCTTCATGCCCAGCAAGGCCTCATCAAAACCGGGGATATTATTCCCAAGAAAGATAAGACGACGCCGTGCAGGCCCCTTATCCTCCTCCGCGCCCTCCTCTTGAACGCGCATCTCTACGCTCAACACGTCTCCAGGCTCTACCCCCCTATCGGTTACCCTTTCGAGGCGCTCATAAGGCTTGCGACGCCGCTCGATCTCTTGCTCCACCAGCTCGTCGGTTACCACCCGCTTTGGCTTCTCCACGGTCAGGCCGGTATAAGCACCTAGAGAGACCTCCGGCTCCAGCGGCACGATCAACTTATAGGTATAGGGTTTGTTGTTCTCGATGTCGGGGGCATCAATTTCGGGGTTGTAGCCGCTCATTACCTCCAGCGACTCCTGCTCCAGCGCCTTGGAGCCGGTTTCGGCGACAAGCTTCTCTAAAACCCGCCGTCGCACCCTTTCTGGGTCTACATAACGTTCCAGAAGGGCGAGGGGCGCTTTTCCCGGTCGAAACCCCGGCACGTTGACGTAGCGATTAAACTCTTTATACACGCTCTCGAAGGTGCGGCTTACCTGCTCCTCATCCACGGTGATCTCAACCGTAGCCGTACGCGGAGTCGCATGTTCGACTTTTACCTGCATAACAAATGGTGCTTCCTTATATACTCGGTTTTAGTTTCAACTTAGCGAGGGTAGAATACAACATCCTTAAGCGTCGAGTCAAGCTTTGGCCTTCGGGATGTTCCACCGATTCCCCGCATTATCAACCTAGATTGGCCAGTGCACCCTCGAAGTCGGCCATGGTGAGCGCGCGCGGCGTATCCGGCCCCTGATCGGCGATTCGTATGAGGGCCAACAGCCCCGCCTCATTCACAAGGGCGCGAATGTCGGCCCCGCTATAGCCGTCGGTTTTCCTGGCCAGCTCGTCAATATCCACATCGGGCGCTAAATTGGCGTTTCGGGTGCAGAGGGCAAACAGTTGCCGGCGCGCCTCAAAGTCCGGCAAAGGAATCTCGATCTCACGCGAAAGGCGGCCACCTCGCCGCACGGCCGGGTCGAGCATATCGGGGCGGTTGGTAGCGCCGATAATGAAGACACGGCTGTTGGGCGTTAACCCATCCATCTCCTGCAGAAACTGGTTCACCACTTTATCGGAATGGATGGCCACACCGCCCTGACGCACGGGAAGCAGCGCATCTATCTCATCAATGAAGATGATGGCAGGCGGGTTGGCGCGTGCGCGTGCGAATAGCTCCTGCACCCTTTTTTCGCTTTCCCCCACGTACATCTGGTTGATGTCGGCCGGCGTAATGGCGTAGAAGTGGCATTTGGCCTCGTTGGCCAATACACGCGCAATGGTGGTTTTTCCGGTACCTGGGGGGCCTTTAAGCAGGATGCCCGTGGGAGGTTGTACGCCTAGCTCCCGCGCCAGCTCCGGCTGCTCCAGCATGAGCTGCATCTGACGCAGTTCGCGCTTCGTGCGCGGGTTCAGCACCAGATCGTCCCATGTAAGAGCGCTCTGCTGGGGAAGATCGGATTCGGTTGCAGTGTAGCGATGGTTGGAGAGCGCGTTCAGCGAGGCGGCAAAGTTACGGTAGTTTGCGTTGGAGGGATCGAGTTGAACCGCCGCCCGGGCGGCCTGTTCGGCCTCTTCACGGCGGTCGAGCGCCTGAAACACACGGGCCAGGTAGTGGTAGGCACGGGCATGTTTGGGGTCGCGCTCCACCACCGATTCCAAATAGTAGGCCGCATCCTCCAAAGTCTGTCGCCAGGCTCGATAGCGCCTACGGCCATCGCGAACCGTTTGGTCGAACCCAAGCAGTTGCGCACCGTAGAGCAGCGCCATATCGGCCAAAGTAGGCCTATCGGTATCGGCCAAGTTCCATAAAGCCCATCCGAGGCGAAACCGAGCCTCCGTGTTCTCTGGGTCGAGCGCCACGGCCTTTCGGAAGGCCTCCACGGCGCGCCCCCACTCCGCCATGCGCGCATAGCGGATTCCTCTTGCAAGCGCCTCTTCGAGAGTCTCAACCCCCTGTTCGGGCATATTAGGCACCTATTTCAACTACAAAGCTACTTATATTCTACCAGATCGGCTTGAGATGCCGCCGAATCCCACGGCGCACCTCTCTAAGCAACCGAAGCTCGCCATCACCGCACAACATCTTCTATCGTGCAGCCAAACGCACCCCCCGGCTCACCCCGCTAACCTCCAGAGCCGTTGAGGTGGCCTCCACAAGGTGGCTGTTCTCATGCCCTAGTCTCTCCACCCGGTTCCCTGCTAGGTGCACGTGCTTACATGCGGTAAGGTAGATGAGAGCTTTCGGGTCAAGCCAGTTGGCGCCTCGATTGGAGGGGTGTTGCTGCGCGCCGCGAAAAACGTTGTTACGGATGTCCACGTTCTCGGCAGAGGTAACCAGCAGGTTCACGCCGTCGCAGTTCTCTATGGTATTGCCATCAATCTGGATATCCCGATGTCCATAGCCGGGCACAAAGCCGTGGTCGTTTGATGCCATCACCGAGATGGCTCCTGCCTGGTCGGTTCCCTGCCAGGTAACGTAGCCCACGTTAAGGATGCGGTTGTTGCGCACGACGACATGGTGGCTGTAGTCGGCCTCGTTCCACCACAGCTCCGGCGCGATCACGATGCCTGCGATCGTACTTCCCTCGATTGTATTGTTCTCAACCAGCCCATCGTCGGCCTTCAGCAACATGCCACGCGCGCGATGATTACGAATCACATTGTTACGCAACACATAACCGCTTCCATCCTCATCGGGGTCGCTTACCAGCCCTTCAAATGGAGCGGGCAGATCGCGGTCGAGGGTAAGTGCCACAAAGAGGTTCCCCTCTTTAAAGGCCTTTAGATCGGTCTGGCGTTGAGGGCGATAGTTAGAGAGAATCGCTACCGCCTTTAGCCTGGCCTCCCCTATGGGCACCAGGTCTTTCGTATAAACCCGCACGCGATCGCCGGTCTGAAAGAAGTTGCCCCAAGGAACGCGCACGCTGAGATGGTTTCCATCGGCCTCCTGCACCATGGCGTAGCGACCATGTATCGCGATTCCGTCATCCGGCATTCCTTGTAGAAGACACCCATCAACCGTCGGGCCGTGCCGAATGCCGCTCGAGTGAAAGGCATCCGCTCCGGCAGCCATCAACGGTCTTTGTGTAGCCCCCGGCGGGGGCGGCGGGTAGAGAATGGAGTAGTTATAAAAGTTCCCTCCCTCTCCACCCCCCTCATGTACCACCCAGCCGGTAGGACCCACAAAGGTGAGGCCGATCACTTTGATGCCGGAGCAATCGCCCACCTCCAGATCGGTTGAGAGGTAGTTGCGATAGGTCACAAGATCGCCAACGGCCATGGTGTGATCGGCTCCAAAGCTGCCATGAAACCGAAACCTGTTAGGCCCTAGCCGTTCCACACGACCGATGGAAACATCATAAGCTCCCGGCTTCCACTGCAAAGTTTTCGGGTCGAAAAAATAGGCGGTAGGATGGGGGTCGAAGTCGGCGGGGTTATCGAGGTCGGTGGGATAGCCCTTATCTACGACGATATCAAACCATTTTCGTTGAGGGTCTATTGCCACAATGGCGCCCTGAGTGCGCACGGTGGTCGCCAAGCGAATAGTGAAACCGCGCAAGGTAATGTGAGTGCAGTGATCGAGGTGGATTCCGCCTTGGCGCGGGTTCAGTCGCACCAACGTTACCCCGCGTCCATCTACCTCGAAATTCCTCATGTCCACCAGATGCAGTGCATAGTCACTGTGAGGGTCTTCGATAGGGTAAGTTCCTGGGGCGATGCGCACTCCCCTATAGCCGGCCTTATAGGCCTTCTCAATCGCTTTCTGCAGCGCCGCCGGGGCATTGGGCGGCGGGTGCACGGTCAGAACGGAGGTTTGCAGAGCGCCTGTCCGTGCTGAAAGCAAGATGAAGCCGCAGCCTATCAGCATCGCGCCGCCGAGCCATGGGAATATTTGCCGTAGGCGCTTTTTGATGTGCATAGTTTACCCCTCCCTACGCCGATGTAGCTCGCAGTTCCTGGAGCACCTTTTCGTAGGTTTTAAGTGCCTCTGTGCCAAAGCAGCAGAAGATCACCTTTTCCGGCAGCGGCTCTTGCCTGAGAAAATCGGCTACCTCTTTCAGGGCAATACGTGTGGCGCGCTCCAAGGGAAAGCGATAGGCACCCGTGCTGATCGCCGGAAAGGCGATGGTGCGCACCTCATGCTCCTTTGCAAGGCGGAGGCACTGGCGATAGCAGCTCGCCAAAAGGGCGTCTTCCCCCCTATCGCCGCCATACCACACCGGCCCCACGGCATGGATCACGTAGCGGGCCGGCAAGCGATACCCTTTTGTAATGCGGGCCTCTCCGGTGGGGCATCCCCCCAACGTTCGGCACTCTTCAAGCAGCTCCGGCCCCGCCGCACGGTGGATGGCCCCATCCACTCCACCGCCCCCTAGCAGCGTGGTGTTGGCCGCATTTACGATGGCGTCTACCTCCAAACGGGTAATGTCGCCCTCGACAACCTCCATTCTATCAAAGGGAGTTGAGGACATAGTCGCTTCTCCTTCTTTCGGTTTAATGGCGTTCCGCTCCTCAAGCGGCTCTGTGTTTGTATTCTTTTACCGCAGAGTGGTAGAATTCCTACGTAGATTCAACAGAGTCGCATTGAATTTTCCTTTAAGGCGCCTGCTGATCGAAGAATTCTGAGGAGGCCTTCATGAAAAATAGCTTTAATGCCCGCACCACGCTGCGTGTGGGCGATAGAACCTACACCTACTACCGTCTTGAAGCCCTTGCACAGCACGGTATTGACCTCACCAAACTCCCCTACTCTCTCAAAATCCTTCTAGAGAACCTGCTACGCCATGAGGATGGCGTTACGGTAACTGCAGAAGACATTCTTGCACTGGCACGCTGGCGTCCCGATGCAGTGCCCGAAAGGGAGATCGCATTTCGCCCCGCCCGAGTCTTGCTGCAGGATTTTACGGGCGTGCCCTGCCTTGTAGACCTGGCCTCGATGCGCGAGGCCATGGCCCGTTTTGGCGGAGACCCCTCAAAAGTCAACCCGCTGCTGCCCGTGGAGCTTGTTATTGACCACTCGGTACAGGTGGACTATTTTGGCAGGAAAGATGCCCTAGCCCTGAACGTGGCCAAGGAGTTTGAGCGCAACCGAGAGCGCTATGCCTTTCTGAAGTGGGGCCAATCGGCCTTCCAGAACTTCAAGGTTGTTCCGCCCAGTACAGGCATCGTGCACCAGGTGAATTTGGAGTATTTGGCGCGCGTGGTTTTTGCCGATGCCCGTGCGGATGGCACGATCATGGCTTACCCCGATACCCTTGTCGGCACCGACTCGCACACAACGATGATCAACGGCCTCGGCGTGCTGGGCTGGGGCGTGGGCGGCATCGAGGCGGAGGCGGCAATGCTGGGGCAACCGGTCTCCATGCTGATTCCGCAGGTGGTTGGCTTCCGCCTGGTCAATGCGCTGCCGGAAGGAGCTACGGCCACCGATCTGGTGTTGACGGTTACGGAGATGCTACGCAAGAAGGGCGTGGTGGGCAAGTTCGTGGAGTTTTACGGACCCGGCCTAGCCTCGCTTCCCCTTGCAGATCGCGCAACGGTGGGCAATATGGCGCCGGAGTATGGGGCAACCTGCGGCATCTTCCCCATAGATAACGAATCGCTTCGCTACCTTCGCATGTCCGGTCGCTCCGAAGAGCAGATCGCGCTGGTAGAGGCCTACATGAAGGAGCAGGGGCTTTTCCACAGCTTCGATGCGCCCGAGGCCCTCTACTCTGAGACCCTAGAACTCGATCTCAACACCGTGGAGCCTTCCATCGCCGGCCCAAGGCGCCCACAAGATCGCATCCCCCTTTCCAATGCCAAAAAGGCTTGGGAGCAGGCTCTCCCCTCCCTATTGGGACCTGGATCCGCCTCAAACGGAGCGACCGCACTGGCCACCCGTGTGAA
Organism: Chthonomonas sp.; assembly: GCF_035294165.1. GTDB lineage: Bacteria > Armatimonadota > Chthonomonadetes > Chthonomonadales > Chthonomonadaceae > Chthonomonas. Next base: position 15,213 of record NZ_DATGLN010000184.1, read on the forward strand.
GGTGGAGACGGAGAAGGCCACCTACGAGCTGAGTCACGGTTCTGTAGTTATCGCCGCCATCACAAGCTGTACAAACACCTCGAACCCCTCGGTAATGGTGGCAGCCGGCCTGTTGGCAAAAAAGGCCGTGGAGCTGGGCCTAGAGTCCAAGCCATGGGTAAAAACCTCGCTGGCCCCTGGCAGCCGTGTGGTGACCCGTTATTTAGAGCAGGCCGGACTGCTTCCCTATCTCGAGCAACTTCGCTTCGCCACGGTGGGCTATGGTTGCACCACCTGCATCGGCAACTCCGGGCCGCTGCCGCCCGAAGTAAGTCGTGCCATTGAAGAGGGCAAGTTGGTGGTCTGTTCGGTGCTTTCCGGAAACCGCAATTTTGAGGGGCGTATTCAGCCCGAAGTACGCGCGAACTACCTGATGTCGCCTCCACTGGTTGTGGCCTACGCGCTGGCCGGGCATATGGACTTCGATCCGTACAACGACCCGCTGGGCATGGATAAGGAGGGCAACCCGGTGTACCTGCGCCATATCTGGCCGACACAGCAGGAGGTAGCCGAGACGATAGAAAAAGCGGTACGGGCCGAAATGTTCCGTGAAAACTACGCCGATGTCTTCAAAGGCGATGAAAACTGGAACAGAATCGATTCTCCACGCGGCGCCCTTTTCTCATGGGACCCGAATTCGACCTACATCAAGAACCCACCCTACTTCGACAACATGCCTCGCGAGGCACCCGAAACGGTGGAGGATATACGCGGCGCCAGAGTGTTGGCGATGTTTGGAGATAGCATTACCACCGACCATATCTCGCCTGCTGGCTCCATCAAACCCACCTCACCGGCTGGGCGCTATCTCATTGAGCGCGGGGTAGACCCGGCCGACTTCAACTCCTACGGGGCGCGTCGTGGTCATGACGAGGTGATGGTGCGAGGAACCTTTGCCAACGTGCGCATTAAAAACCTGCTGGTGCCCGGCACCGAAGGGGGCGTTACCGTCTACTTCCCTACCGGTGAGGTAATGACCATCTACGAAGCGGCCATGCGCTACAAGCAGGACGGCACGCCGCTCATCGTGCTGGCCGGCAAAGAGTACGGCTCTGGTTCCAGCCGCGACTGGGCGGCCAAAGGCCCTTACCTGCAGGGCGTCCGCGCCGTGTTGGCCGAAAGTTTTGAGCGCATCCATCGCTCCAACCTTGTGGGCATGGGCATCCTCCCCATTCAGTACCGACAAGGAGAGAACGCGATGACCTTAGGGCTGACCGGCCGAGAGCGCTACGACATTCTGGGGCTGCGCGAGGCCATCGCCAACGGCTTCGCCAACGGCCGCGAGCTTACCGTGCAGGCCACTGCAGAGGACGGAAGTCGCAAAGAGTTTCGGGTGCTTGCCCGTATAGACACGCCCCAGGAGGTGCAGTACTATAGGCACGGTGGCATTCTGCAGTATGTGCTGAGGCAACTGCTCGAAACCGCCTAGAAAAGAGGTTTTGCCGAGGGGTTGCCAACTGTCGCCGGATATATGCGCCAAAGAGGATAGGCCATCGAGATGGGGTAGGCTTTGTGCCTACCCCTACAGTCTACCATCTGCGTGTGGAAACCGGCCTATTGGTGCGCGGTTTGAACAGCGGTAGGTTCCTCACTCCTCCGGCAGCCTCCTTTTAGGAGTGGGCGAGGGGATTGGCCTCCAGGGTTGTTCCCACCGTGTGCACGCGGATGAGGTTGGTGGTGCCGGGGCGATTGACGGGCACACCGGCCGTTAACACCACCGTATCGCCGGGGCGCACCAGTTGCAACCGCTGTGCCACATCCAGCGTTTCGCGCATCATGGAATCGGTATCTTTCACCGCCTCCACAAGACAGGGTTGCACGCCCCATACCATGGCAAGCGCATGATAGGTCGCTCGACTTGGGGTCGCACCAAGGATACGCACAGGTGGTCGGTGCGAAGCCACCAGGCGAGCGGTTCGGCCGGTGGAGGTTGCGCAGAGGATGGCTTTGGCGCCGATTTCGCAGGCGATCTGCGCGGCAGCATGGCCTACGGCCTCGGTAAGTTGATGTGGGGTCGCCAGGCGCTCGGCATAGTCGCGATTGCGGAAGAAGGCTTTTTCGGTAGTTAGCGCGATGCGGGCCATCGTGCGCACGGCCTCCACCGGATAGGCTCCAGAGGCCGTCTCGGCCGAGAGCATGACGGCATCGGTTCCGTCGAGGATGGCGTTGGCCACGTCGGCCGCCTCGGCACGGGTGGGACGCGGGCACTGTACCATCGATTCGAGCATTTGGGTGGCCGTAACCACCGGTTTTGCCGCTCGGTTACAGGCGCGAATGAGCTGCTTTTGAACAATAGGCACCTCGTCAAAGCGCATCTCCACCCCCAGATCGCCTCGCGCCACCATCACCCCATCTACAACCTCTAAGATGGCCTCAAAATGATGAACCGCCTCCGCCTTCTCTATTTTGGCCATCACGGGCACCCGCACTCCCAACTGCTGCATCGTAGAGAAGATGGGCTGAAGGTCTTCGGCATGGCGCACAAAAGAGACGGCTACCCAGTCCACCCCCTGGCTCAGGCCAAAACGGAGGTCATCGAGATCGCGCGAAGTGAGGGCAGGAATAGAGAATGGGGTACCCGGTGCAGCCACCCCTTTACGCGAAAGCAGCTTTCCCCCTGAAAGACATCGCGCCCAAACAATGGGGGCCGGTGCCTCCTTTGTGGGTTCGGTGCGCAGAACGCGAAGGAGAATTTTGCCATCATCGAGCAGCAGCTTGCGCCCCGGCTGAAGCGCCGCCAGCAGTTCCGGCACCGGCAGAGGGAGTAGTAGGTTCTCGGAGGCTTTGGTAGGAGGCTCCAGGGTGTCGCGCGCGATGAAGCCCACCACCTGTCCTCTTTTCAAGGATACGCCGTCGGCGCCGAGGTCGCCAAGCCGAATTTTCGGCCCGCAGAGGTCTTGCAGGAGGGCGAGCGGTTTGCCCATTTTTTGAGAGATTTCGCGCAGGCTGGCGATCACCTCAGCGTGCCAGGCGTGATCGCTGTGGGAAAAGTTAAGGCGGGCAACATCCATGCCGGCCTGCAACATACGCTCCAACGTCTTCCGATGACAACTACTTGGCCCTATAGTGCAAACAATTTTCGTTTTTCGCAATGTCATGCCAAATTTGCTTTTAAAGTACTTCTGTGCTCTTTCATGTTTCTTATGCCAGAAAATACTTTACCCGCTTTTTAGCCCTATTTCAAGTTTCCTGCCGACCGCACAGCTCCCTTCGGTACATCGGGCTTCACGATAAAAGCCTGTTTGGCTTCCGAAAGATCGTTGCCTACCAGCCGCACCCGCGCGGTTCGTGCCCCCGAAACCATTAAGAAGGCCTGCACGCCCTGCGGGGCCGCACAGCCGTGCAAAAAGGCACCCTGCACGTCGTTCAGCTGTACCAACGGCATCTGTGTGGAGGGCGTCGAAGCGTGCAGGCCCTGGACGTCTAGGTTTTTCACGTCGTCGCAAACCAGGGCGGGGCGCCCATCCGGCGTCTTGCTTACAAGCTCGATTTGTGAAAGCCGAAGGCCGTCCACATGCCGACAGTAAAGACCGTAGGCAGGCAACCTACCGAACATGCGCGCTTCTGGGTAGGCTTTGGGCTGTTCAGGCACCGTGTGCTCAACCCACTCGGCCTTGCCTCCCTCTACGGTCTCAATGCAGATGTTCTCTAGCTGCACCTCCTGTACCCGATGCTCCGGCAGCCCCGTAATAGAAGAGGTTAGCAGAGAACCGGTGGCGTAAATCTGGCTTATCCGAACACCTCGAAGCGACGTGGGCACGGCCGGGTTCTCCGTTCGTGTGCCGAGACGCACGAAAAGAGGGGTACGCACATTGCGCATGGCAATATTCGAGATAACGACTCCCTCCACCGATCCCCCATCCACCATCTCGACGGCAATACCAGAAATAACCCGCGCGTTTATCGGGTCGGCATCCGCATTGTAGATCACCGAGTTGGTAAACGTGATGTCTCGGAAAGCACCCTGCGTGGCCGTGCCCATCTTAAAACCGTTGCAGCAGGTGGTGAGTACGCAGTTGGTAATGGTGATGTTTTCGTTGGCTTGCACCGGCCCACCGTACGGGTTTTCGCTTTTCAAGCAGATGGCATCGTCGCCGGTGGCGATATCGCAATCGGAAATAAAGACGTTGTGACAACAGGTAATGTCCATCCCGTCGGTGTTGGGGCCGTAGATGGGGTTACGCACGCGGATGCCGCGAATGGTCACCGTTTCACAAAGAATGGGGCGTAGTGTCCAGCCCGGCGAATTAGCAAGCAGCACGCCCTCGATGTGAACGTTTCGGCAACGCACAAACTCCAACATCGGCGAGGGGCGTATCTGCTTCCCACTTTGACGAATGGGCCTATAGTCGTAGGCGATGACATCGCGCCAGAGGTCTTCCGGGCGAGGAGGCGGACGATGGGTAGGCTGCCAAAAGGCCGGGCCTTGCCCATCCACCGTTCCCAAACCGCAAAGGGCGATGTTTTCGGCGTTCTCGGCAAAGAGGAGATGGCGCGTGTTGGCATCGCCGCCGGGGTAGGGACCGGGGTGGTCTTCATAGTCCGCTGGGTCGGTGCTGCCCAACAGGGTAGCCCCCGCTTCGAGATAGAGACGCACGTTGCTTTTCAACACAAGCCCGCCGGTAAGATAAGTGCCTGCGGGCACATACACCGTTCCTCCTCCGGCCTGAAAAGCGGCCTCTATCGCCTGCTGAAGGGCTGCGGTGTTCTTGGTTTTTCCGTCTCCAACGGCGCCAAAACGGCGTACATCCCACCAAAGCGCATTTTCTGCCGGTCCGGTTTGGCCTCGTCCTGTCAGCAGAAAGGCGCCTGAAAAGCCCAGCAGTTCCCGTCGGTTCACGGTTTCGCTCCTTCCACATGAAAGGGTTCCCAGTTCCAACTCTGTAGGGCTTCCATAAGGGAATAGGCCGTCATATCGAGATGGATGGGGGTGATGGAGATGGCACCGTGCTGAACCGCGTACACATCCGAGCCGGGTTCGGGTTCTTCCGGTCGCACGCTGCCCCCAAGCCAATAGTAGGGTCGCCCATAGGGGTCCTCGCGCACCGCAATGCGGTTCACGTACTCCCTCCGCCCCTGTCGCGTAATCGCTATGGGCAGCACTGAGGCATCGGGCCTATAGGGAATATTGATGTTGAGGAGCACATTCGGGGGAAGGCGATGTTGTTGAATGCATGTGGCAACTTGCCCGATGAAGGCCGCGGTAGGCTCGAAAGAGAGGGTACCGACGGCAACATTTTCGGGCAAACAGAGGGAGACGGCGAGGGAGGGAATGCCGATTACCGCTCCCTCCCTCGCGCCGGCAACCGTGCCGCTGTAGACTACATCCCAGCCCAGATTGGCCCCTGCATTGATTCCGGAAACCACGAGGTCGCAGCGACCGCCCATCACCACCTCGTACCCTAGGGCCACACAATCGGCAGGGGTGCCGTTGCAGGCATAGCCTTCCGCACCATCCGGCAAGGCGACGGCGGTAAGGCGAAGGGGCTTGTGAAGCGTGATGGAATGCCCTACGGCGCTGCGGGGGCGTTCGGGCGCAACCACAAAAACCTCCCCTATACGGGCAAGCGCACGGCGGGCTGCATGGAGACCCGCCGCATGCACGCCATCATCATTCGTCAGCAGAATACGCAATTTGACTCTCTTAATGGGTGAGATAACCGGTTATCGAGAAGCATTATACCTACTCCCATCCGTGCACTCCACCCGGCCTAAAAGTAGGGTAGGCATAAGACCTACCCCCAAAGGGGTCTATCCTTGTGCGGCGGCATAAAGTCCTTCGATTGCCATCGTCTCTAGGAAAGGGCTTAGCGTCTTTCAAAATAGGCCTGCTTTGCGGTATAATAGGGCTACAATGGGCGAATAGCTCAGTCGGTAGAGCGCTTCGCTTACACCGAAGAGGTCCGGGGTTCAAGTCCCTGTTCGCCCATTTTTTTGTTTGCCGAGGCTGTTGTCCCCATTGTAGAATTTCTGAAACCGAGCACGTTGCCATCTCGTCTCTTCGATCAAATATAGGATTCCTAGCATGTCCCCACAGGAACAGAGTTTCTATGGCCAATCGGCCACCGAGGCCGTGTCAAAAGGAGCCGTTTCTACGCCGGCTGTAGGCGCTATTTCGATCGAAGAACGTCAGCGCATCGAAACGCTTCTGACAACTGTATCCCCTAAAAGCCCCGTACGTGGTGCCGTCGAAACCTTACTTGCCGACCCAACAGCCACGGTGCCCCTAGAGCCTCTTTATGCCGTTTTGCGCCGGCCTAGTTGGCGGCGATGGCGCGAACAACAGTTGGCGGTATGGGCCTTAGCCCGCCTAGCCGAGCGGAACGAGCAACGTGAGAAGACCGTTGACGCCTTCGCCAAGGTTTTGAGCGGGGACTTCTCCGTTCAGATGCTGACCGGCATTGGGGTTGTTGCGCTGGTGATTTTGGTAATAACGATCATCACTTGGAAAAAGGCAGGAGCCTTTTCAGCTTTTCTCGATGTGCTCGCTACATTCTCTAGTTTTATGTCATTCAAAGCCGCCTTCGCCAACCCCGTGCGTGAAGAGGCCGCAGGCGCTTTGGGGAAACTGCGGGCAGTGGAAGCCTTGGACAGCCTGGTGCAGGCGGAGTCTGGGGCGTTGATGACGTTGAAGCGCAAAATGCGCGAGACCATCTTCTCCCTTCTTCCCGCTCTCACCCCCGACCACTACGGCAAGCTACAGACACGCACCCTTCGCCTCCTCGCCATCATGCTGGAAAACCAAACGGAAGAGGGAAACGCTCACCTCATTCTGGACGCCCTAGACAAAGTAGGAGACCGCAGTGTGCTCCCCTTTCTTAACCGTATCGCTCGAGGAAAGGGCAGGGCGGGAAGACTGCCCTCCGTTCGGGCTGCCGCCTCTCAGGTGATAGCCCACATCGAAGAGCGTCTCGCCAAACATAAAGAGAGCGACCTCCTTTTGCGCATTGCCTCCGAGACCTCCCCCTCGGCCAACCTCCTCCGGCCGTCCAAACACGACTCTGAGGAGGACATCGCCCTGCTGCTTCGCGCAGCTGTACAGAACCAGAACGATCATCAGCTTGTGTGCTCGATCCTCGATGACCTTAAGCGTAGGGGCGACAGGCGAGCCGTCCCGGCGCTCCACGAACTTCTTAAGCTCCCGGAACTTCCTCCTGAAGTAGAGGCGGCGGCGCGTGAGTGTCTTCTTACGCTTCAACAGAATGCTTAAGACACTACGTCGTTCAAACCATACCCAAAGAGGACAGTTTCGCGTTCAGGGTGTAGGTCTATAGGAGGTAGGCTTTGCACCTACCCTACCCCTACGGCCTATCCCCTTTGGCGCCCATACCTGGCAACAGTTGACAACCCCTACACAGACGACAGCCCTCTACACCACCAAGCTTTCACCTATCTCACAAGCAGCACATAAAAATAGAGATTTGCGTATAGGATGCCGAGGAGGAAACGGTGCCCATGTGGGGATCAGGAAGCCTGCATCAAGGTACACTAAAGCAATGAGCGACGTTGAACCTGCCTTAGGCGAGAACAAAACCCCTCCTTCTATTCAAGATGCGGCAATTGAGGACGCCATCCATCAACTACGCGAGGCCACCCGCGGCACCCCCTACGAGGGCAGGCTTTACCTGGTGGGCGGCCTGCTACGCGATCGGGAGCTAGGCGTCCCCTCCTCTCCCGATCTCGACATCGTTTTGGAAGGGGATGCCGTTGAACTTGCCTATTTCCTCCACAAAAAAGGCCTTTCAACGCACTATCCGGTCGTCTACCCTCGTTTTGGCACCGCACGCATTACCGTGGCAACAGCCCAGGGGATAGATTGTACCGTCGAGCTGGTTTCTGCGCGGGCGGAAAGCTACCATCCTGAATCGCGCAAACCCAACGTGCACCTTGCAAGTCTACGCGAGGATGTGTTTCGGCGGGACTTTACCATCAACACGCTTTTAGAAAACCTTCATACCGGCGAGCGTCTCGATCTTACCGGTATGGCCATGGCCGATCTACGCGCAAAAATCATTCGTACGCCCCTCGACCCGGCCATTACCTTTTACGACGACCCACTGCGTATGCTGCGTGCCGTGCGATTTGCCGCACGCTTCGATTTTGAGATCGAACCCAAAACCAGAGAGGGAATTATGAAGGACGCCTATCGGCTAAGCCCCCCGGCCATATCGTATGAGCGCATTCGAGATGAGTTTGTGAAGATCGTTATGCTGCCTGGCGCCAAAGCGCGCCGGGGTCTGCAGATGCTGCTCGAGCTGAATCTCCTTTCCCAGTTTCTCCCGGAGATGGTGAAGATGGTGGGCTGTCGGCAGGGCGGATGGCACCGTTACGATGTGTGGGAGCACACCCTCGTTGCCTTAGAGTGCCTGCCCGAAAGTGCCGGGCTGGCGCTTAGGCTCGGTCTGCTTTGGCACGACATCGGCAAACCGCAAACCCGTACCGAGGTTGATGGACAGGTGCACTTTTACGGCCATGCAAACGTTGGGGCAGAGATGGTTCATCGTATCATGCGTCGTCTCAAGTTTTCCAATGAGGAGATAGAGGCCGTTACCACGCTGGTGAGGTTGCACATGCGCCCCGGCGAGTATCGTTCGGATTGGAGCGATGCTGCCGTAAAACGCCTCATTCGCGAGTGCGGGCCTTACCTTGAAGACCTCCTTACCCTTGCCGAGTGCGACGTTGCGGCCACCGTGGTGCCCGAGCAGGCACGCGCGGATATTGCAGGGCTGCGCGCCCGTATTGCCCAGCTCAATGCCGATAGCGTG
>NZ_DATGLN010000185.1:0-26100 GCF_035294165.1 Chthonomonas sp.
CAGGAGCATGTAAAGCTCCTTATCATAGGTGAGGGCCATCAGTGCCGGTTCTTGGTAGTCCTTTTCGAGGTAATACCAGTTATATTGATAGAGAAGGCAGGCCTGAGGATGAGATTGGAGCCATTGTTGGGCGCGTGTTTGAAGTTGTTGGAAGTGGGCTTGGCCTAGTCCCTGTTTTTCCCATTCATAGAAGAGGGCATCTTCATAGTCAGCGGTTTCCCACCAAAGGGAGGAGGGTTGGAAGTTTTGGGGCACGAAGGTGTAGAAGGTTCCTTTCTCGAAAGCATTGTATCGGAGGAAGGCAGCGCCGAAGGCATCTCCTGGAGGGAGGAACACTCCACTAAAGATGTGTTTTTTAAAAAAGCGTTTTGTTTTCAGGAAGGGTAGTGTTTGGGGTATGAGCGAGAGCATAGGGCATTTTGGTTGTGTGGTTTTATGTATCAATTTCTATTCTACCATCTGGGTAGAGGCGGAATTTAACGTCGGGTGTTCTGTATTGAAGGTCTCAGTGGGGGCCATGCAATGAATGATTCGAATCAGGGTGCAGAGAAGGACCGTTAGGTTTTTTAAACCAGTTGCCCTTCAGGCCTATTTGTTCCCACTCACTTTCTTCTGGTAATCCTTGAAAGGGCGCATTCGGGCGGTCGAAATGAAACTGCGGAACGGGCTGCCCTTGTAACTCAGGCGGTACATCTGGCCCAGAGAATGTTCTTGGTAGTGCCGTAGCACTAAGCGATGGTGGGGCTTCCACGGGGCAGCTCAGTGCTCCCACAGCATCTCCAGCAGCACCGGCCAAATCTCCTGCCTCGCTCGCAAGACCTCCCACCGCGGAGGCTTCTCCTGCCGCCGGGGCTGCAGCCCCTGCTAATAAACTCCCAACAATCCGACCACAGGCTTCGGGATCGTTGGCCATGGAAAGCGTGTTGATGGCATTCTTTAACCCATTAAGGAGCGCAGCAGGAACACAGCCGATACCACAATGCAAGGCTAAGGACATAAGGTTACCTAGACCAGGGCAGGCTTCGGGATGTGTCATACAGAGGACGGTCTCGGCTCCTCCTTCTGCTTCTCCGGCGAGGAAACGTCCAACATCTCCCCAATAGCTCATTCCAGTAGGGTCAATGAAGGCAAGGGGGTTATTGGCGGCGTAGCCGTAGAGGTTAAGGCTGCCGGCATAGCCTAAGGGGTCACGACTGAGGAAGCGACCGCTGAAACTGTCGTAGTAGCGGGCACCGAGGCGATAGAGACCGGTTTCGGCGTCCCGATAGTAGCCCCATTGGCCTCCGAAGCCGGCGTAGGGGTCTGAAAGGTCTAGAGGGCCGCCGTAGCAGTAACCGTAGGCATCGTAGCTAACAGGGCCGTTGAGGATGCCACCGTAGGTTTCGGCAATGCAGTTGCCGAAGGGATCGAAGGCGTAGAAGCGGTCGGCGCCTTCGCTGTGGCGGGCGCAAAGGCCGTTTGGCCCCCAGGTGTTGATGGCTACGATGTTCCCGTTACCGTCAAGCTCGCAAAGGGGCGAGATGCCGAGGTTAAGGAAGTAGCGCGTGCCGGACGGGGTGTGCTTGGCGATTCGCTGGCCGAAGGGGTCTTCATCGTAGGTGATCTGTTGCTGACCGGCGTTGATAATAGACTGAAGCTGGTTGCGTGCGTTCCAGGCCAACTGGTAGGAGCCTGTTAAGACGGGGTTGCCGTTGGGGTCGTAAGTCCATGCGGTGTTCTGGTTGTCGGGGTTATAGCCGAAGGCTTGTGTGCGCAGTTGGGTAGGGTTGCCTACGGCGTCGTAGAGATGTCGGTAGCTAAAGCCGGGTAGGTTGCCGTTGCGGCTTACGGGCAGGGAGGTTCCGCTGTTCTGTTCGGAGAGGAGCTGCCCTAGGGCATCACATCCTCCTAACCTACCTGACGGTTAGGAGGACGCTATTGCTGTGTTGGGGTGTGAATGGAGGCAGAGCAAACTTCAGCTAGAAGAGCCGGAGGGTGAGCACAACAGAACCTTAAATTGAAGATGCCAGTTTACAGGTAGGGCTTTTCCATCCGCTTCGGCGTAGGGATAGATGAAGTAGTTTAATGGGCCGGCCTTTTGAGGGGGTGAGAGCACGATGTCTCGTCCTCGAGACATATCTACAGCGGTTCGAGGCAGGAAGAGAGCCCCGAAAAGCTTGTTGGCCATTTGAGGGTAGCCGTGGTCGTTCCATCGAATCGCATCCGCGGCATCCATCGGCATCCAGCCCCTGTGCGGAACGTCGGCCCAAACCCAACAATGGTATCCGCCGATGGTGCCTTCGGTAGGTAGAGGGATAGGGGCCGGAATGCCGGTGAGAGGAAACCCAAAGGCGATATAGGCCGGAATACCGAGGCTGCGCAGAAGAGAGACCAGCACACTGTGAATATCGGAACAGTTGCCTTTTTTGTAGCTACAAACAAAGGCCACGTCCCCCTTACCGTACTCAGGTGAGGAGTCGCTATAGTCATAACGAAAGTGTTGTGTAACGTAGGCGAAAATGCGCTTGGCTTTATCGTAAGGGGTGGAGGCGGAAACGGTCTGTTGGCGGGCGAGAGCGGCGTAAGTGCCTCCGACAGGCACAAGCCGATCCGGCTGCAGAAACAGGGCAGAGAGCGATGGAACAGTTCGCTCCGATGGCAACTGAGGAGAGGCATAGCGTGTAACGACCCAACTTACCTCAACCGAGATGGGTTGTTGGTTGGGATGATCGAAAACGAGATAGGCCATCCGGTTGTGATAGCGCCCCTCTTGGGTGAGACGGTAGGGCACCGGGGCGTGGATGGAGAGCTGCACAATGCGTTGCCGAGGGCCATCAGACGGAATCGGTATCCATAGTCGTATCTGTTTTATTTCAAGGCATGGCGGCTGCAGGGTGATGGTTTCGGTGAACTGCGTAGTAAGCGCTTGAGGGTTTACAGGCGGCAGGTTTTGGGCGCGAGAAGCCGATGCGATCCAAAAGGCCAGGAAGGCGGTAGCGCAAAGGGGGCGGCCGTTCGATTTCACAGGTCTACTCCTCTAAAAGTAACGTTCTTTTCGGGCAGGAAGGCCAAATCCACAATGACCGGCAGATGGTCGGATGCAAGCCAGATAACCCGTTCCGCGCCGAGCACGCGAAAGTTAGGGGTGTGAAAAATGTAGTCTATGCGCACTTGCGGGTTAAAAGCGGGAAAGGTCGCGAAGGGCGCCGATAGCATGGAAGCATCCTGAAGCGGTGTATTTTCCAAAAGGATATGGACGGGAAGGGATTCGGGGTGGTCGTTTAAATCACCGCAGAGCAGGTAAGGGGAGGGGGTACGCTTTAGGTGTTTTGAGAGCACTTTCGCTTGCCGAATCCGCTCGGAGGGCTGAAGTCCCCAGTGCGTATTGAAGACGGTAATGGGGCCAACGGGGGTTTGGAGGCGGCATTCAAGCGCCCCACGTGGCTCGCGTTGAGAAGGGAGACGGTGGTGATAGACTTCGAGGACAGGCCAGCGTGAGGCAATGGCGTTGCCGAACCCCCAGAAGCAGAGGCCGAAACAGCGTTGGAAACAGAGGCGCATTTGAAGCTCATGGGCGAGACGGCGAGGCTGGTTGGAGAACCGAGAATGCGGAAGGAAGGCGTGGACTTCCTGAAGGCAGATGACATCGGCTCGCAACTGGTTTAGGTGGGAGGCGATGCGGGAGATGGAAAAACGTCCATCAACACCAAAACCGCCGTGCATATTGTAACTAACGATACGCATCTGTTAGGACATCTTCAACCGGATTGAGAGCGGCGTAGACGGTAGGCGTGAAAACAGCTCGCAACATCGTGCTGCCAGCCCGGCAGAAGCAGTTTTATCGCCAAAGCGTCAACAAAGCTTATAATACCTGCTCCGATGGCTAAACCTATCCAGGGGGAGGCACTCCGATAGATCAAAAGGGCATAGATGGCGAGAAAGAGAGTAATGCCCCAAAGTTTTGCGCTATAGGCATGTAGGGAGGTGATGCGGCGATATTTAACATAGTCGTAAAGATAGGAGAAAATCTGGAGACCAAGTTGGAGCGCAATCCAGAAAAGATAGGGCCGGAGAAGCTGGCGTCGTGTCTGCCAAAGAGTGAGGAGTATCCAGCCAAAATACCAGGCATCGGCACGACTGTCGGCTATGCGGAGGGCGGGCGTCGCGATTTTGAGCTGGCGGGCGATGACGCCATCAAAGATGTCGGAGATAAAGGCCACAAGGAGCGCTAAGGCAATCCAGCCGGAAGGGGCGCCGATGTGGGTCAGCCAAAGGAGGGTAGGGCCTAGCGCCACACGCAGTGCGATGAGCAGAGGAGGGGTGTAGCGCATGGTTTCTACTCGATGCGGTTGCGGCGATAAATCTGGCGCACCCGTTCCGGCCAGCTTTCCCAGGTGGCTTTGGGAATGGTCACCGGTTCCGCGTGGGTGCAGGCGCGCTGGTAGACGATGGCCAACATGGGGCGCGGGTGAGGGGAACGGTTGGGCATGCCTCGATGCCACGTACGAAGGTCTCTGAGCACAGCGGAGCCTAAGGGCACATTCATTCGCACCGAGGGCATTGCAGCAGCCCGGCTTTCAAGTTGGGCGGCCTCCTCCGCAGAGGAGTCTACGATGAGATGCGTGCCCGGCCATACCTCTGTGCTACCGTTTTCCTCGTTGAAGTCACATAGAGGAACGTTGAGGACGATATGCGTTGGCGGATGGGGAACCGGAAGCGCCGACCCAAAAATGGGAGGGTGATCGCGATGTACCGGCTGTAGCTCTGAGCCGGGGTAGGCCGTGTTGGTATGATAGAAGCAACAGATGAAATCGGGGCCGAGCAGCTTTTCTAAGAGCGGGATAAGCAGTGGATGTGCCACAAATTCGACGTTGGCGAAGGGGGCAACGAGCGGTGGAAAGAAGCCGATATGGTTTTTCCCGAACGCCTTCTTGTTAAGCTGCTCGAGACCGCCGTGTGCCTGGATATGCCGTTCGAGAGCCTTTTGGAAGGCCTGAGCCAACCGCTCGATCTGTTGGGGGGTGTAAAGCCCGGAGATGGCAACGAAGCCGGCATCATGAAAGTGCTGCAGAACGCTTCGCGTTGCGCTTGCAGACAGCTTATCTCCCTCAAGCTCTAATGTGTGTAGATGCATAAGCTACAGCTCCAAAAGTTTTGAAAGCGTGTGGTTGGTGCGCTGAAACCGTTTGGCGTCTTTGTAGGGAAGGCCTGTTTACGGTTCCCAGCAGTTTGGCAGGTGTACCAAGGTTATTCTTATTTCTAGAAGGCTAGCGAAAAATCCTGCTTCCTAAGAACACCCCGATCTGCTAATATGCATTGACTCAATTGCGTATTTTTTCTTGGAAGGCTGCCGCACCCTGTGGCCTAGGCGATATTGGCAGAGGTAGCAATCGAATATATTTACTTTTGTCTACTTTTATGCTATACTATGTCCGTGCTTGCGAAGATTTAGAATGTGTGAGAGGAGTTGTGCATGGCACTTGAGAAGGAAGAGGAGAAGATACTTTCGGTTTCCGAGGAAGAGCTGAGCGCAATTGGGCGCGTAACGGGTAGCTATAGTGCCGATCAGATTCAGGTTTTGGAGGGACTAGAGGCCGTTCGCCGTCGCCCGGCCATGTACATCGGGAGTACCGATGCGAAGGGGCTTCATCATCTTTTCGTGGAGGTAAGCGATAACGCGATTGATGAGGCGTTGGCGGGCTACTGCAACCGCATTGATGTAACCCTTCACGCGGATGGTTCCGTCTCCGTGAGAGACAACGGCCGTGGCTTCCCGGTAGACATTAACCGAGAGTACAACATGCCCGGGGTGGAATTGGCTCTCACTCGGCTTCATGCGGGAGGAAAGTTCGATAGCGGAGCCTACAAGGTTTCTGGTGGGCTGCACGGTGTAGGCGTGTCTTGCGTGAACGCGACATCCGATTGGTTGGAAGTGACGGTATGGCGCGATAAGAAGGTCTACTATATTCGCTTTGAAAGAGGGGTAACAACGGTTCCCCTGAAGGTCATCGGCACGGCCAAGCCGAGTGAGCACGGCACGCTGGTTCGTTGGCATGCAGACCCGGAGATTTTCGGAAAGCATCAGTACGACGCCGAGCGCATCGAGCGGCGTTTGCGGGAGCTAGCCTATCTCAATCCCACGGTCACTTTAACCTTCACCAACGAGCGCGACCTTCCAACGGACGTAGAGCCTGGCAAGTTGCCCATGCCGGAGACGAAGGTGTTTCATTATCCCAAGGGGCTGGCCGAATTCGTGCAGCATCTTAACGAGACGAAGGAGCCGTTGCACAAGCCCATCTATTTCAACGGGATTCGCGAAACCATTATTGTGGAAGTCGCCATTCAGTATAACATGGGCTACCAAGATACGATCTTGACGTTTGCCAACAACATCAACACTCCCGATGGCGGCACCCACCTCTCCGGGTTTAAGACGGGGCTTACCCGTGTGTTGAACAACTACGCGCGCAAGGCCGGGCTTTTGAAGGAAAAGGATGCCAACCTCACGGGCGATGATGTGCGGGAGGGGCTTTCTGCGGTTATCTCGGTGAAGCTTCATCACCCACAGTTCGAGTCGCAAACAAAGGTTAAGCTGAGCAACCCGGACGTGGAGGGGGCGGTGAACTCGGTGGTGGGCGAGAAACTGGCGGAGTATTTGGAGGAGAACCCCTCGGTTGCCAGGCGCATTATCGAGAAGGCGCTTACCGCCCAGCGGGCGCGTGAGGCGGCTCGACGGGCGGCCGAACTGGTGAAGCGCCAGAGCGCTCTCGAGACGCACTCCCTGCCCGGTAAGCTGGCCGACTGCACCGAGCGCGACCCAAGCAAGTGCGAGCTTTTCCTCGTAGAGGGCGACTCGGCAGGTGGCTCGGCAAAGCAGGGGCGCGATAGGCGCACACAGGCCGTCCTTCCCCTGAGAGGAAAAGTGTTGAACGCCGGCAAGACGCGGGTGGATAAGGTGCTTGAAAACGAGGAGATACGCGCCATCATCACCGCGATAGGTACCGGCATTACCTACGGCGAAGAGGAGAACGGGGAGGCCGAAGAGGAGAAGAACGGAAACGGAAAGGGCTTTGATCTCTCGAAACTACGCTACGATAAGATCATCCTCATGAGCGATGCGGATGTGGATGGCGACCATATTCGCACGCTGCTGCTTACCTTCTTCTGGTACTACATGCGTCCGCTCATCGAAGAAGGCCATGTTTATGTGGCGCAGCCACCTCTCTATCGCATAAAGGTGGGGCGCAATGAGCAGTACTACGCCAAAGATGAGGCCGAGCGAGACCGCATTTTGAAGTCGTTGCGAGGGCGAAGAGATGTGGTGGTTCAGCGTTTTAAAGGGCTGGGAGAGATGGACGCAAGCGACCTCGCCGAAACGACCATGGACCCCAACAAGCGCCAATTGGCGCGTGTGCAGATCGACTCGGAAAACCTCACTGCCGCTATCGAGCTGTTCGATATCTTCATGAGCGATAAGGTCGAGCCGCGTCGTGACTTCATCATCGCGCACGCAAAAGAGGTTACCGACGTTGACTGGCACGGATAGGCGGTGGCGATAGACACGGAAAATTAGCAGGATTTTCCTGCCTCGATTTTGAAGTTTACCAGCAGCTCCTCAGGAAAGAGGAGCTGTAATTTTTTTTCAGGGAGGGAAAGGATGAGCGAGGGTGTGTTGGGGAAGAGCGATATTGTGTTCGATGCAGCGTTGCTCCAAAACGAAACCGAGGCGATGAAGCGTGAGTGGTTGGTAACGAACGGTATAGGAGGGTA
Source organism: Chthonomonas sp. (assembly GCF_035294165.1). GTDB lineage: Bacteria > Armatimonadota > Chthonomonadetes > Chthonomonadales > Chthonomonadaceae > Chthonomonas. Next base: position 7,750 of record NZ_DATGLN010000185.1, read on the forward strand.
CAGTTCGGCGACGCTGGCAAACGCAAATACCCGTCGGTATCATGCGCTTTTAGTGGCCGCTCTCAAGCCACCGGTTGGTAGATGTGTGCTCCTTTCAAAGCTTGAAGAGACATTGGTTGTGAAACGGGGAGACCGAGAGGAGCGGTTTGAGCTTTCTGCCAACCTTTATCCGGGCACAACGCACCCGACGGGGTATCGGTGGCTCGAGGAGTGGCGTATGTTGCCTGCACCCTCCTGGACGTGGCGCGTTGATGAAGGCATTAAAATCGGTAAACAGGTGTGGATGCCGAGGGGGCACAATGCGGTGTATGTGGCCTATTCCGTTTCGGAAGCGCCGGCGGATGTGGAGATGCGGTTGGAGCTTGTGCCTCTGTTGGCCTGGCGAGACTATCATTCCGAGATGGCTGCCACCTCCTCTACACCTCTGGCGATATGGTGTGAAACGAATCGCTGCTTACGATTGCGTTTGCCACAGATCGAGGGGATAACGGAGGCGCCGGTGCCGCTTCATCTGCGCCTTTGTAGAAGGGATGGACAGCCTTATGAGGCGGCCTCTTTCTCCGCAAATGCCTGTTGGTACTACCGTTTCCTGCATCCTCGTGAGCAGGAGAGAGGGCTTGACTTTTGCGAAGACCTTTTTTCGCCTGGAGTCTTCACCCTACCGATCTCTTCTGATCAACCCCTTGTGGTGGAGGGAGGTATTGAACCGCTTGATCTGCCCACACCGGCAGAGAGCCTAGATGCGGTAGGCGAGGAACAGCAGCTTTTGCTGACACAGTGTCTCGATGCCGATGCTTTTGAGGCGCGTTTAGTGCTTGCAACGCGCGACTTCCTTGTAGAACCGCCGGAGGGGCGTGCGACGGTTATAGCCGGATACCACTGGTTTACCGACTGGGGACGTGATACGATGATCGCCCTTCCCGGCCTCTGCTTAACGACCGGAAAGGTGCCGTTTGCACGCGCTATTTTACGGAGTTTTGCGCAGTTCGTAGATCAAGGCATGATTCCAAATCGCTTTCCCGATGTGGGTTCGCAGCCGGAATATAACACGGTAGACGCCTCCTTATGGTTTATTCTCGCCGTTTGGCGCGTCCACAAAACGGGGCAGGAGAGCGCATTTCTTGAGGAGCTATGGCCGGCTCTTCAAGCGATTATAGAGGGTTATCGGAAGGGCACGCGCTATAACATCCATGTAGATACGCGCGATCACCTCCTCTATGCGGGGGTGGAGAGGGTGCAGCTAACCTGGATGGACGCCAAAGTGGGTGACTATGTGGTGACGCCGCGTATCGGTAAGCCGGTGGAGATTAATGCCCTTTGGTACAATGCGCTTCGATGTGTGGCCGACATCGCGCGAAGCATGGGCAAAACGATCGATGCCCAGCGCTACGACGAGGAGGCCGAAAGAGCGAGGGAGGGTTTTCAAGGTCGCTTTGCCCGGGGCGATGGGCTTGGGCTGTACGATGTGCTCGACACGCCGCCGCATGGCGAGCCAGATGGGGCTATTCGACCTAACCAGATATTTGCTTTAAGTCTGCCGTTTCCGCTGTTCAGTGCCTCGCACCCCACCGCGCAGGCGATACTGCGCACGGTACAGAGCCAATTGCTAACACCGTTTGGCCTGCGGACGCTTGCACCGGACGACCCGCACTATGCCCCACGCTATGAAGGGGATGTGTGGCATAGGGATACAGCCTATCATCAGGGGACGGCTTGGCCTTGGTTGTTGGGGGCTTTTGCCGAGGCGGTATGGAAGGTGACGGGTAGCAGGGAGGAGGCGCGTAGGGCGCTGCTGCCATTGTCCACACAGATGGAGGTTTATGGGGTGGGATCGTTGCCGGAAATCTATGATGGTAGTGAACCACAGCGTCCAAACGGTTGCATTGCGCAGGCATGGAGCGTTGCCGAGGTCTTAAGGGTGCTGAGAGAGTTGAGAAGCGAAGGGGAAAAGGAACGTTCCTAAAGGTAGGGTACAATGAATGCGCAACAGACATTGGGCTTTTGTCGCGCCCAGCGGATCGCCTATCGAGGTGTGGCAAGCGCGGTTAAGGAGGCGAGCAGAATGACAGCGAAGCGTTCGGTGCGTGTGCGGTTGGACTATCCGTTGAATCGAGTGGCCGAGCCGGTGGTTTATCATCTCGTTACCGAATTTCGGTTGGTGCCCAATATACGTCGTGCTCAGATAGACAGTCGTGTGGGGGGCTGGATCGCGTTGGAGCTGGACGGCACTGCGGAAGATTTAGAGGCGGCCATGAACTATCTGCGCGATTTGGGCATTACCGTAACTCCCATTGATGAGACCGAGGATTGGAATGTCTGAGGGAGAATATCGCTTTTGAGAACAATACCCTAACCGAGGAGAGCCGAGTGAGGAAAAGTGGATTATGGTATGTTTTCTTTTTGATGGCATTGCTTCTCTGTGCTGAGTGCCTTATATCTATGGCCTATGCTGATAATCTTACCCCTCTCCTCTTAAAGCAGCGCCTAGCAGACAATCCAACCGGTGCGGCGGCGGAACAACTGGCCGAGCAGGTGCGAAACTGGTTTGGTTCTACGGAGATAAAGGATGGGGCTCCTCCACGAGTGGAAGGCCTAACAACCGCCTGGGCGATTGAGGCCGCCGATGCCACCGTGCCGCCGAAAGTGGTTTCGGATAACGGGCGATATACCATTCCGCTGCAACGCATTGGGCAAACCCCCATCTACGCGGCGGTGGTGGATTTGCCCAATGGGGCCGGTATGATTTGGACCTATGAAGTGAACGGGCAGCGAAAACGCTCCGGGAATTTAGAGGTCTATACAAAGGAGCCGGAGACAAACTACGACCCTCACGTCGCCCATGGAAAGCTGATCCAGATGCCGGAGTGGCACAGCAGCATCTTTGCGGGCACGGTGCGCAACTGGTGGATCTATGTTCCGGCCGAGTACACGCCGGAACATCCTGCCTGTGTGATGGTATTTCAGGATGGAGGCTACTACAAGAACTTTGTTCCCAACGTTTTTGACAACCTTATTGCCAAGCGTGAGATGCCGATTACCGTGGGGATTTTCGTTGACCCCGGTCATTTTCCCGACAACCATATAAGTGCCGGTGAGGAGCGTAGTTTCGAGTATGACACCCTGTCCGACCAATACACGCGTTTTCTGTTGGAGGAGATATTCCCTGCGGTCGAGAAGGTCGTAAGGTTGCGTGAGGATGCGGCGAGCAGAGCCATTGCGGGCATAAGCAGCGGAGGCATTTGCGCCTTCACGGTGGCATGGAACCGCCCCGATCAGTTTAGTAAGGTAATGTCGTGGGTTGGTAGTTTTACCGATCTGGCAGCGGGGAAAACTCTGGTTGAGGGTGGGCATAACTATCCTTTCTTAATTCGCCGACTTCCGAAAAAGCCCATTCGCGTCTTTTTGCAGGACGGCTCGCACGATCTCGACAACATTGCGGGCAATTGGCCTTTATGCAACCAACAGATGGCCAAGGCGTTAGCGTTTAAGGGCTACGACTATGAGTTTGTGTTCGGGGAGGGATTTCATAGCGGCGCACAGGGCGAGGCGATCTTGCCAAGTACCCTGCGCTGGCTATGGCGCGACGTCCCGATAGACCCTTAAGAGAGTCGTAAAGGCTCGTCTAACGATTTTAAATAATCAACACTACGGAAAGAGGAGTTCTGTGAATTGGCTTACAATGTAACGCTTATTCGTGGAGATGGAACCGGCCCCGAACTGGTGGAGGCCGCTCGGCGTGTGCTTGAGGCAACCGGAGTTCCGTTTAATTGGGACATCCAGGATGCCGGCATAGATATTATGGAGAAGGTGGGAACCCCCCTTCCTCCTGCGGTACTCGAATCGATTCGACGCAACAAGGTCGCCCTCAAAGGGCCTATCACCACACCCATCGGCACCGGCTTCCGCTCGGTGAATGTGACCTTGCGGAAGGAGCTTGATCTGTATGCCTGCTTGCGCCCCTGCAAGTATTACCCGGGCATAAGGTCGAAGTATACCGATGTGGATTTGGTGGTGGTGCGTGAGAACACCGAAGACCTCTATGCGGGGGTGGAGTACGATGTGGGCACGCCGGAGGCAAGGCAGATCATCGAGATGGCCGGTCCCGGCAAGATTCGCGAGGATGCGGCGATCTCGATCAAGCCCATCTCGATCTCCGGGTCGCGTCGCATCATCAAATTCGCCTTCGAATATGCGCGGGCTTACAAGCGGAAAAAGGTGAGCGCGGTCGCCAAGGCCAACATTATGAAGTATACCGACGGTCTTTTCTTCCGCGTGGGGCAGGAGGTTGCCAAGGAGTATCCGGACATCGAGTATCAGGAGGTGCTGGTAGACAACATGTGCATGCAGTTGGTGCAGAAGCCGGAACTGTATGATGTGTTGGTGCTGCCCAACCTCTACGGTGACATTCTATCTGATCTCTGTGCCGGCTTGGTGGGCGGGTTAGGCGTGGCGCCTGGGGCAAACATTGGCGATGAGATCGCCCTCTTCGAGCCTACGCACGGCTCTGCCCCTAAATATAAGGGCATGAACAAAGTGAACCCAACTGCGCTTATTCTCTCCGGAATGATGATGCTGCGCCATTTGAAGGAGTACGATGCGGCAGATCGTCTGGAGCGGGCTGTGGCTGCCGTGATCGCGGAAGGGAAGTATGTGACTTACGACATGAAACCAGATCGGAACGACCCTACCGCCGTAGGTACCTCGGAGATGGCCGACGCCATTATCCGTAAGCTAGAGGAGATGCATTAATATGCGACGCAAGGTGACTATTGTAGGAGCTGGGCAAACCGGCGCCACCCTGGCACACTGGCTGGCTCTTCGCGGCGATGTGGATATCGTGCTCTACGACATTGTGGAGGGCATGCCCCAGGGAAAGGCGCTGGATTTACAAGAGGCGATGCCCATTATCGGCTCGGATGCGCGCATTGTGGGCACGAACGGGTGGGAAGAGACGGCCAATAGCGATATCGTGGTGATTACAAGCGGCCTCCCGCGCAAGCCCGGCATGAGCAGGGATGACCTGCTGAAGGTGAATGCGGAGATTGTGGGCAGCTGTACCAAGGAGGTTGTGGCACGCTCTCCAAACAGCATTCTTATTTTGCTCACCAATCCGCTGGATGCCATGTGTCACGTAGCGCTGCATGTTAGCGGTTTCGAGCCACGGCGCGTATTCGGGCAGGCGGGTATTCTCGACACCGCCCGTTTTCGAACGTTCCTTGCTTTAGAAGCAAATGCAAGTGTGACGGATGTGAACGCCTATGTGCTTGGTGGCCATGGTGACGATATGGTTCCCCTTTTGGGAAGCACCAATATCGGTGGGGTGCCTGTCGAGAAGCTCATTCCTCCAGAACGCATAGCGGCCATCGTAGAGCGTACCCGCAAGGGGGGCGGGGAGATCGTGTCGTTACTCAAAACAGGGAGCGCCTACTATGCCCCTTCTGCGGCGTTGGCGCAGATGATCGATTCCGTTCTTAACGATAGAAAGCGCATTTTGCCCTGTTCGGTCTACACCGGCAAGAACGGCGGAGGGTATGGCATTGATGATCTGTATCTGGGGTTGCCGGCAGTTATCGGCGCTTCGGGCGTAGAAAAGATCGTTTCTGTGGAGCTGACCCCTGCAGAGCAGGAGGCTCTGCATCGTTCGGCCGAATCGGTGCGGAATCTGGTAGAGGCCCTGAAGGGGTTTGATCCACCTCTGCTGCCGCGCGATTGACACGATGTTAGGGAAGCCCGCCGAGATGCAGTTCATGGCGGGCTTCCTTTCCTCTCAGCTAAGGGAGTGATGCTATGCGTTTTCGATGGCTGGATGTGTCGCTGGGGGCGATTCTTATTGTCGTGGTTATGGTCTTTCTCCCCATTCAAGCTCTGTCACAGGGGCAGGAGAGGCGCGATTTTGTGTTTCTCGACATTACCGATACGCATCAGACCGCAGAGGGGAGTACAAAAGCGCTTCGCGACCTGGTATCTCAGGCGATTGCTATGTCTCCGCGTCCGGCATTTGTCATTGACACCGGTGATATTACCGAATCGGGGCGCCCGGAGGAGTATGCCGCTTTCAAGGAGGCGATCGCTCCTCTTGTGGAGGCCGGTATCAAGTTCTACGCCGTGCCGGGCAATCACGATGTGAGGTGGTGCCCGCTGGGTAAGGAAGGTTTCGAGCAGCAGTTTGGTAAGCTGTACCAGTCGTTTGATTACGAGGGGGTGCACTTCGTTTTACTCGATACAACGGTGCTTTTGGAACATTGGGGGCATTTCGATCAGAGTGAGTTAGACTGGCTCGCCCGCGATCTCAAACATGTTCGACCTGAGACCCCGATCTTTGTGTTCATGCACCATTGGATCGGCCGAGATGCGCCCGATGTACGCATGGTTGACAACGAGTATGATCTGCTTCATTTACTGAACGGCCATAATGTGGTGGCGATTTTCACCGGACATGGCCACCAGAATCTCGAGTGGAAGACCAACGGCATTGAGACCCTCATGGTAGGGGCGTTGTATAACGGTGGGCCTTTTTGTAGAGTCCATGTACGCCCGGATTTGGTGACGTTAGAGAGAGGTTCCTCGGAAAAACCAGGAGCTTTTGTAACGATTGCTTCCCTGCCGATCAATCCGCCACGCCCTTCCCAGTTGCGGGCCGGCTGGGACGACCCGGATGTGCCTTATCTTGCCCGCCGCAGAATCGCTGCCCTGCTCGATCCGCGTTCGCCAGAAGATGACCCCTCGAAAGAGAGTGCGGAATACCGCATTGACAGCGGACCCTATCGGCCTATGGAGCAGGATTCACGGGATATATGGCATGTGGTCTTCCCAACGGCGCCGATTCCGGTTGGGGTACATTCTAGCGATGTGCGCTTAACAACAAGCAACAAGGTAACCTACAGCGACGAACTGATTTTTGAGGTTGAGCGCGATGACCCACGAGAGCCGTCACGAGAGTGGGCAATCAATTTGGGAGATGCCATTCAATCTTCTCCGCTGCTTTATGGAGACACCCTTTACGTTTCCTCGCTAGATCATAAAGTCTACGCGCTAAATGCCACGACCGGCAAGACACGATGGTCTTTTGCAACCAAAGGCGCCGTGTTAGGCTCTCCGGTAATCTCGGATGGCACCCTTTACATCGGCTCGACCGATCACTACTTCTACGCTTTAGATGCACGTACGGGAAAGCTTTTGTGGCACTTTGATTCGGGAGACCCGATTTTCTCGACGGCGGGAATTACCGCCGGTGTGGTTTGCTTTGGTGGGAATAAGAAGATTTTCGGCCTTGATGCAAAGACCGGAAAGCTGTTGTGGACGACACCGGCAAATGGGTTCTTTCAGTCGCGGGTAGCTGCCGACGATAGCACTTTCTATATGGGCGACTGGGCAAACACCTTTTATGCGATTGATGCGAAAACAGGCACACCGCGTTGGGAAGACCATGTGGGGCGATTGTTCTACTTCTCTCCCGCGATCTCCGCTCCGGCATTGGGGGATGGCAAGGTATACGTGTGTTCCGATGACGGCGTGCTTCATGCTTTCGATACGAAGACCGGCAAGGAAGTATGGGCGGTTCATGCACCTAGTGGAGACGACGTTTTCGGTTACTCCTCACCCACCGTGCTTGGGGTAACGATCTTTGTGGCGGGGCTAGGGCCAAAAGGCAATGTTTATGCGTTAAGTACGGCCAACGGGCAGCCCATATGGGTGTCGGCGATAGGGCAGACCATCTACGATTCCTCGCCGTCTTTGGCACCGGATGGGCACTCGTTGGCCATTATGGGGGTAAGGGGGCATGTGGCCGTGCTCAACGCCGACGATGGAAAACCTCTCTGGAGTTATGAGCTAGGTCCGGGCAATATTTTCTCGACACCAGCCTATGATGGCAAAACGGTATATACGACCACAATGGCCGATGATGTGCAGGCTATTGCTGCTCCTAAAGATGTAAAATGACCGAGGTTTTGCTGGAAAAGCTTGCGCTGATCGTTCTTTTGGGGACGCTTGCCCAATGGGCGGCCTGGAAGCTGAGACTGCCCTCTATTTTGTTGCTTTTGCTTACGGGCATTGTAGCAGGGCCTGTAATGGGAATTGTCCGTCCAGAGCGGATTTTGGGCGATCTGCTGTTACCTTTTGTCTCGTCTGCTGTTGCCATCGTGCTATTTGAAGGGGGATTAAGCCTAAAATACCATGAGGTTCGCCAACACGGTTGGGTTGTGGCAAGTCTGGTGAGTGTGGGGGTGTTAACAAGTTGGCTGCTAGGAGTATGGGGGGCACACTATCTTGCCGGAATGGGCTGGCCAATTGCCGTGCTGACGGGAGCCATTTTAGTGGTTACCGGCCCCACGGTGATAGGGCCTCTCCTTCAGCAAGTACGTCCGAAGGGGCCTGTTGGGGCGATTTTGAAATGGGAGAGCATCATCATAGACCCAATTGGGGCCGCCTTGGCGCTGTTGGCGTTTCAAGTTGTTTTCGGGGTAGACATCCATCGTCCCGAGCTTTTTGTGTTGAAAAGTACACTTGTCACGCTATTTTATGGAAGTAGTATTGGAATAGTAGCTGCTCTCTTGTTGGTTCTAGCCCTACAACGTTACTGGATCCCCGATCAACTGCAAAGCCCCTTCACGCTTGCGTTAGTGCTGGCGGCAAACGCGTTGGCCGAACATTTTCAGCCGGAATCGGGGTTGCTTGCTGTGGTCGTAATGGGCATCGCTTTAGCCAATCAACAGGTGGTTAACGTCGAGCATATCGTGGAGTTTAAAGAGACCTTACGCACCTTGTTGCTAGGTATGTTATTTATTGTGCTGGCGGCGCGGCTAAGACCCGGCGAAATGTTCGGTCATTTTGCGCAGGATATACTGTACACCGCGTTCGTGCTGTTTGTGGTACGCCCCATTGTCGTGCTCCTCTGTACGTTTCGTTCTCCGTTACGCTGGCCTGAGCGGTTTTATTTAATGTGGACGGCACCACGAGGAATTGTGGCGGCATCGGTTTCATCGGTGTTTGCTTTGAAGCTGGCGAGTGTGGGGCACTTCGAGGCCGAGCGGTTGGTGCCCACGGTGTTCTGGGTGATTCTGTGTTCGGTTACGTTGGCCGGATTCACTTCACGGGCGATGGCGATACGGCTGGGTTTGGCACAGAAAGAGGCACAAGGCATTCTCTTTTTAGGTGCCAGCTTGGGCGTACGCGAAATGGCAAAGGTTTTGAAAGCCGAGGGATTGCCGCTGCTTCTGGCAGATACCAACCCGACCAACGTACTTAGCGCTCGCATGGAGGATTTACCGGCATTGAGAGCCAATATACTCTCCAGTACTGCTCGAGAGACGCTTGACCTCGAAGGTATAGGGCGGCTCCTCGCATGTACTCCTAACCACGAGGTGAACACGCTTGCTGTACTGAGATTTAGAGCCGTTTTCGGTCGCGCCGAGGTCTATCTGCTTCCGCCGGAAGGCTTGGGCAGAGGCGGGCAGAAGGAAGAAGCGGTGCACCCCTACGGGCGCTATCTGTTTCGTGGAGAACTGACGAGCGCGCAGCTTGAAGAGCTTTTCATGCGAGGAGCCACGATCAAGCGGACGGCATTCACCGCGCAGTTTACTTACTCCGACTATCTGCAGCACTATGGAGAGAGTGCTATCCCGCTGTTTCTTATCGGAGATAACCATCGTGTACACATAGCGGCTGAAAATCCTCTGCCGATACCGAAAGAGGGGCATGTTTTGATCAGCCTGATCCGTCCAGAGGTAGATTTATCCCATACTCACATAGGGGCTGTCGAGACAGGGAAGAGGGTCACTTAGATGCACGGCACGCCGTTTCGCATTAGCCCGTTTTGACTTTCGCGCGGGGATAGTCTTTTCTAATAAGCTCTGCCGTTAACTTTCCCGAGGTGAGTACGATGGGTACCCCTCCGCCCGGGTGGGTAGAGGCACCGACGAAGTAGAGGTTTGCTATCTCTTCGCTGCGGCTATGAGGGCGGAAATAGGCAGATTGAAGGAAGGTTGGGGTTAGGCCTCCATAGGCTGCACCGGCATAGCAGCCATAAAGCTGCTCGAAGTCTGCAGGGGTAAACCATCGTTCGAACACGATGTGTTTGTGAAGATTGGGAATGAGACCAAGTCGTTCCAATTTCCCTATGGTGCGATCTCGGAGGACCGGCGCCATGGCGTCCCAGCGAATTTCACTTTGTGTATTGGGGCAGGGCACGAGGATGTAGAGCACATGATGGCCAGGCGGTGCCAAGTTCGGATCGGTATGTGTGGGCACACAAAGGTGCATGGCTGGATCGTTTGGCAGAACACGCCTCACAAAGATATCCTCGAGGACTTCATCGTAATTTTCTGAGAGGACGATAGAGTTATGAGGAAGGTTGGACAACGAAAGCCCTTTAACACCTAAATAGAGAAGAAAGCCAGAGCAGCCATACTCTTTTTGCGCCAGAGTTGCGTTGGAGTATTTACGGCGCAAGGCATTTGGGATCAGCTTCTGATAGGCGGTGGGCAGATCGAGATTGCAAATGACAGCGTCAGCGAGATGTTCGCAACCGTCGCTCGTGCGTACTCCTTTGGCGACGCGACCTTGAAGCGTTATCTGCTCAACCGGCAGGCAGTAGCGAATCTGACCGCCGAGTTCAAGGAAGAGCCGCTCCAGACCCCTTGCGAGGGTATAGGTGCCCCCCATGGGAAACCACACCCCAAACTCCATTTCCACATAGGGCAGTAGGGCGTAGATGGAAGGACAGCGATGGGGGCTTATTCCAAGATAGAGGGTTTGAAAGCTAAAAGCCTGACGCAGTTTTTCATTTGCCAGGTAGCGGCTTACCATTTGATAAACCGATTCTAGCGGCAGTGCTTTTAAGAGGCCTACCAGCGTTGTAGGATGGAGCAGATCGAGAGGCGAATTGAAGGAACGTTCGATGAAACGGTAGCGGGCGTTTTCGTATTTTGCTTTCATGGCCGCTAGAAGTGCTGGGATACGGGCGGCGTCGGTCGCCTCGATTTTACGCGCTTGCTGCACAAGACAGTCCATCTCCACCCCCATGTCAAGGGTGGTGCCATCGGGCCATAAGATGCGATAGGCCGGACACAGTTTGGTAAGAGGGAGGTAGTCTTGTGGATCGCGATTGCAGATGGAGAAAATTTCGTGCAGAACTTCGGGCATCATCAGCATGGTAGGCCCCATATCAATGCGGAAACCGGCTTCCTCTAGAACGTTCATTCTGCCGCCGGCATGTCTGTTTCGTTCAAAAATTGTGACTTTCCAGCCATGTCGGGCCAGATGAATGCCGGTGGCCAGCCCACCTAGTCCTGCCCCAACGATGATGGCACTAGGGCGCACCTCGTCCTGGTGTAGAGAGAGAGGCGGCGACATAGACTTAGAAGCGTCGTTATCGGTTTGAGACATATTGTCAGGGTAACTGTGCTGCATTGTGTTTTAAGGTTCAGGAATATGCGCGGTTTGCGACGGAACCGCACCGTTTTGTGCACTTGTATAGGGTGGTTCGTCGTGAAGAGACCGTAAAACCTGTAGAAGTTCGGCTATGTTCGGGTTTCCTCGGCAGGCGTAAGCGATGAGGCCTCTCTTGTCCACGATATATACCGTCCGTTTATTCATACCAAACCAGCCGCGGCACCCATAGGCTTTCGCTATCTTATGCCCCCAGTCGGAGATCAGTGGAAAAGGGAAGTCAAACTTTGCGGCGAAGAGGCGATGTTTGGAGGGTTTTGCGGGGTTGATACCCACAACGAGCGCGTCATGTTCCTGAATCTGGTTCCAGTGGTCTCGCAGAGCGCACAGTTGTGCGGTGCAGACTGGCGTGAAATCGCCGGGATAGAACACAAGTACCAGCCGTTTCTTGCCGCGAAAATAGGAGGTCGGCCAGGTTGTTCCGTCGGGCATAGGAATATCGAATTCCGGTGCAGGAACGCCTACGGATAGAAGTGACGCAGCCACCTAGAACCTCTCTTTGCACGATGTTTCATCAATCATATTACTCTTAAATGATTTGTTCGGTTCCTTTTTGAGAAGCCGGCAGCCGAACCATGCTAGGGCTTCTAGCCGTGGGCGATAAAAAGGATTTGATCGGCTGTAAGCGCGACATCGGCGGCGGTCATACTGTCTCGCACCTGCGCAACGCTGCGGCAGCCGACGATGGGGATGGTTGGAAACGGCTGTCCTCGAAGATAGCCGAGCACAATTTGCGTGATGGTAAGCCCGGTTTCCTGTGCCAGGCGCTGCATCCGTTGGAAGCGACGCGTGGTTTCGGGTAGGCGATAGAAACTCAAAAAGCCCGGGTTCATCTCATGAAGGGTGCCGTTGGCCATGCGATGGAAAAGCCCATAAGCTTGCGATTGAAAGGGAACGGCCGCCATGCCCGTCTCCTCATGGAAGAAAAAGCGCTCTTCATCCATCCAGCCGACCGTAGGATCGCCATAAGGATATTTTGCAAGAACCGCTGCGTTCCAGAGCACTTGGTCGGCAACGAAGCCTTGAAGTCCGTGCGATTTCGCATAGGCGTTGGCTGCCCGCAGACGTGGGGTTCTCCAGTTTGAGGCGCCAAACCAGCGTAGTTTACCGGCATCGCGTTGGGCGTTAAGAGTTTCAATGATGGCTTCGTAGGGCACGTCGGGGTCGTCCCGATGAAGCCAATAGAGGTCTATAATGTCGGTTTGAAGAAACTGTAGGCTTTCATCAAGGTCTTTTACAATCTCTTTTGGGGTAACGCGAGAGACATGCGGAGACTGGAGGTCCCAGTGACCTCCTTTTGTCGCAAGGATGACCTGATCACGGTTTTTACGCGATTGAATCCAGGCTCCGATCGTCTTTTCGCTGCGGCCTCTTTCTCCAGGAACCCAATCGCCGTAGACATGGGCGGTGTCGATGAAGTTGCCGCCGCACTCCACATAGGCATCGAGAATGCGAAAGGAGGTTTCACGATCAAGGGCTGTGCCGAATTCACCCGTTCCAAGGCAAATGGTGGAGGGGTAAAGATCGGTGCCGGGAATATTGATCAATGCCATGCTTTAAAAGTGCTCCATCCTCGAATGAAGGAATTGTACCCGATTTCCCGCTTGATAGCGGGGGCTTAGGTGGACTCGTCGCTCAAAGGTTACCAACGCGCAATGAAGGTAATGATGTGAGAGGGCATGCCTGTGAGAGTGTGAATGCCCAAAACACTGACAGGAAGTTCGGGAGTGTCACATGCAAGTTGAGCCTTCTTCGCTCGGACATGCAGCTCCCATGTTCCGTTGCGCATGTGCAGAGAGAGCAAGGAGCGTGCCTGACCTTTGGGATTGGCCGGAGCAAGCCAGACAGAGGTGGGGAACGTGGCGGGTTGGCCGTGTGTGGTTACCGGTGGATGCCCTGGATCGAGCAAGACCCAGGGAGCCGGTGAACCGTGGGGAGCACGACGTAGTTGCTGGCCTGTGTTCTCTGCAGTAGAGACCATTTTGATCAGGAGATTTTGAGAGTTTCGAATGGGTTTGCCATCGAGGGCGATGGCCATGAGAGCACCATAAGGCGTTGTGGTGGAGAGGCAGAGGGGGCCAATGCGGTAGGTTTTCTTTGGCTCGAAGGCGCCGGCGATCATCACAAACGAAGAGGTGCACACGGTTAGCAACCGATGAACCGAGTCGAAGTGAATCTGGGAAGTATCGCTAAGCCACTGACCGGTGAAGCGACTTTTAGGGTTTATAGGAGCGCCTCGATGATAGAGGTAGGCAAGAATTCGATCGAGTTTTTGGTTGTCTTGATCGGTGCCTGTTGGGGTAACAGTCAAAGGCTTGACAGTGGGGTGGCTTGTGCTATTGAGCTTGACGCACCACGCGAGACGGGCAAGGAGTTGTGTATCATAAGGCCACTGAAAAAGTTTGGGTTTAGGAAAGGCGAAGGTAACGGTGTTTTGAGCGGGCTGAATAAGGCCTGAAAGAAAAACACGGGCGGCGATGGCATAGAGACCCCAAATGGCCGGATCGCTCTGTTCGGAGTACATATTAAGCGCCATCGGGTTCGAATCGTTCGGCCCTTTATTGGTTTGATAGCCAAACAGCAGAACGGCGTCGTAATCCTGCAGGGCAGCGTAAGCGAGAACGAGCGGCACGGAAGAGCTACGCCAGCGATTCGGCCAGCCGACATCCCACTCTCGGATAACCACGGGCTTGTTGTCCCATCGGAGGGTAGCTGTGTAGGGGGCGAAGCCAAGGCCGCTGTCATTGGCGAGAGGGTCTTGATTACTGATATAAGAGAGCGTGCGATTTTGTGGATCGGGTAAAGAGGTTTCACCGTACCAGTTTTCGGCGGTGAAATCGCATTCTTCGGCGACGGCTGCCAAATCGGCCGGCGCATCGCTCGATACGACGGCCGTGATAGGGATTTTCACACCGATGCCGTGCAGATAGGCGACCATTTGGTGAAAGTAGGAGCGCTCTAGTGTGTAGAGAAACTCGACGCCGTCTTGAACGCGCTTTGGAGCGTGGCGCACATCAATGACGTTAGGGGGTAGATCGGTGGGAGGCGGTGTAAGCAGAGGGAGGTCTACGCTATTATTATTGGGGTCTTCGTCCGGGCGCAGAACCGGATAACCCTGAATATAGCCCCAGGAGGAGGCTAATTTTTCGCGATTGCCATAACGCGCGAGAAGCCATTGATTCCAGAGTTTCCTCAACTCGGTGCGATAGGGTTCTACGAGGTTATCGAGCTGGTCGGGCTGAAGGAAGAAACCACTTTCGTTACAGATTTCAAGCATGACAAGTTCGGGGTCATCCACAAGTTTCAGCCCGGTATAGGGATTCGTGTGGCATAAAAGGTCGTGAGCGTACTGTTGCTGGAGCTGGATAAGTTTGGGATCGAACATTGCGTAGGGGCGTGCTCCTCGGTGAAGCGCTGTGGCATTGGGCACGCCATCTCCCGGTTTGAAGCTGCGCAGGTCAAGAAGGTCAAGGTAATAGCAGATATGATACTGTTTCAGGGTAGCGATCCATCGGTCGAGGCGGTCGAGGTAGTGTGGATCGAAATGCAGGGAGTCGGGAGCATTTTCTGGGCCTAGCAAGCAGCCACGGTTGTCTATGGCCTCGAAGCGAACGAGATTGATGCCAGAATCGGCAAAAGTGCGGACGACGTTTTGTATCTGTGCGTCGGGAATATCGAGACGAGTGCTCGACACATTGATGCCCCAAAAGCGGGCGCGCGCGCCGTTAGCCCAATGGAAGTGTCCGTCCTGTCCTACCTTGAGAAAACCGTGGTCGTTGGGGGGCAGCAGGTCACGAAAGTTAACCATGCAAGAGGGGGTAGGAACAAACCCAGTTCCAAGTTCGGCGGCTTCTGGGTAACGATTAATGATAAATAGTAACAGAAGAAGCAAAGCACTCCGAAGAAGAGATTTCATCTGCCTACAGATAGGGGGGCGCAAGCGCCGTATAGCTCTTTCCAGACCTCTCATTTACTTCCGCTTCGCCGAAGATGACATTATTATGGCGAAAGAGCGAGAAAACTTCTCACTTCAAAAGACGGCCTACGTTTCGATGGAGTTATCTTGAACTTCTCAGATATCGCGCTCAACGATGAAATGGGCAATCGCGCGGAGGGGATCTGCCTTTTCGTCAAACCCCTGCAGTTGTTGAAGGGCGGCTTTCATCTCATGGCGTGCACGCTGACGCGACTCTTCGATTCCGAACAGGCGGGGGTAGGTGGCTTTATCCTGCTTCTGATCGCTCCCAACCGGTTTTCCAATACGCTCCTGATCGCCAACGATATCGAGAATATCGTCGGCAATTTGGAAGGCAAGCCCGATATGCTCCCCATAACGGCGGAGGGCTTCGATTTGGGAGGCGCTGCCACCGGCCAAAGTGGCCCCTGCTACGACCGAGCAGGTAAGTAGGGCCCCTGTTTTATGCGAGTGGATGTAGTGCAGGGTATCGGGCGTTACGTCTTGCCCTTGGGACTCCATATCCACCACTTGCCCTCCAACCATGCCCCATGTGCCTGAGGCTTTTGCCACGAGATGGAGGGTAGGCAAAACACGTTCTGGGGGCACGCTGGCAACATTCTCGGCGATCAGCTGGAAGGCCAATGCTAGCAGAGCATCGCCGGCAAGAAGAGCTAGGGCCTCACCAAAGATTTTGTGGTTAGTAGGGCGGCCACGGCGATAGTCATCGTTATCCATGCAAGGCAGATCGTCGTGAATGAGGCTAAAGACATGAATACACTCCAGAGCGCAGGCTGTCGGTAGAACCTGCTCCGCCGTGCCACCCACCGCTTCTGCGCCGGCGATGACAAGAATGGGACGGATGCGCTTGCCAGGTGCGAGCACACTATAGCGAATCGATTCGTGAAGACGCTGAGGGCGCTCTGAAAGAGATGGTAGGTAACGTTCGAGGGCCTGTTCGACAAGATGACGTCGGCTCTCTAAATATTCGGGCAGTGCAAACGACACGATAGGTCTCCACCGAGGTACGCGTTCCAGACAGGGTTTAGTATACTGTGCAGCCTCCAAAAAATCAAGGAGGAAGGAGAATCGCGGCGCCGTTTGGAGAGATGGTAGAGATTGAGATATAATGTAGGCCATGAAGGAGAAGAATGATATTACAATTGGGGTTTTGGCGTTACAGGGCGATTTCGAGGCGCATCTAAAAACGGTGCAACGGTTAGGTTTGCCGGCCAAAGAGGTGCGTACGCTACGCGACCTCGAACAGGTGGATGCGCTCATTCTGCCCGGCGGCGAGTCCACAACAATTGGGAAACTGCTGGCACGCACGGGTTTAGATGCGGCCATTCGCGATCGAGGGCATGCTGGAATGCCCATCTACGGCACTTGCGCCGGCATGATATTGTTGGCCCACACAATTGAGGGACGTCCGGAACAGCCAACGCTCGATTTAATGGATATTGCGGTTGCCAGGAACGCATTTGGTCGCCAAATCGAGAGTTTCGAGGCGGATATTCCCTTTGATTTCGGCGCGGAGATCGTTCCGGTGCGCGCGGTTTTCATTCGGGCGCCCTATGTAACACAGGTTGGGCCGAATGTGCAGGTACTCAGTAAGTTTCAGGATAAGGTGGTGGCCGTGAAGCAAGGCAACCTGCTGGCAACGGCATTTCACCCCGAGCTAACCGACAACCTGCGCATTCATGCACTGTTAGCCGAAATGGCGCGCAACTACAAAGCCGACACAGGCTAGCTCATAAAATAGACCTAAGGACAGGAGAAATTTCATGCGATTGAAGGACAAAGTGGCGCTCATAACCGGAGCGAGCAGTGGAATCGGCAAGGCCATTGCGGAGCGTTTCGCCGCAGAGGGGGCGCATGTTGCGGTGAACTATCTGCCGGTGGGCACGCAGGAGGCAGCCGCGGAAACGGAGGTTGCAACGTTTGGGGTTACGGGCATCGCGGTGCCCGGAGATGTGAGCAGACGTGAAGATGTAGAGGGGATGGTCGCCACGGTGGTGCAGCGTTTTGGGCGGCTGGATATCGCCGTGAACAACGCGGGCATCGAGATGAAAAAACCCTTTTTAGATTTAACCGATGAGGACTGGAACAAAATTTTAGCGGTTAATCTATACGGAGCGTTTTTAGTTTGCCAAGCAGCGGCACGGCAGATGGTGAAGCAGGGGCAGGGTGGAAAGATCATCAATATCTCTTCTGTACACGAAGATGTGCCGTTTCCGGGCTATGCCTCTTACTGTACCTCTAAGGGTGGGCTGCGCATGTTGATGCGCAATCTGGCTTTAGAGCTTGCTCCATATCAGATCAACGTCAATAACATTGCGCCAGGGGCCATTGCAACACCGATTAACCAGCAAGTGCTGGATGACCCCCAGGCGCGGGCCAATGCTATTAGCGAAATTCCTTGGGGACGTTTTGGCAAGCCGGAGGAGGTAGCTGCTGTGGCCGTGTTTCTCGCCAGCGACGAATCGAGCTATGTAACAGGCAGCACCTACTACGTGGACGGTGGTCTGACGCAACAGGTTACCAAATACTAGAAAATCCGCAGGCCCAGATTTTCAACGCTTTGTACCGTGCAGGTGGCGTGCTTGGCAAAGAGGCTTGTTGACATTTCTGGAAAGGTGTGGTATAGTATATCAACGGTTTCACAGTTTGAAGAACGGGTGCGGTTGGTTCGGTTGTGTGAGGAGGAGTTATCGGCCCCCATTGCATCTCCCTCGGTGCGCCTGCTTCCACTCCTGTTCGGAAAGTGTGACCGTATTGCAACGCGCCGTAGGCGCATGTGAAACCTAAGAGGGCGATCAATCTTTTAGGCGTCCTCTTTGTGTGAAGGAGTGAAGAATGTCTAAGCGCATCTATGTGGGAGGCCTGCCCTATTCCGCCACCGAGCGGGATGTGGAGGCTCTCTTCTCGTCAGCAGGTACGGTGAAAGA
>NZ_DATGLN010000187.1:0-11437 GCF_035294165.1 Chthonomonas sp.
ACCCCCTCCCTGTGGCCGTCGTTCCCTTTGGCCATACCCTCACGCGGCGTCGCCTCGAGCGGTTCTGCCAGAAAGTGCTGCTGCGCCCCAAAGCGCCCGATAGTCCCGAACCCTATCTTACCGACGACGGCCTCTATATCTACGATATGCACATGGAGGCGATTGCCGACCCGCCGCAGTTGGAACAAAGGCTTAAGCAGATCGTAGGAGTAGTAGAGGTAGGTCTGTTCAACGGGCTGGCTTCTCGCGTGCTATTCGGTTTTCACGACGGCCACGTAGAAGAGCTGCTTCCCGATCATT
Source organism: Chthonomonas sp. (assembly GCF_035294165.1). Classification (GTDB taxonomy): domain Bacteria; phylum Armatimonadota; class Chthonomonadetes; order Chthonomonadales; family Chthonomonadaceae; genus Chthonomonas. The sequence continues at coordinate 301 of NZ_DATGLN010000187.1, forward strand.
CTGCCCACCTTTAATCTATTGATTGAGGTAGCCGCATGCAACCAGAGCCTTCGTTTGATATCGTTATCACCGGTGGTCTGCTTTTCGAGGGAACCGGCGCCGCCCCTTTCCAAGCAGATATCGGCATTGTGGGCGAGCGTATTGCGGCCATCGGCGACCTCTCACAGGCGAAGGCGCGGCGTACCATCGTCGCCAAAAATTTGCATGTGGCGCCCGGTTTTATAGATATCCACACCCATTCCGACATCTCGGCCCCTTTCAATCCGTGGCAGTCCAGCGCCATCGCCATGGGGGTAACCTCCCAAGTCGTCGGCAACTGCGGCATCTCTCTCGGCCTAGCGCTTCATGACCCTCTCTTTGCCTTCGAACAGCGTTGGCTCGCCGCCTACGGCAAGCATATTGAATGGAGCAACCTCAACGAGTTTCTCCGCTACCTAGAAGAGCACGGCATCGGCACCAACTTCCTTCCCCTAGTCGGACATGGCACCCTTCGCAAACGTGTGATGGGTATGGCCGATAGGCTTCCCACGGACGAGGAGTTGCGTGCCATGTGCCGTCTCCTCGAAGAATCGTTGGAAGCCGGTGCTTGGGGTCTCTCCTCCGGTTTAGAGTACCTTCCTTCCGGCTATGCCGATGTGAACGAACTGGCCGCCCTTTGTAGTCTCGTGCGCAAATACAATGGCATCTATGCCACCCACCTCCGCAATGAGGGCGACACCCTCGTCGAATCGGTGCAAGAGGCCTTGGAGGTCGCATCCAAAGCCCAGGTTCCCCTGCAACTCTCTCATCATAAGGCAGAGGGAATAAAAAACTGGGGCAAAACCAAGATCACCTTGGCCATGGTAGATAGAGCGCGTGCGGAAGGCCTCGATGTCCAACTCGACCAGTATCCCTACCCCGCTTTTATGACCTCTTTGGTGGTGCAAACGCTGCCACGTTGGGCCCAACAAGGCACCAACGAGGAGATGGCCGCCCGTCTCAAAAACCCGCAATTTCGCTGTCAAATCGTTAACGAAATTCTTGCCGCCCATCCGGAATGGAACGACCTAGAGCCTTGGCAAAATATCCGGCTCGGGGTCTGCCGTGGCAAACCGGAGCTGCAGGGCCGCTCTATTGCAGAGTTAGCCCAAGAAAACCAAAAACACCCCGTCGAGTATGTACTCGATCTGATCGTTGAGACGGAGGGCTTTGTAAGCGCCATCAACTTCTCGATCGGCGAAGAGGATATCGTGCGCGTAATGCAACATCCCTACACCGCTATCGGCTCCGACGCCGTGGCCTCTCAGGTAAACGAGCGCTCTCTACAAGACCAGATTCATCCTCGTGTCTACGGCACGTTTCCCCGTGTGCTAGGGCGTTATGTTCGCCAGCAACAGGTGCTCTCCGAAGCGGAAGCCATCTACAAAATGACAGGCCTTCCGGCAACGCGAATGGGTCTTACCGATCGAGGATTTCTGCGAGTAGGCTGCTATGCGGATATCACCCTATACGATCCGCAAAGGGTGATAGATACGGCCACATTTGAACACCCTCATGCCTATCCCATCGGCATCGAGTGGGTTCTGGTAAACGGCACCGTCGCCCTAGAAAACGGCCGGCTCACCCACGCTTTGGCCGGCAAGGTGCTCCGCGCCAACACATGCCAGCCCCGCTAGCGGCGCTCAATGATGCTTACGGGGTCTAACGAGGCCAAACGGAAGGCGATTGTGGCCAAAGCGAAGAGCGCAATGGTGAGGGGCAGCGGCAGCGTAAAAACAAAAGCAGTAGGGTCAAAAATATCGAGCAGAAGCCCTTTGGGAGCGAGAAAAACCGCCCGAATGATCCAGAGTGTGCCTACCGTCAGCAGTCCGCCCAAAACCCAGCCACATAAACAGTAAAGGCAAACCTCTCCAAGCGCCCGTCTCAGCAAGAACCCGCGATGATAGCCTATCGCCGCCAGCATGGCGATCTCCGGCAAACGCTGCGAAAAATAGATGTTGGCCAGTAGTCCACAAACGAAAGCGATGGCAAATACGATAATGCCGATGGCCAGATTGAGAATAAGATAGAGATTAGAGAGAGCGCTCTCTGTTTCATGAACTAAATCGGCGAAGCGCCAAACCCGCACCTGGGTATGATCTACCACTCGCTCGATAGCCGCATCTAAGGCTCTCTGAGCGGCCGGTGAAGCGTTTGGGGCGAAGGCCAAATAGCCGACAAAACTGAACGGAGAGGTTTTATCTACCTCCGATTTTGAAGTGATGCCTAGCCATACCGAGCCGTGCAGCAGCCCCACAAGGCGGATAGGCACGGGTGCGTAGTCATCCAAAGAGTTCGGGTTCGCCAACACACCGCCTAAAGGCACTTTCAGATTACGGGCGACATCGTCCGATATCGCCGCCTCAGGCTGCCCCTCCCGCGGCATTCGCCCCGCTATCAACCGAACATGGCTGCGCTCCAAAAGCATCCGACGCCCGCCGGGACTAAGCCCAAAAATAGGAAAAGGCATTTTGCCGAAGATGGTTTTAATGAGCACCTGGTAAGAGTGGGCCGGATAAAGTGCACCGAGTTGGGGTAGTTTGCGGATGCGCTCTATTTGATCCGAAGGGATGTCGAGGGCATTACGAGGCGTTAGTCCCGTTAAATAACGATTATATCCATATAGAGTATAGATGGTCAACTGGATCGAGTCGACAATGGTAACCACACAGGCCACCAACATCACGGCCAGCATAATCACAAACACCAAAGGCGCCACTCTCGCCGGGTTACGGCGAAAATAGACTAACGGGTGCAGTGGGCGTATCATCTTGCTAAGTGGGACGTGTCGTTCAGCAAAAGCAGCCGAGCAAACGGCTCAGGCTCTCGTGGTTCCTCCTCTATCAGGCTTAAGGAGGCGTTATCTACCCAGATACGCGGCATAGACTCCATAGGCGCTTTTAGCGCATTACAGAAGAGAACTCGCAGGCTGCTGCCATGTCCCACAACGGCCACCTGTCCGCCGGAGGGAAAAGCCGCGCGTATGGACTGTAGGACCTGCAGCATACGCTGCCAAACATGACTAAGCGGCTCGCTGTTGGGAGGGCGATTGTGAAAGGAATCGCGATCGTAGGCCTCAAGGAGGGCCTTATCGCCACGGGCCACAATCTCGGCACGTGTTAGCCCTTCCCAATCTCCCAGCATAGTCTCTCTCAGCAACGGTGTGGCCTGCACGGGCAAGTTGAAACGGCGTGCAATGGCCTCCGCCGTTACACGAGCGCGTTGTAGATCGCTAGACCAAACGGCCTGCAGCGGTTGAGGAAGGGCTGCGAGACGAGCGGCTATACACTCTGCCTGCCGATGTCCCTCGGCATCGAGAGGGACATCGGTATGCCCTTGCATTCGCCCTTCCTCATTCCAGATGGTCTGACCGTGCCGAACGATATAGAGGCGCAGGCGTCCTTCTGGCACTCCGGATAGCCTCGTTCCTAAGGACGCGGTTTTGATGGGACGCCGGGGACACCGCCCGCCGGTGGAGCGGGTGGCTTAAACAGACGCGCACCTTTTGGCGGTACGAAGTGAAACACGGATGCGGGGATATTTGCCCCTATCTGCTGATCCAAAATCTCCGTATCAAGCCCAAGAACGGCGGAGTTTACCTGGTTAGGGTCCACAATGCGCATTAGGTGGTAGCTGCCCTGAGACACGGTAAGCTCTAAAGGCTTCACTTTCGCCCGCATCTCTGCGCTGACATCCGGACGCAGCGCCAGACCTACCTGTATCACGTAGGCGTTTTGCCCATGATACTGCAGCGTCTTCGTTATTCGAGCTGTTTTCAGATCAATGCCCAACAGGAGAGGATCGATGCTGCGAATAAACACAAAGGCCGGCGTTATCTGAGGCCCTGCAGGCTCTTGCATATACATATTCTGCACACTATCGTAAAGCGTGGTCTGTTTCCCATCAGAGCAGATAATGCGCACCACGCCGTTTTTCTGGGGCATTGCGGGGCCGCTGATGGTGGAATGCTCATAGAAGCGATTGGGCAAGGTTGCTTTTATTTCTCGCACCACTGTAAAAGTAACCACTTTTCGCTGGGACGATAGGCTTTTTTGATAGGTTCGCGCCGTAATGGAAAGGCTATGCGCGTTTTTGTAGAGATCGAACATCTTCTGCAAAACGGCAGAAGGTTTCGGTGAGGCGGCCAGGCTGACAACCGGTAGAGCGATGCCCACCAGACCGCAGGCAACACCGAGGTACTTAGGCATTCTCGGTTCCACGTAGGAACGCAAAACAGACAGGTTCATCTTTAAACGGTTTCTCCTAATGTTGCAAAAGCAGAGCTTAGTATACCAGCTTTTTTCAAGCTATCGTTCCACCACGCTCACGCGCAGTTCGTGGCTGCCATCCGCACAGGCCATTTCATAATAGTAGAAAAGCTCATTCCCCACCGGCAGAACGTCTATATAACGCAGGGAGCCACTGCCATAAGGAGAGCGAAGAACAGGGCCGTGTGGAGAAAGCGAACGGTAATGTTGTAGATCGAACGTAATCGCCAAACCGGTCTGCTCCTCATAGTTCTCCTCCACAGAAGCGCTTCCATCGTAAAAGGCGAGAAAGCCCCCCTCTTCTAAGGGCAAAAGGGAGCCGAGCCGGCGGCAATAGCCGTCCCATTGCCGTCCTTTCTCCAAGTTAGCGGGGAGAAGTGTCGCCTGCTGTGGCGATACATCTCCTAGCCACTGAAATAGGCGCCCATCACCGCTAATGGCCGCCGCACTTCGCGACTCGGTAAGCCCCGTGTTGTAGATATCCCCCGTGGCATGGCGCATGGCTTTCTGTCCTTCCGTGAGGTTGGGCAAGGGAACGGCATAGCTCAGTAACAGGTAGATCATACGTCCTATAAGAAAGGCACAGGGGTCTTTAACCCCCTCACATGCCAAATCATCCGGGGAGAACAGCGGCGATACATGGCTCGCCTCAAAATTTTCAGGAGCATCGGCTTCGATCCACCCCACGTACCAGCGGCCATCGGCGGCAGAGGCGTAGCTCAGGTAGAGCAGCCAACAACCATCTGGGGCCTGTATCAGCGAGCCGCGCTCCACCGAAAGCGCATTGAGAGAGTCCTTGGAAATCGCCCAGATATCCTCAAAAGTCACTCCGTTACTGCTGGCAGCGATGCGACATTCCACCCCGCGCCCGAGTTCGGCGGGGCGACGCACGCGATAGACCAGATAAAACGTGTCTGTTGCCGGGTCGAATGCGGCCGATGGCGCTCCCATCCACCAGCCCTTTCCTCTCTGCTGGGGCGCACGCACCAGGAGTCCCTCCTTCGGATCAAAGAGGGGCACGGCTCCAAACTGCTTGCCTTTCCTCAATGACATGCCAATACTCCTCGATGTCTATCTGCGAAACAACGGCATTCATATTTTATGGCCTACCCCTTCTTTACACCGGCCACCTTAAACCTCCGACATTCTGCCGTAAAGACGTAGGCGGTCGCCTATCTTCCAGCCGGCCAAAAGTGTGGGCAGCAGAAAGTTGCCGGCAATGAGAAGCGTTAGAGAGCTAGCCCCGCCGGATGGATTGCTGGGACGATAGATCAGCCAAAACAGAGCCGACAGCAGGAAAGCGCAGCCATAGACCATCAGCAGCGACCGAGAGAAACGCCTCCGGAATCGAATCCATTGCCATGCTGCCCCCAGCAGGTAGACTGCAAACGATAGCCCGACCCAAAATAGGGCCAAGAAGGCAAGTAGGGCTGCTATAGGCAACTTTCTATGACGGCTCACATAAATCTGAGCGCACTGCGATAGGGGGTGCAGCCGTCCATACAGCGATAAAAGCAGCCCGGAGAGAAAGCCTCCGAATATCAGAGCAAAAATAAGGTTGAAAGAGATGTCGGAAACAAGCCGCTCGCCGGGAAAAAGATAGAGCAGAGCGAAGACGCACGCCAGAGCAAAAGCGGCCGCAACGGCGACAACAGCCAAAAATACCTCGCGTTCCATTCCCTCGAGGGCTTCCCACACGGAGACTCTATGCGATTGCGAGAGGGTTACACGTGGCCTTGCGCTGCGAGAGCGCTCCTTGATGGTGAGGCGTTCGAGCTTAGCCTGTGCCTGGTGGTTGTTGGGGTTAAACTGCACGGCGTAGGAGTAGGCGGCTATGGCGTTCTCCTTGTCGCCGCGCCGTGCCAGCAGATCACCAAGCAGCTCGTGGGCGGGCGATAGCGTCACGTTCAACGCGATGGCCTGTCGGCAGAGGCGCTCCGCATCTGCATAGCGCCGCGTGTAGAACGCAACCTGGGCCTCATGCAGAAACTTCTCCGCCCTTGCCGCGCGGCTGGTTGCGGTTGTTTGTGAAGCGAAAGGCGCCTGCCGCGGGCGTGAGGATGTCTCTTCGTGCACCACACGCCCAAAGCCGTTGAAATCCACTTTCGGCCGTGAGGCAGAGGTAGAGGGTTTCTGCGTCGAAGCCGTACGAGGCTTGGCGGAAGGGGCGGAGGGTTGTTGCAGACGTGTGGCCATGAATAGACGCTCCGTATCGTAACGAGAGCGCCTTTCCGGATCGCTCAGCACGTCATAGGCCTCGTTGATCTCGGTGATCTTGCGGGCCGCCTCCGGGGTTGGATTTACATCGGGGTGATAACGCAATGCCAACTCACGGTAGCGCCGCTTTATCTCCTTGACGTCGGCCGAAGGGGCTACACCTAAAATGGCGTAATAGTCTTTAGATGGACTCTCCATGCTCCTCCACTTGCTTTAGCCTCCCGCCGAGGTGACGCCGGCAGCGTAACCACCGTAGAATCGGATAATAAACATGCCCACCATGATCGCCACAAACAGAAACACGATAACACCTACAGCAATAGCCCATTGCCTTGCTTTAACCTGCCCCTCTTGCTCATAATAGTCGGCGGTTTTCTGCAGAATCTCCTCCAAATTCCCACTCGCCTCACCGGTTCGGAGCATGTTCAGAGCAACCGGATCGAGAAACCCCGAACGATGCAAAGCATCGGAGACCGCACCGCCCCACTGGGCTTGGCTCATGGCCTGCAAGGCGGCGTTTCTTAATAGAACGTTCCCACTGGCCTCCCCGGCAATACGCACCGTCTCCGACATAGGAAAGCCGGCATGGTAAAGTGCCGCATAGGTTCGGAGAAACTTCGCCGTCGCAAACGTCTTCACCAATTTGCCCAGCCCCGGCAAGCTCGTTTTCACGGTGTCGTACGCCTCTCGAACGCCCTTTATGTTGAACAGGAAGAGCCGAAAGATTATCACCAACGCCACGAAGGGCAGAAGCAGCTCCAACCCAAAAACCACCGTGTCGTTGAGATATTGAAGAAACGAATACTGTGCCTTGCCAAGCCCACTTAGCACAAGCTCGGAGATCGCCGGCATGTTCGTGCCTAAAAAGCCACGACCAAGTATCATGAAGGCAACAAAAATGACCAGCTTGGGATAGAAGGTCTCCATGCGCAACACCCGTCGCAACGCCACTTCGTGCTCCACATACTCGGCAAGTTGGCGGAACACGTCGTCAAGCATGCCCCCCTGCTCCGCTGCATGTACCATCGCCACATGCATCTGCGGAAATATCCATGGGTAACGCGCCATCACCTCCGACAGTCTTCCGCCCCGCTCGGCATGCAACTTCATGTCGCGAATAACCTTTTTTAGCTGCCCATTCCGCGTGTTAGCTTCTAGAGCGCTCAGTGCCTGGTAGAGGGACATGCCCGCGTTGATAAGAGCCGCGAATTGGCGGTAGAACTCCACCATGTTCCCAAGGAACACGCCGCTCCAAACCGGGTAGATGCAGGTCTCTAGGAAGCGCTGATACAGCGAAGAGCTTTTTAGCCCACCGGAGCGTTCTATAACCCCTCTTTCACGCACCGGGTAGGCGGCAGAGGCCACGGTGGCTGCAGAGCCGGCGCTTTGCGGGGCGTTCATAGAAAGCGTTGGCGCCGCCACGGACTGGGTTGGTTCCACTATGGTCTGATTCGGCGGGGCCACCGGCCCGCCCCGTTCCCAAGGTTGAATAGGCAGGTTTTGCGTAGGCTCTGGCTCGGAAAGGGGCGCTAACGATGCGGGTTGATTACTCCAAGGGCTTGCCAGTTCAAGCGTTTGCGACGGCATAGGGGATTGTAATAGCTCCAAACGCGTCGGCGCATAGCCCATCTGCCGCAGCTGCTCCGCTGCCACCGCAAGGTTTTCGGCCTCCAAAGTGCCGTCTAACAGGCGACCCTGTCCGTCTTTAGCCTGATAGGTATATGTCGGCATGGTAATGCCTCCTCTTCGGAAGGTTCCTAGCTTCCGAAATACTTGTCCACAAAGTGGAACATTCCGTTAAAATAGGAGTAGACAAACCAGAGAAAGGCGCCTCCTCCCAATACGAGCATGGCGGTTATGCCGATATGAAGCATGGCATGGCGCACCTTACCGGTGCTATCGAGCACCAGATTCTGATAGTAATCGGCAACCTGGTCGAGGCTTTCCGGCACCCGTCCTGCCTGATGGCCGGTAAGAATCAGGCTTTCGATCTGCCCTGTAAAGAGACCTGTGGCCTGAAAGGCTTCGGGAAACGAAGCGCCGCGCTGCATGAGGGCGGCAGCTTGAAGAAGGCGTTCGCGCATAATCGCGTTCGGGGTGGCTGCAGCAGCGCTTTCCCATGCGGTTCCGGGCGCTACCCCTGCATGATAGAGCCGACGCAACGTCCGCGTGAAGCAGGCCAAGCTAAACTGCCGCTGCAACAGCCCAAAGGGCGGTGTCTTCAGAGCCAGCGCATCGAGGTAACGGCGATACTCCGGCAACTGCATCCAACGCCCTATGTTGACGGCCAGCAGCAAAAGGCCTACGGCAGCCGGCAGATAGATGAAAGCCACACGCTTAAGATACAGCATAAGCCCTACTTTGTAATCCATGCTGCTGAAGAGCGAGGGGAAGAAGGGAATGACAATAGCCACGGAAAACAGAGCGCTGATCGCAAGCAACTTCGGCAACCACGAGCCGCGATAGAGGGCGATATTTTGCTCGTAGGTTTGCGCTATCTCCGGCAGCATCACATCTAGAAAACCACCAAGCTCCCCAGCAGCCACCGCGCCCGTAACGTGCTCGGGAAAAATGCGCGGGTAGCGCTTCATAACCTCAGAGATAGGCCTTCCCGCCTGTGCCGCCGTCATCATCTCCCTAATTACCAGGCCTAGGTTCCTATTGGGCGTGCGCCGCCCTAACTCCTCCAACGCATTATAAAGCGTGTGGCCACCGAGAACCAACGTGGCGAACTGCTGGAAGAAGACCAGCAGATCGTGCGTGCTAACCCCGCCGAGCTTAGAGGAGCTTTGTGGAGATGGGCGCGTCGTAGGCGATTTGGCCGTTGCCTGTAGGCGTGCCGCATTGCCGGTGAACACGACCTTACGAGGCTCGTTTCCAACCTCTTGTAAGCGCGTTGAGATCGGTACTCTCGACACAACAGGCTCGTTGAACGCCTGAGACCGCTGCATGGGCGCCGGCTCCAACCCCGTTAGACGGGTGGCATCAAAAGCATTCGACAGACCACTATTCGGAGAGGCCGGTGCTAATGAGACAGGACGATAGCCTTGTTGCTGTAGACGCCGATGCACCTCTGAAGCATCTCGCCCCTCTATCTTGCCCACAACGGTCTTGCCTGTTGCATCAACGGCTTCATAAAAAAACTGTTGCATTCTCTCTAAGCTCCTTGCCATCCTGCCAGCGTTTGCGCGTAACGGCGCAAAGGTTGGCGCTGAATGCATTCGCTGGCTACAAGCTGCCCTAGTTCACGCCCGTCCGGCAGAATGAGGTCGGCGGCGATATCCCACAACGGGATAACCACGAAGGCCCGCTTCGACATCTCGGGATGAGGCACCTCTAAAAGCTCCGTCTTTATCCTCTCGTTCGCATATAGCAGAATATCTATATCTATGGTGCGCGGCCCCCAAGAAATGTTCCGCTCTCTTCCCCCCTCCGCTTCAACGCGTTGTATCTGTTCAAGCAGCTCCATCGGTGACAGATAAGTGCGTATTCTTATCACCGCATTGAGGTGCGGAGGGTAACGGCTTGCATCCTCCGGCTCTCTACCTAGATGGGGCGATTCGTAAACCGGCGAGACCTCCTCTATGGTTATATCGCCTGTTTTGGCCAGTCGCTTGAGGGCTGTTTGTAAATTCCGTAGCCGATCGCCTAAGCTCGAACCTAAGCCGAGATAGGCCACCACCTCCCTCACCTCCATATACTACTACTCCATCGCGCAAGCCTCTGTTTCCATCCTCTATATCTATGAAGTCTCTCCATGTCGCCTTGTAAGGCGACAGAGGACAGCCTAAGTCGCCCTAGCCCTCAGTATATAACCTCCCTTCTTTTAAGATGATTGATGTATCCTTCCCCCATGCGCCTCCGACATACCCTCAGCCCCTGACTTCGGCCTGAAGGCAGCCCGTCAATAGTTTCATCACCCAACCGGCCACAACCACAGCAAGGGCAAGCTGCAGACTTTAGAAGGTGCTAGTCAACTGCTAGCGTGCGGAGGTCGTTGTGGAGAGGCTTTCGCGATACAATGCGGCCAACTGCGAGGGCGTCACCGCCACGTAGTCCGGCCCTAAAATTTTAAGCATATCGCGTAAGTCCTCCAGTTTTGTGCTCCAGTTCATCACAAAAACGTTGATGAAAGCCGGGCGCACATCCCCTATGCGCTGGCGTATCTCGTTGGCAAGCGTCTCTCCACTGCCTCCGCTGGTAACGGCACGAAACACCTCTTGACCGCTCGGCAGCCGATATGTCAGCCGGTCGTAAGAACGCTCTCCCTGATAACCGTAGTCCGCCATGATAAAAGAGACCTGCGGCAAGTTGCCTGCCACCTTCGCGATGGCCTCTGCATCCACCCCCATCAGCCGCAGCGTGTGCATGTCCATACGCCTCATATATTGCCATGTGAGATCGTAGAAGGAGCGAAAGGCCGCATCCCGATTCTTAAGGGCTGTCGCCCAATCCGGTGGATAGATGTAGCCCACGCCCGATACGTCGCAAATAAACTCGTCGTTCGGTGTGGCATGTTGATAGTACCACTTTACCCAAGTCGGTGCACAATCAATGAGTGTTGGCCCCATGCCCCAACCGATGGGAATGGAACCGTGCAGCGGATTCTCGAAGTAATGCCGGAAGAAATCGCG